>NZ_JAJEPT010000012.1:0-132300 GCF_020686995.1 Blautia fusiformis
TCATTCTTCTCACCCTGGCTTTCTATATACTGCCGTATCGTTTCAATCGTTGCTCCGCCTGCACTGAGCAGACAGAATATCTGACCCCAGAATGCATCTTTCATGGTCTAACTCCATTATATTTATCATCCTTTTTCTTATATCAACGGATATGTATTTATGAACTAATTGTTCTTTTCAGTATACTACATCAGGGAAGGGAGAACAAGTGTTTCTTTTATACTATAGAGATTTTTTTGAGCAGACATGCTCCGATGTGCAATTCATCTCACCACCTGAAGAGGTGAGAGAATTCTTGCTACATTTGTTAAATGTATTTTAGTATAAATTTGCGGGAAATGCAATGTAGGGGAGAACGGGTAAAAGTAAACAAAAAAATAAGAGTAAAATTAGACGCTTTGCCAATAGATTTTTAAAAAGGAAAGTTTTATACTCTACTTACAGTTAAGACATAAACATAAGTAAAAGACATAAATAACGAAATGAACGAAAAAAAGGAGGTTCTATCATGAAATTAACAAGAGAAGGAATCAAAGAGCGTGAAGCATGGGAGAAAGCAGGCATCAATCTTCCAGGATACGATGTAGAGGCAGTTACTGAGAAAGCGAAGAAGGAGCCAGGCTGGGTACATTTCGGAATCGGAAATATCTTCCGTGTATTTATCGGAGGTATTGCAGATGGTCTTCTGGAAGGGGGAGTTCTTGACAGAGGCATCACATGTGTAGAGACCTTTGATTATGATGTAGTAGATAAGATTTACGCGCCATATGACAACCTTGGCTTAAATGTCATTCTCCACGGTGATGGAACCCGTGAATACAAAGTTCTTGGGGCGCTTGCAGAAGCAGTGAAAGCACAGTCATCTGATGCTGGACAATGGGACCGCCTGAAAGAAATTTTTGCGGCTAAATCCCTGCAGCTGGTTTCCTTCACTATCACAGAAAAGGGTTATGCACTCCAGAAAGCAGACGGAACATGGTTCCCGTTTGTGGAAGCAGATATTAAGAACGGACCGGATAAGGCAACGGGAGCAATGGCAGTTCTTGTGGCTATGCTGAATGAGAGATATAAAGCAGGGAAATATCCGATCGCCCTGGTATCCATGGACAACTGCTCACAGAACGGCGCCAAGCTTCGTGAGTCCGTGCTGACTATGACAGAGGAATGGCATAAAGCGGGCTTCGTAGATGATGGCTTCGTAGATTATGTAACGGACGAGAAGGTGGTTGCATTCCCGTGGACCATGATCGACAAGATCACACCTCGTCCAAGCGAGCAGATCGCAGCAGACCTTGAGAAGCTTGGCGTTGAAGACATGCAGCCGGTGATCACAGGAAAGAAGACATACATAGCACCATTTGTTAATGCTGAGAAGCCACAGTATCTTGTTATCGAGGACAGCTTCCCTAACGGACGCCCTGCTCTGGAAAAAGGCTTCGGCGTATATATGGCGGACAGAAATACCGTCAATCTTTCCGAGAGAATGAAAGTAACCGTATGCCTGAATCCTGTACATTCCGCAACCGGCCCTCTTGGTGTGGTACTTGGCTATGATCTGTTTGCACATATGCTGAACACGAACGAAGATATGATGAAAATGGCCCGTATGGTTGCTTATGACGAGGGACTTCCGGTAGTTGCAGATCCTGGAATCCTTTCCCCGCAGGCATTTGTGGATGAACTCTTTAATGACCGTTTCCCGAATGAGTATCTTGGAGATACCAACCTTCGTCTGGCTGTAGATGTGTCCCAGATGGTAGGTATCCGTTTCGGTGAGACTGTAAAAGCATATGTGAAGAAATTTGGAGATGCTTCCAGACTGACAGCAATCCCGCTGGGAATCGCAGGCTGGCTGAGATACATGCTGGCTGTAGATGACGAAGGAAACAAATTTGAGCTTGCACCGGACCCGATGAATGAGGAGATCACAGAGCAGCTTGGCGATATCGTGATCGGAAAACCGGAAACCTTCAAGGATCAGCTGAAGCCGATCCTTTCCAATGAGAGATTGTTCTTCACAGACCTTTATAAAGATGGTGTCGGAGAGAAGATCGAGGATATGTTCCGTGAGATGATCGCAGGACCCGGAGCTGTAAAGGCAACTATTCATAAATATGTAAAATAAAACCAGGGTTACGAGAACGGTTTATGTAAGTATTTTGCATAGGAGAGTAGACAAAAATGATAGTAAAAGTAATTTTAGGTACAATGCAGAATGCAAGAAAGCTGGTAAGTATTGCAGAATCCATCCCCTATGATGTAGAATTATGTTATGGCCGTTATGTTGTAAATGCGAAGTCTATGCTTGGTGTCTTAAGTATGCCTGAGTTTGACGAGGGAGAGCTTCATATACATACAGATAATGAGAAAGAATGCGAGAAGATCCTTTTTCAGCTGCTTGATCAGAACCTTATTGTGGACACAGGAGATGCTGTGAAAAGATCCATCTATGATATCACAACCTTTGGTGAGATCCTGATCGATTTTACATCTCAGGATATCAATGAGGATGGACAGATGCTGTATGCCAGAAATCCGGGCGGTGCACCTGCCAATGGTGCAGTTGCAGCCAGCAGACTGGGAGCTCATACTGCATTTATCGGTAAAGCAGGAAAAGATATGCACGGAAAGTTCCTGAAATCTGTTCTTGAGAAAGAAAACGTGGATACCAAGGGTATGCTCCTGGACGAAAATTATTTTACTACACTGGCTTTTGTGGAAGTCAGCGAGACTGGAGAGAGGACTTTCTCTTTTGCAAGAAAACCGGGAGCGGATACGAAGATCCAGAAGGAAGAAGTGGATGTGGATGTGCTGGATCATACCCATATTTTTCATGTTGGATCCCTGTCCCTGACGGATCAGCCTGCAAGAGATACCACGTTTTATGCGGTAAAAAGAGCAAAAAACAAGGGCAGCGTGATTTCTTACGATCCCAATTACCGTGCATCTCTGTGGCCGGATGAAAAGACAGCGAAGAAGCATATGAGAAGCCTGGTTCCCTATGTGGATCTTATGAAGATTTCGGATGAAGAGACAGAACTTCTGACAGATCATAAGGATGTCCGGGAAGCAGCAGAAGCACTGTACAGCCAGGGCGTGAAAGTTGTGGCAGTTACACTTGGCGGCGAAGGAGCATATCTTTACGGCAAGGATGGCGGCTGTATGGTACCGGGATTTGCAGTGAAACAGATCGCAGACACGAACGGAGCCGGAGATTCTTTCTGGGGCGGTTTCCTGTACAAAGTCAGCACAGCAGAGAAACATCTGGACGAGCTGACCCAGGAGGATCTGAAGGAATTTGCCCGTTTCGGCAATGCAGTGGCCAGTCTCTGCGTGGAGAAAAAAGGTGCGATCCCGGCAATGCCGGAGCTTGCACAGGTGGAACGCAGAATTGCAAAGTGATCGTATTCATAAAACTGTAGCAGAGTTGAATCTAAATTGCGAAGCGATTGTGTTTATGAGTATGTCAGATTTATGAAAGGATGGGGTTTTGAAATGAATTTAAAAGATCAGATGAACGGAGTTCAGCACGTAGGTGTGCCAACCAATGATATTGAGACAACCATTAAATTTTATGAGGCACTGGGATTTAAGATCGCTTTCCAGACGGTGAACGAGGCTGCCAATGAGAAGGTTGCTTTCCTGAAGCTTGGAAATCTTGTGATCGAGACTTACGAGAACAAAGCAGCAAAAATGGAATCCGGCGCCATTGACCATGTTGCCATTGATGTGAAGGATGTGGAGAAAGTCCACGAGCTGGTGACAGCAGCCGGACTGAATACTACCAATGATGAAGTCCATTTCCTGCCGTTCTGGGAGAATGGTGTGAAGTTCTTTACTATTGAAGGCCCGAATAAGGAGAAGGTGGAGTTCAGCCAGTATTTATAAAATGTGTAAGTCAGTTAAGTCTCCTGCAAGAATGTGGGTACCTGTCTTAATGGGAATTTACAATACAGTAAAAATACGCTAGAATAGAATACTGTTAATATTCATCTAAATAAAAAAGATCTATAAGAACAGGAGTATATACATGCTGGGACTTAAACCAATAAAGACTTTACCCATAAGAGAAAAGATTGCGGCGAATCTCAGAGAGGCAATTCTTTCAAAAAAAATTCCGGCGGGGGAAATTCTGACACTGGAAAGTACTGCGCAGGAACTTGGAGTGTCCATTACACCTACAAGAGAAGCCTTTCAGATTCTGGCAAGAGATGGACTTCTGGAACTGGAGCGAAATAAACGTGCAGTAGTTCTTGGAGTGAATGAAAAAACGATCCGCGAACATTTTCAGGTGCGGGCGGCACTGGAAAGTGAAGCCTGTGTTTTGTGTTGTGAAAATAAGATCGATCTTCAGAGGATTGATCAGATCCTCAAGGTTTCCAGAGAAGAGATAGAAAAAGGTGATTTTGAAAGTTATTCAAGTCTCAATCAGACTTTGCACATGGAATTATGGACAGCAGCAGGAAATGATAAACTTAAAAATATGCTGTCAGAACTGTGGAACGGACTGTCCAGAGGCGTACTGGTAAATGAAGAAGAGTACGTAAGAAAATCTCTGAAAGAGCATGAGGAAATTGTAGAAAGTATTCGAAAAGGTGATGCTATGGAATGTTATCTGCGTATGCAGAAACATATAAAAAGCAGTTGTGAGAACTTTGTGCAACGGTATAATTAGGCTGTAGAAATTACCATTTTTCTGTAAAAAGTATACAAAAACAGAACAGATAATTTTTACAAAACGCCGAAATTGTTAATTGTTATTGACAGTTACGGCGTTTTTCACTATTCTTTATGTATACAATATAAAAAATAAAAAATAAAAAGTAAAAAAGTAAAGAAAGGCGCAATGAAATGAACGACAAGAACATAATTGTGAACAAGCCGGAACCGAAACCGGGTATACTTGAGCGTGGTGATCTTTTTGCGATCGCAGTAGGAATGGTAATCGGCTCCGGAATGGTAACTCTGATCGGACCGGCAATGGCTTATACCGGTTATTCTGTATGGCTTGCTTATCTGACAGCGATTGTCATGGGATTCTTTATGGTTTTTCCGTATATTATTCTTGGTGGGACCATGCGCGTGGCAGGAGGCCCGTATTCCATCGTAACGAACCTTTCCGGAGTCAGCACCGGAGGTCTGGTAGCTTATACGAAACTGGTAACGCCGATCCTCAACAGTTCTTTTGCGTTGGCACTGGGATTGTATTTGAATAATCTCCTCCCGGGAATTACAGTGAAAGCACTGGCAATCGCAGGTGTTGTTATCCTGTTTGTGCTGAATCTTCTGGGAATGGATATTTTTGCAAAGGTAAGCAAGATATTATCAACGGTTCTTCTGATCACAATGGTTCTGTATGTTGTTTTCGGACTTACACAGATCAGACAGCCGATCTTTGATTTTTCAGGAGATAAGATGTTTACCGGCGGCTTTAAAGGCTTTATGCTGGCGGCACTTCTTCTTATCAATTCCGCAAATGGTTACTACAATGTTCTGTGGTATGGTAAAGACGCGAAAAGAGCAACGAAAGATGTTCCGTTTGCGGCAATGTCCTGCGTGCCATGTCTGCTTTTTATTTATGTGGGCCTTGCGATGGTTACAGGTGGGGTGCTTCCTCACGATAAGGTTGCAGGTGTGGAAACAATCCTTCCGGCAGCACAGGAGATCCTTCCTGGTATTGTGTATAAACTTTTTATGATCGGCGGACCGATCATGGCAATCATCACTACTTTGAATGGTGTATTTAATGATGTACGATATCCGATCGCTCAGGCTGCCAAGGATGGATGGCTGCCGAAAGGAATTCTGAAGGAAAACCGTTTCGGAGCACCGTACCTGATCTATACCTACACACTGATCGTAGTGTTGCTTCCGATCATTTTTGATATGAGTATCGTGACGATCACAAATATTTTCCAGGTGATCACATTTTTTATGAATGTTACAGTTGTGTATGCAATTTCACGTCTTCCGAAGAAATATCCGGATACCTGGAAGAAGAACAAATTTCACCTTTCCAGTGCAGGACTTTACGTATTCTGTACCATCAGTATCATCATTTACACGATTATTTTTATAAAAGGAATTTTCAGTATTAAACTTGTATATGCAGTATCTGCTGTTATAGTTATGGTTGCATTGATCCTGATTGGTGTATATCTCACCAGAAAAGGTGGAATCCGTATCGAGACATCCATATGGCAGCCTGCAGAGGAGGAAAAAAATGAATGAATTAAATCCGTTCAAGCTGGCAAAAATGCTTGAGGAACTTGAGAACACCGTAGAATTACACAGTATTTCTGTACGGTATAAAGGAGAAAAGGTTGTTGAAGGAGCCTGGGCACCTTTCTCAATGGAAGAGCCGCAGATGATGCATTCTTTATCAAAGATCGGAACAAGTATCTGTGTTGGATTTGCGGTGGATGAGGGAAAACTTCATCTGGAGGATAAATTTCTGGATTATGTGAGAGAAGATCTTCCGGATGAATATGATGAAGCCCTGGAAAATATTACCGTATATGATCTTCTTACCATGCAGGCCGGTTCCCCGGAATGCTGTAATAATGTATGGTTTTCCAGACTGGAAAAAGACTGGGAGAAGAATTGGCTTGGACAGCCTAAGCTGAAAGAAGATATCGGAAAAGTTTTTCATTATGATTCCGGATGCAGCTATACACTTTCCAGGATCGTGACCAAAGTTATGGGTGAAAACTGTCTGTCCATTATGCAGAAACGTGTTTTTGACAAACTTGGTTTTGGAAAGATCAACTGGCTTACAAGTCCTGAGGGACATAATACCGGCGGCTGGGGCATGTATCTGACCGCAGATCAGATTTCCACACTGGCACAGCTCCTTCTCCAGAAAGGAAACTGGAAGGGTGAGCAGCTGGTGCCACAGTGGTGGATCGAAGAGATGGGACAGTCAAGAGTCGTAATTCCCGGAGATGAGAAAAAAGCACTGACTCATTATGCATATCACATCAAAGCAGGAAAAGAGATCTTTGCGGCAGAAGGAGCATTTGGACAGTATTTGGTGTGCTTCCGGGAACTTCCGGTTGCCATTGGCATTACCGCAGGTGCGAGAGAATATCTTGCGGCAGATATCTGCCTTAAATATATGAAGGAAGCAGTTTCCATACCTTGCCCGGAAGAAAAACGGGAAGAAGGAGAGAAATATCTGGAAGCAAAAATAAAAAGCCTTTCTCTGCCACAGCCGGAAGGCAGACTGAAAACTGCGGAAAAAGAACTCAGTGGATTATTTAACCGGGAGATTATTTTTACAGAAAATCCGAGAAACATTGAAAGTGCAAAGATCATTCCGGAAGGATGTAAACTGCGTCTGGAAATGATAGTCCAGGGTGAGAAAAAGATTGCTTATGCAGGATTTAAGAGCTGGAAACAGAACGATCTTTATCCGGATGATTTTACAAAGAGATATCACAGCATTGCTTATGGAATGGATCAGGAAACGTTATATCTGTCTGTGGGACTGCTCAACACTTCCTACAGGGAAGAGTATTCCTTCTGGGTCAATTCTAAAGATACCGTGATCGCGACCTGGAGACCTAACGTTACCTATCTTCCGGAACAGCCGGATATGGTATGGAAGTTTACAGGAAACTTTAAATCCTGAAGAGAAAAAACTCAAAGTATAGACCGATAAAAATATAGCAATTCCTCCAACCTTATGATAAAAGAAACGAACAACCCGCAGGATACTGACTTGCCATCAGTGGTCCGATGGGTTGTTTTTTGTTTGGAATAAGTCTACAATAGGAAACAGAAATTTTTATTATTGTGACATAGGGAAGAAAGTGTACGATGAAAATACATTACAGAATTAAAAATAATGCAATAGAGATCGTTCGGTGTTATGGTACCGATGACCGGATCGTGCTGCCGGAAGAGATCAATGGTCTTCCGGTAGTCAGTGCGGCGCCGTATGCGTTTTCTGCACATAAGGATGGAGAAGAAGATGCAGAAACCTGGGAGAGCGAAGATGTAATTTCGTTCGGAGAAGAGAGACTTCTTGCCGGAGAGGAAGTGCAGGAGATCGTTTTTCCCGATACACTGAAGGAAATCGGAAGATATATTTTTTATGGATGCAAAAAGCTGGAGCGGCTGGAATTTTCGGATACGCTGATGCAGGTGGGAACCGGGGCGTTTACGGGCTGTAGCGGGCTGAAGGAGCTTGTGATCCATCAGAAAAAAGGGCTCAAGTCCTGTGCAAAGGAGATCCTCGGTGAGCTGTGGCAGAAGATTGATGTGGATTTTCTGTATGAAAATGGTGAGGCAGGTGGAAAACGTGCGCATATGGTTTTTCCGGAGCATTATGATGAGGCGGTGGAGAATACGCCTGCGAGAATTTTGTTTACGGAGTATCATGGCTCAGGGACCAATTACCGGCAATGCTTCTACAGCAAAGAACTGGATTTCGCAGAGTATGACAGCCTGTTTGATATGGCAGTGGTAATGGATAAGCTGGAGGTTCTGGTTGATATGAGCTTTGGGCGGCTTCGTTATCCGTGGCAGCTCAGTGAAAAGGCGAAGAAGCAGTATGAGGATTATATCCAGGGAAATCTTAAGGATATCGGGGAATTTCTGGTGGAAAGCGGAAGCTTAAATGGTCTGGAGCTGCTTTCTCGGGAAAAACTCTGGAACAGAGAGGGCCTGGAACATAGTATTGATGTGGCGTCCGGGAAGAAGGATATGGAGATTTCCGCATTTCTGATGAATGAACGCAGCCGGATGCTGAAGGAAGAGCAGAAGGTGGCCGGGGAGACAGAAAATGAGAGGTGCCCTGTTAAAAGGAGAAAGAAGTTTCAGTTATGAGTGATATAGAAACAACTGAAAAAAATAAAAATAACTTCCTGCCCGGTCAGGGATCCAATCCCCAGGAGGCGGCCCAGCGTCTCCAGGACATCGGCAGCAGCATCCTCCGGGCGGCAAGAGACGAGCTGTATCTTGGCATGCGTTTTCTGGATGTGGCGCTGAGCAGCTTTATTTATCAGATGGATGGTTCGGTCAGTCCGTTTGGAACAGACGGGGCTGTGATGTACTTCCATCCGGCACAGCTTGGCGGGCTTTATAAAGAAAACAGGATTCTTGTGAATCGAGGATATCTCCATATGGTATTTCACTGCATTTTCCGGCACTTTGGGAAGCCGGGAATAGAGAAGCGTTTGTGGAATTTAAGCTGCGATATTGCAGTGGAGCATATGATCGACGGGATCTACCACCGCTCAGTCCGATATTCCAGAAGTCTTCTCCGGAGGGAAACCTACCGTCTTCTGGAAAAGGAAAAGAAGACGCTGAATGCAGAGAGAATCTACAAGATTCTGAAAGAAGAATTTCTGAAGGAAAAAGAACTGGCACAGCTTGAAAAAGAGTTCTACGTGGACGACCATAAATACTGGGCAAACCAGCAGCCCGACCGGAAACCCAATCCCCTGATGAGCAAAAAATGGGGAGATATCAGCGAAGGAATTGAGACAGATCTGGAGACCTTTTCCAGGGAGGCAGGAGCGCAGGACGGAGATTTTCTGGATCAGCTGAAAATAGAGAACCGGGAACGATATGATTATCGGGAATTTCTGCGGAAGTTTGCAGTATTTCGGGAAGAACTGACTGTAGATCCGGACAGCTTTGATTATAATTTTTATACCTACGGGCTTTCCCTTTACGGGAATATGCCGCTGATCGAACCCCTGGAAACCAGAGAAGTGAAAAAAGTTTCGGAATTTGTCATGGTGATCGATACCTCCATGTCCTGTTCAGGAGAACTGGTACAGAGATTTCTGGAGGAAACCTATGGGATCTTAAGCGACAGCGGGAATTTTTTCCAGAAGGTAAATATACACATTATCCAGTGTGATGAGAAGGTGCATTCGGATGTGAAGATCACCAGCAGAGAAGAACTGCAGGATTACATGGACAGCCTGGAACTTTACGGTGATGGAGGTACAGATTTCCGTCCGGCTTTTGCTTATGTGGAAGAGCTGATGGAAAAACGTGAGTTTGAAAATCTGAAGGGACTGGTGTATTTTACAGACGGTTACGGTATTTTTCCGGCAAAGATGCCGCCATACCGGACAGCATTTGTATTTATGGAGCAGGAGCCTGAGGATGTGGATATCCCGGCCTGGGCCATGAAGCTGGTGATCACGGAGGAAGAATTGTAAAGAATTATATCCATATCTTATGTCATGAATCTGATATTTTAATCTTTTATTTTGTATATTGCTATCTGCATATCAGTTATAGTGTAGAAAATAGGTAACAGCAGACAATGTTACGGAAAATATACAGAACAGGAGATTGTATGGCATGAGATATGGGTATTTTGATGAAGAAAAAAAGGAATATGTGATTACCAGGCCGGACACACCTGCTCCGTGGGTGAATTATTTGGGATCGCCGGAATACGGAGCAATCGTTTCCAATAATGCAGGGGGATACAGCTTTGCAAAATCCGGGGCGAACGGCAGAATCCTGAGATATATTTTTAATCAGTTTGATCAGCCGGGAAGATATATTTATCTCAGGGATAATGACACAAAAGATTATTGGTCAGCATCCTGGCAGCCGGTTGGCAAAGATCTCAGTGAGTATAAAAGTGAATGTCATCATGGCACAGCCTATACTAAAATGATGGCAGATTACAGCGAGATACATTCAGAGGTGAGATACTATGTACCGCTTGGGCAGTCCTACGAGGTATGGAATCTGAAAGTTACCAACTGCTCAGACAGAAAACGTGAGATCAGTGTGACTGGATATGCAGAGTTTACAAATAACAGCAATTATGAACAGGATCAGGTGAATCTGCAGTATTCCCAGTATATTACAAGAACAGTATTCTGTGGAGATCGTGTACGTCAGATGATCCATGCGAATCTGGACGGCCTTAAGGATGGGGAAGAGGTTGATAACAAGAACGTGTTCAACCGATTTTTCGGCCTGGCTGGAGAGAAGGTTTCTTCCTGGTGTGGTGACAGGGAAAAATTCCTTGGAAGATATCACGGATACAACAATCCAGCAGGGGTTGAAGCTGGTGTATTATGTAATGAGGGAAATTATAATGAAAACAGCTGTGGAGCTCTTTCAGCTGTAATTACTCTGGAACCGGGAGAAAGTCGGGAAATGGCTTTTCTGGCAGGAATGAAGGAGGATAATGAAGCAGCGGAGATTATAGCACATTATGCAGACTGTGAAAAAACATGCGCGGTGGAGCTTGAAGAACTGATCAGTTACTGGCACGGACAGCTTGCACATTTTCAGATCAGAACACCAAGTCCGGAATTCGATACCATGATCAATACATGGAACGCATATAACTGTTTTATGACATTTATCTGGTCACGTGCAGCATCTTTTACTTATTGCGGACTTCGTAACGGATATGGATACCGTGATACTGTACAGGATATCCAGGGTGTGATCCATCTTGCACCCCAAATGGCACTGGATAAGATCCGTTTCATGTTGTCAGCACAGGTAGATAACGGCGGCGGTCTTCCACTTGTGAAATTCACACATAATCCGGGACATGAGGATACACCGGATGATGCATCCTATGTACAGGAAACCGGTCATCCGGCATACCGCGCAGATGATGCACTCTGGCTGTTCCCTACTGTATACAAATATATTTCAGAGACAGGAAATTTTGCATTCATCGATGAAGTGATCCCGTTTGCAAACAAGGATGAAGGAACTGTATACGAGCATCTGAAAAGAGCTATTGACTTCTCCATGAACCATCTTGGCAGACATGGAATGCCGGCCGGACTTTATGCAGACTGGAATGATTGTCTGAGACTTGGAAAGGATGGGGAATCTACTTTCGTTGCATTACAGTTCTATTATGCAATGACTATCCTGAAAGAGTTTGCAAAATACAAAAAAGATGAAAAATATATAAAATACCTGGAAGAAAAACAAGAGCAGCTTGGAAAATTGATCCAGGAACTCTGTTGGAATGAAGATCGTTTTATCCGTGGGTTTACGGAGCGGGGAGAGGTTATCGGAAAGAGAACTGACCCGGAGGCAAACATGTGGCTGAATCCACAGAGCTGGGCTGTGATCAGCGGCCTTGCAACAGAGCGGCAGGCAGATCTGGCTCTTCAAATGGTTTATGAAAGATTGAATACAGAATACGGTGCAATCCTTATGGATCCTCCATATCATGCAAATGCTTTCGACGGAGCACTTGCGGTTATCTACAATGCAGGAACAAAGGAAAATGCGGGAATCTTTTCACAGTCACAGGGATGGCTCATTCTGGCAGAAGCACTTTGCGGACATGGTGAGCGTGCATTTAATTATTTCCTGGAGAATGCTCCGGCAGCGCAGAATGACAGGGCTGAGATCAGACAGCTGGAGCCATACTGCTATGGACAGTTTACAGAAGGAAAAGCAAGCCCGAATTTCGGACGATCTCATGTGCACTGGCTGACAGGAACAGCATCTACTGTGATGGTAGGATGTGTAGAAGGAATTCTTGGCATGCGTCCGGATTTCTATGGCTTACGTATAGCACCATCGATTCCAAAAGAATGGGAGAAGTTTGAGATAAGCAAGGATTTCCGTGGATGTCATCTCCATATCACTGTGAAGAATCCGGGACATGTGGAAGCCGGATGTAAAAAACTCTATGTAAATGGAGAAGAACTTCCGGGTAATTATATTCCGCAGGAGAAACTTACCGGTGAGACAGAAATTGAATTCTATATGTCATGACATAATGGATATAAATTGCGAGGAGATCACATTTATGAATACAAAGTAAAATGGAATATAAATACCGTTTTATTTTGGCAGGAAGGAGATCACAGAATGAAATATATAAAATTTCAGGATAAAAATGGAAGCTTTTCCATAGAAAATCCGGAGAATTACAGCGGTTTATATATACCTCTGGCCGGAGAAAACGGATTGAAATCCGCGATCACCCCTTCTCTGGGAGGAGACAGCAAACTGGATCAGAATCATTTTCTGCTGGAACCGGTAAGCATTGAGAATCTTCATAATAATCGAAACACCAGAAATTTCTGGTGCAAGATAAAAGGAAAAGGTTACTGGTCAGCATGCGGAGTTTCGGCAGAACAGGAATTTCAGAAATATACTGATAAACAGGATAAAAGCAGCCTGGAAGCCGGATTTATGTGGCAGAAGCTGCACAGAACTTCTGAGAAATACGGACTTCAGTCAGAGATTTTGTCTTTTGTGACAGTGAAAGGTGATGCGGAGGTCCATCTTGTAAAGATTACCAATATTGAAGAGGAAGAACAGGAGATCACACCGGTTGCTGTAATACCTGTATATGGAAGAAGTGCAGACAATCTCAGAGATCACAGGCATGTGACTTCCCTTTTGCACAGGATAAGAACAACGGAGTACGGTGTTGAAGTAAAACCGGTGCTTTCTTTTGATGAAAGAGGTCATCAGAAGAATAATACTGCATATTTTGTATATGGATCTGAAGGCGAGGGAACGGAACCGGAAAGCTTTTATCCTGATGTGGAAATGTTTATCGGAGAAGGCGGTTCTTTCCTGATTCCGGAGGTGGTCAGAGAAGAGAAAAAAGGTGTTCCGGCAGGGACAGAAATTGAAGGAAAGGAAGCTGTCGGTGGTATTCGTTTTGCATCCAGGGTTCTGAGACCACATGAAACAGCTGTATATGTTGTGACAGCGGGAATATCTGAAAAAAATCAGCTGCCGGAGGAGACTGCACGGTTTTACAGAACTGAAAAACAGGTTGCAAGAGAATTTGAACATGTAAAAAAACACTGGACAGAAAAAGTGAATGTTTCTTTTGAGACAGGTGATGAGGACAGAGATAATTATCTGAAATGGATCTGTTTCCAGCCGATATTAAGAAGAATTTACGGTTGTTCATTCCTACCGTATCATGATTATGGAAAAGGTGGAAGAGGCTGGCGTGATCTCTGGCAGGACTGTCTGGCACTTCTGATCATGGAGCCTTCTGTTGTACGTCAGATGATCGTCGATAATTACGGTGGAGTACGCATCGATGGAACCAATGCCACGATCATCGGAAACAGACAGGGGGAATTTATCGCAGACCGCAACAACATTGCCCGCGTGTGGATGGATCATGCTTTCTGGCCATTTGTGACAACGAAGCTTTATATGGATCAGACCGGGGATATGAATGTCCTTTTTGAGAAGATTCCATATTTCAAGGATCTTCAGACAAAAAGAGGAACTGCGCATGATGAAAAATGGAGCAGTGCCTATGGAGAAAATCAGAAAACAGAATCCGGTGAGGTTTATTACGGAACGGTTCTGGAACACATTTTGCTGGAAAATCTCTGTGCTTTTTATGATGTAGGAGAGCACAACGAGATGAAACTTCACGGGGCAGACTGGAACGATGCCATGGATATGGCATGGGAAAATGGTGAGAGTGTGGCATTTACCTGTGCATATGCTGGAAATATGAAGAACATCGCAGAATATCTGAGAAAACTTCAGGAAAAGGAAATGTTTGACAGGATTGAAGTTGCGGAAGAAATGGAAATCCTGTTTACCGGAGACCGTGAGCTTTATGAAAGCCCGGAGAAAAAGCAGCAGCTTCTGAGACAGTACACAGAAAAATGTGCACATGATATCAGCGGAAATACTATTGTGATCCGTCTGGACCAGCTTAGCCGGAATCTGGATGAAAAGGCAGATTGGATGATGGAAAACATCCGCAGAAGAGAATGGGTAAAAGACGGAGAAAACGGCTGGTTCAACGGATATTATGATGATCATAAACGTCCTGTGGAAAGGGCAGAAAACAGCCAGGTACGTATGATGCTTACCAGTCAGGTATTTGCGATCATGAGTAAAACCGCACAGAAAGATCAGATTGAGTCTATCTGTAAAAGTGCGGATAAATATCTTTTTGACCGTCAGGCAGGAGGATATCGCCTGAATACCAATTTCCATGAAGAAAAATTTGATCTGGGAAGAATGTTCGGGTTTGCTTATGGAGAAAAGGAAAACGGAGCGGTATTTTCCCATATGGCTGTTATGTATGGCAATGCACTGTATAAAAACGGCTATGCAAAAGAAGGATATAAAGTTCTGGAAACGCTTCTGGACGCTGCCATGGATTTTGAGAACAGCAGGATGTATCCTGGAATTCCGGAATATTTTGATAATCAGGGAAGAGGATTGTATGCATATCTTACCGGTGCTGCAAGCTGGTATATGCTGACTATGATCACAGAGGTATTTGGCGTCAGAGGAGATCTTGGAGATCTGGTGATCGCGCCGGCACTGATGCCGAAGCAGTATAATGAGAATGGACAGGCATCTCTTACTATGGAATTTGCCGGAAGAAAGCTGGAGATCTGTATCTGCAATCCGGAGAAAAAACTTCCTTCAGAATATAAAATAAAAACAGTATGGTGCGATGAAAAGGAAATGAAAAACAAACAGAGTACCTGTGTACGTATAGATCGGGAACTGCTCGAAAAGCTTTCTGTAAAAGAAACACACAGGATCAAAGTGGAACTGATGTAACCGAAATCGGTTATACATAATTGTTAAATTACAGAAACAGAAGTATCAATAGGAAAACGGCATCCCACAGTTGTAAAAAGCTGCGGGATGTCGTTTTTGATGCTGATAAAAAATATCAGCCATAATAATAAGGATGTTTACCACATGGATTTGTAATATTTGTCACGGTACTTCTTTGGGGTAAGGCCGGTGAAGTTTTCAAAGATCTGGATAAAATGACTCTGTGAAGAGAAATTCAGATAATTGGCGATATCAACGACTGCTTTATCAGAGTATCGGAGCAGGTGAGTGGCTTTTTCGATTTTTTTTTCGCGGATGTAATCACTTATGGATACTCCAAGATTCTGTTTGAATACTCTGGACAGATAACTGGGAGAGAGTCCGGTATGTTCTGACAGATCCTGAATGGTGATACGCTCCTTAATGTGACCGTAAATATAGTCCACGCATTGCATGACCGGTCTGGAAAGAATAGAGCTTTTTTTCTGGAGGATCATTTTTCCGGTAAAATCTCTGGCCATAATATGATGCAGATCTGCAATCTGGCGTACAGTGGTGCAGGAATCCATTTTCAGAATGTAAAAATCGCTGAGACGATATGCCTGTTCAGGCTCCAGTCCACCGTCAATACAGTAACGGGTGAGCATGGCAGTAGTGACAACGAAATGATACTTCAGGTTGATCAGAGGATTTTTGGAGAGGATACCGGTTCCCTTCAGATGAAGAAAAGAGTCTTCCTCGCAGTTTTTGTTTACAGCTTCCATATCACCGGCTCTTACGGCATTGTAAAAAGAATATTCCACAGAGGGAGAGCGATGAAGAGCTTCCAGTTCTGTATCTTCCAGTTCATTAGTAATCCAGTCTTGGGAAATGGACATATTGATATCCTCCTTATATGTTGATGTTTAAGGAATGTATTGGTTTCTTATATTATGACATGAATCTGACATTTTGTTAAGATTAATAATATAATCGCAGATAAAAAAATGGTATACTTTTATCATCAAAGGTAAAGCATCGGGGATGCTACAGAAAAAGGAGGATTTATACTATGAAAAAAAGAGCGGTATCTATGATCCTTGCAGCAGCAATGGTTTGTGGAATGATGGCAGCAAATGTAAGCTGTGTATCTGCAAAAGGATCGGATGAGGGAAAAGTGATCAATATTTATTCCTGGAATGATGAGTTCCGTCAGAGACTGGAAGCTGTTTATCCGGAAGTAGAGTCCACTTCCAAAGATGGTACAGTTACAAAACTGAAAGATGGTACAGAGATCCACTGGATCGTAAATCCGAACCAGGATGGCGTATATCAGCAGAAACTGGATGAGGCACTTCTCAACCAGGCTGATGCAAGTGCAGATGATAAGGTAGACATATTCCTTTCTGAGACAGATTATGTATTCAAATATACAGACAAAGATGCAGATGTTGCAATGCCTCTTACTGATCTTGGCATTGATCCGGACAAGGATCTTGCAGATCAGTATGATTTCACGAAAACAACAGCTTCTGATGCGGATGGAGTACAGAGAGGCGCCACATGGCAGTGCTGCCCGGGTGTCCTTGTATATCGTCGTGACATTGCGAAAGATGTTTTCGGTACTGATGACCCGAAAGAAGTTGGCGAGAAGATGAAAGACTGGAATACAGCTAAAGAAACAGCAGCTCAGCTGAAAGAAAAAGGATATTATACATTTGCTTCTTATGCAGACACTTTTCGTTTATATGGAAACAGCATTGAGAATCCGTGGGTAGAGTCCGGTGATTCTGTGATCAAAGTAGATTCAAAGATCATGGACTGGGTAAAAGATTCCAAAGAGTGGCTGGATGCAGGTTATCTTAACAAAACTGTAAAAGGTCAGTGGAACGATGACTGGAACAAGGCAATGAGTTCTGAGTCCAAGGTATTCGCATTCCTCTTCCCGGCATGGGGTATCGACTTTACTCTGAAACCAAACTGGGATGGAGCAGAAGGTGACTGGGCTGTTACAAATCCTCCGCAGGAATACAACTGGGGTGGTTCTTACATTCAGGCTGCAACAGGAACAGATGATCCGGAACATGTCAAAGATATTATTCTGGCAATGACGGGAAATAAGGATAATCTTCTTAAGATTTCCAAAGAATACTCTGATTTTACAAATACAAAATCCGGTATGAAAGATGCAGCTACAAATGCAGATTTCGCATCTGATTTCCTTGGTGGACAGAACCCGTTTGAGTATTTTGCACCGGTTGCAGAGAATATCAAGATCGCACCGCTTTCCGCATATGACCAGGGTTGTGTAGAGCTGATCCAGAACGCTTTCAGTGATTACTTCCAGGGTAAAGTAGACTTTGACAAAGCAAAAGCCAACTTTGAGACAGCTATTCAGGAGCGTTATCCGGAGATCACAGAGATCCAGTGGCCGGAATAAATACCACATGAGGATAATTGTTGATGCTGCAGGATCTTTGGATCCTGCAGTTTGCTGGAAAGGAAGAGCATTATGAAGAAAAAGAGCGTTAATTACGGAAAATGGGGATACATATTTATTCTTCCGTTTTTTGTGATCTATTTTATCTTTTCGCTGATTCCGCTGTTTGATACAGTGAGATACAGCTTTTTTGAATATTTCCGTTCTGGAATCAAGCAGATTGGTCCTAATTTTGTAGGACTTGCCAATTATGTCAGTCTTCTGCATTCTGACATGCTGAAATACGGACTGAATACACTGATCCTTTGGGTGATCGGATTTGTTCCGCAGATCGTTGTTGCACTGGTGCTTGCATGCTGGTTTACTGATGCCAGGTTGAAGCTTCATGGCAAGCAGTTTTTTAAGGTTGTAATTTATCTGCCGAACCTGATCATGGCATCAGCATTTGCACTTCTGTTTTTTACCATGTTTTCCACAAACGGACCTGTAAACTCCATTTTGTGTTCACTGGGCTGGATAAAGGAACCGATTGATTTTCTGGGCTCTGTTCTGGGAACAAGATCATTGGTAGGTTTCATGAATTTCCTGATGTGGTTCGGAAACACGACCATCATGCTGATGGCAGCAGTAATGGGAATCAGTATGGATATTTTTGAAGCATCGGATCTGGACGGATGCAACAGCATTCAGCGTTTCGTCTATATTACGCTTCCACTGATTCGTCCGATTCTTTCCTATACTCTGATCACTTCCATCATCGGTGGCCTTCAGATGTTTGATGTACCGCAGATCCTCACAAACGGACAGGGTAATCCGGACAGAACATCCATGACACTGATTATGTTCCTGAACAGCCATCTGAAGAGCAAGAATTATGGTATGGCCGGAGCATTGTCTGTATACCTGTTTATTATCAGTGCAATCCTCTGCTTCTTTGTATATCGTATGACTAACGACAATGATCCGGACGGATCTAAGAAAGCAGCGAAAAAGAGAGCAAGAGCAGAAAGGAGAAAAACAAAATGATGAAAGATAAGACAGCCAGCAGGATCAGAAGTATCGTGGCACATGTGGTACTTATTATTCTTTCCTTTATGTGTCTCTTTTTCTTTTATGTACTGATCGTGAATGCGTCTCATTCTCATGCAGAGCTTCAGAAGGGATTTTCTGCTCTTCCTGGAAAATATTTCTGGAAAAACCTGATGAATGTTGCAAATGACGGAAGCTTTCCGATGTTCAGGGGAATTCTTAACAGTATTATCGTGTCCGGATGCAGTGCAGTATTATGTACATATTTTTCCTCACTGACAGCATATGGTCTTTATGCCTATGATTTCAAGGCAAGGAATGTAGCGTTTACATTTATCATGGCGATCCTCGTCATGCCGACACAGGTAACTGCAATGGGCTTCCTTCGTCTGATCACAAAGATGGGATTATATGATTCCCTGCTTCCGTTGATCATTCCGTCTGTTGCGTCACCAGCCGTATTCTATTTTATGTACAGCTATCTGCAGTCCTCACTGCCGATGTCACTGGTAGAAGCAGCCAGAATTGACGGCTCCGGAGAATTCCGTACTTTCAACAGTATTGTCCTGCCAATCATGAAGCCGGCAATCGCTGTACAGGCGATTTTTACATTTGTAGGCTCCTGGAACAATTATTTCGTTCCTGCTCTGGTTATCCAGTCTAAAAGCAAGATGACTGTTCCAATCCTGATTGCAACACTTCGTGGAGCAGATTATATGAATTTTGATATGGGTAAGATTTACATGATGATCACAGTTGCCATTGTGCCGATCATTATCGTATATCTCCTTCTTTCCAAGTTTATCATCGCAGGAGTGACACTTGGAGGCGTAAAAGAATAACAAAAGGTAGCAGGTAAGATATGACAGTTAAGAAATGGAAACACAGCGGAACAAAGAAACACAGCATGTCAGACCGTGAAATACGAAACGGTCTTCTTTCGGAAAAAGCAGCAGAGGAGGGTATTGTACTGCTGAAAAATGATAAAAAAATACTCCCTCTGAATATTTCCACGAAAATAGGTTTATACGGCGCCGGTGCGGGAAAGACAGTGAAAGGCGGAACAGGTTCCGGTGATGTGAATAACAGAAGTAACATTTCTATTTATCAGGGACTGAAAGAAAACGGTATTCAGGTCGTAAGCGAGAAATGGCTGGCCAATTATGAGTCAATATACGCAGAAGCACGCCGGGCATGGAAAGAAAAAATACTGGAAGAAGCAAAGTTTGTGGAAAATCCTTTTGATGCCTATGCGGAAAATCCCTTTGCAATGCCGGAAGGCCGTGCAGTCACAGCAGAAGATACTGTCGATGCCCAGACAGCAATCTATGTGGTAAGCAGGATTTCCGGTGAGGGAAAGGATAGGCGCAGGGTCGAGGGAGATTATTATCTGAGCAGACGGGAGCGGGAGGATATCCGGTTCCTTGATGCACAGAAGATTCCTACAGTACTTATCCTGAATTCCGGCGGTCCGGTAGAACTGACAGATATTCTGGAAGAAACAGAAAATATCTGTGCTGTCCTGAATATTTCCCAGCTTGGACAAAGAGGCGGACTTGCCCTCGCCAATGTCCTTCTGGGAAAGGTAACTCCAGGCGGCAAGCTGACTGCAACATGGGCCAGAAGGTATGAGGATTATCCGTGTGCAGAGGAATACAGCTATCTCAATGGCAAGCTTGAAAGAGAAGAGTACAAGGAAGGAATTTATACAGGATATCGTTATTTTGATACTTTTGGTGTAAAACCGCTGTTTCCGTTTGGATATGGACTTTCTTACACAGAAATGCAGATACGTTTCCATGGGATGAAAACATCAGGGGATGGCGTTGAAGTTGAAGCAGAGGTAACGAATACAGGAGAAACTTTTTCGGGAAAAGAGGTCGTGCAGGTCTATGTGTCTCTTCCACAGGATGAATTAGGGAAGGAATACCGTCGACTGGCTGGCTTTGCAAAAACAAAACTTCTGAAGCCGGGGGAAAAAGAACTGCTGAAAATCAGGATCGACAGAAAGACACTGGCATATTTTTCCGAAGAGCAGCATGCCTGGATTGCTGAAAAAGGTTATTATGCTGTCTGGGTCGGAAACAGCATTGCATCGCTTACGCTGGTTGCAATGCTTGAAGTGCCGGAGAGTGTGATCCTGGATAAAACGAATATCCTTGAGAATCAGACTGATATTACTGAAGAAGTTTATGACCGCCAGAATCTTTCTGCCAGAACTCTGAAATGGAAAGAGAAGGCAGAGAATGAGAAGATTGGAAGATATATCTATTATCCTGAACCAGAGAAGAGAACAGAATGCACCTGCCAACCGGAAAATAAGATTCCTGCAAAGGATCTGCTCCCGCTGTTTTATGGGAATATTGCTGGAATCTCCAGTAATCTGGGGGCGGCAGGAATCCGTGTTCCTGGCTCTGCCGGTGAGACCACGGCTGCTCTTTATGAGCAATATGGCGTTTCCCCACTGATCATGGCCGATGGGCCGGCAGGACTGAGACTTCAGCAGAATTATGAAGTAGACAGAGAAACAGACACAGTATATGGAATCGGTGTCCTTGGATCTCTGGAAAATGGATACCTGAGAACAGATGAGACTCACGAAAACGCAGACAGATATTATCAGTTCTGTACGGCATTTCCGGTTGGAACTGCACTGGCTCAGACCTGGGATACTGCCCTTGTGGAAAAAGTTGGAATAGCAGTGGCAGAAGAAATGGAAGAATTCCACATAGATCTCTGGCTAGCACCTGGTCTTAATATTCAGAGAAACCCTCTGTGCGGCAGAAATTTTGAGTATTATTCCGAAGATCCGCTGCTTTCCGGAACTATGGCAGCAGCCATGACAAAAGGAGTGCAGAGCAGACCTGGCTGCGGTGTTACCGTTAAGCATTTTGCCTGCAACAATCAGGAAGATAATCGTATGGGCGTAGATGCACAGGTATCAGAACGTGCCCTGAGGGAAATTTACCTGCGTGGTTTTGAGATTGCAGTTAAAGAAAGCAGACCAGTGGCAATCATGTCTTCCTATAATTTACTGAATGGTGTCCATGCTGCAAACAGTGTTGATCTCTGTACAGCCATTGCCCGAAAAGAATGGGGATTTGACGGTGTGATCATGTCAGACTGGAATACAACGGTTCCGGAAGATGGAAGTATTCCGTGGAAATGCGTGACAGCAGGAAATGATATTATCATGCCTGGTAATGCAGACGACGCAGAAAATATCCGAAAAGCTTTTGAAGACGGAAAGCTTTCGGAAGAAGTTGTCAGAATGTGTGCGGGACGTATTCTGAACCTGATACACACACTGACAGCAGAATAAAAAAAATTATATAGTAGTGAAAAACTTGCCTGAATTCAATTTTCGATTTATCATTGGATTCAGGCATATTTTTTGCAGATGTCGCGCAAGGCAACCCGTTTTAGGCGGAGGATCCTGCAGGCAGTTTTTTATATGCCGTGAAAAGGAGAATACCATGAATATAAAACGAGCAAAGCAGGAGATCAGAGATTCCATAGAAGCATATCTTTTAAAGGACGAATTCGGTGAGTACCGGATCCCGGCAATCCGACAGAGACCGATCCTTCTTATGGGCCCTCCGGGAATCGGAAAGACACAGATTATGGAACAGATAGCAAGGGAATGCGGGATTGCTCTTGTTTCCTATACCATTACCCACCACACCAGGCAGAGTGCTGTGGGACTTCCTTTTATTGTAAAAAAGAATTATGGTGAGGAAGAATTTTCTGTCACGGAATATACCATGAGTGAGATCATTTCGTCCGTTTACGACAAAATGGAAAAAACAGGTCTGAAAGAAGGCATCCTGTTCATTGATGAGATCAACTGCGTATCTGAAACACTAGCGCCGATGATGCTGCAGTTCCTTCAGGGAAAAACCTTCGGAAACCAGAAGGTGCCGGAAGGCTGGGTAATCGTCACAGCAGGCAACCCGCCAGAATATAACAAATCCGTCCGGGAATTCGATGTGGTCACTCTGGACCGTATCAAGAAGATCGATGTGGAGGCAGACTTTGATGTATGGAAGGAATACGCCTATCAGCAGGGAATTCATCCGGCGGTGATCTCCTATCTGGAGCTTCGCAGAAAAAATTTCTACAGGGTGGAGAATACCGTAGACGGAAAGATCTTTGCCACAGCCAGAGGCTGGGAGGATCTTTCCCGTCTGATCCAGGTTTATGAGATCCTTGGAAAAACCGTAGACCGTGAGGTGGTCAGCCAGTACATTCAGCACAGGATGATCGCGAAGGATTTTGCCAGCTATCTGGCTCTCTATTATAAATACAGAACGGATTATAAAGTGGAGGACATCCTGAAAGGAAAGTGGGATCCCATTACTCTGGGCAAGATCCGTACAGCCTCCCTGGACGAGCATCTGAGCATTGTAAGCCTTCTCAACGGAAAGCTCAGCGAGCTTTTTACAGAATGCTATCTTACCGATGCCTACCTCACGAAACTGTATGATTATATGGTGTACTTCAGAGAAGATCAGGACAGCCTCACAGCAAAAAATCTCATGGAAAAAGCAGAGGCGGATTTTGAAAAGGACAAAAAGAGTGAGCTTCTTACAAAACAGCAGGAGCGTATACAGAAACGTGTTGTGTCATTCTTTGAAAATGCGTCCGGATTGAAATCAACCTCGGGATCAATTGGATCGGAATCAATCGGATCAGATAAAACCGGATCAGGTTCAGAGCTGGCAGGAGGCGGAAGTGCCGCAGCAGAATCGGAAATTCCATCATCAAACAGGAACTATGAGTTTGTGAAAGTCCTCTTCGAATCCGAAACCGAAGCCTACGAAAACCGAACCGACGAAATATCTCTTACTCTTCAGAACGTCTTCGACTTCATGGAAGCTGCTTTTGGGGACAGCCAGGAAATGGTGGCATTTATCACAGAACTGAATGCCAACTATTATAGTCTCTGGTTCATTCGGGAGAACGGTTCTGACCAGTATTACAGGCATAATAAAGGTCTTCTTTTTGACGACCGCCAGAAAATGCTTCTGGGCCAGATGGAGGAAGTGGAAAACATTCTCAATAATGGAATAAAATAATATGTCTTACCAATTTATTATTTACTATTGATTAAATTGGGGAATTATCGTATAATATTTACTATAAAAGTCCGGAAAATAGAGAGGGCAAATAGTCAAAATGCACAGACTGGCTGAATGGCTGCAGAGCGATCATTTGGTGCAGAACTGCATGATGACTGAGAATGGTAAATATCCACTTGTCTATATTCCGGGATTTTTATGTAAAGGAAGGCAACACAATAATAAAGGAAGGCGGCCGAAACGGACGACATGTTTACAAAGATTACAGAAGAACGAGCATTTGACGGAATATTAGCGCAGATCATAGAAAATATCCGGCGGGGAGAACTGAAGCCGGGGGACACTTTACCTGCGGAACGTGTTATGGCAGAATCACTGGGAGTTTCCAGACCTGCTGTCCGTGAAGTCCTGCGGGCACTGGAGCTGATGGGAATTGTCACAACGGTCCGCGGCGGAGCCAACTATATTACCGAGAATATGGATCAGTGGCTTTCTGCACCACTGGCCCTTCTTTTTCAGCTGAATAACAGCCATGTACAGCAGGTACAGGAACTTCGTTCTGCGCTGGAGCAGGAGGCTGCGCTTCTTGCAGCCGGGAATTGTACGGAGAAGGATGCATTAGATCTGCGTTCCATCCTGGCACAGCTGGAGAGCTCAGAGGACGAGAAAGCCCGTGCAGGTCTTGATAAGAAGCTTCATACGAAGATTGGCAGGATCGCAGGGAATCCTATGATCTACAATGTCCTGGATGCGGCAGCGCAGCTGACTGAGGAGATCATTTCCGGCACCCGAGCCTATATTATGCAGAAACATAATTCCGCTCTGGAGGTGGATGAGCAGCACAGAAGGCTGGTGGAAGCCATTATTTCCGGAGACCGGAACCAGGCGGAGAAGCTGATGCGCGAACATATGGAAACCATTGAGAAATATATACTGGAGATTGCGCAGCAGCAGGGGGAGAACAGCCTTGTATTTCATCGCTGATCCACCTGAAAAAATTAAATAAAATTTCAGTAAAAATCCCGTTAATCTGGTAAGACCACTATTGATTTTGGTAAGACCGCGTGCTATAATAGGGACTGTATTGGTAATACCAAAAAAGTTTGATATTATGGCAGCATCCTGAAGGCTTCATGACGAGACAGCATAAGATGAGACAGCGTAAGTTGGGACAGCATGAGACTAGACAGCGTAAGGTAAGATAGCATGAGGCAGGACAGCATAAGACGAGACAGCACAGGATGAAGGTTACTGTACCCCTGCAGTATCATATAAAATATGCAGCAGGCCACAGCGTGGGCGGTAACCTGCCGGAAATATCAGGAGAAAGGACTTGCGATTATGGGATATGTAAAATGGAGTTATGACACACTGAACCATTTCTGCGGAGATGTTTTTAAAGCGTTTGGCTTTTCTGAGGAAGAAGGAAGCATCATTAAAGATGTTCTTCTGACTGCTGATCTGTATGGGATCGAGAGCCACGGAATGCAGAGAATGGTTCGTTACCATAAAGGAATCGAGAAGGGGACTATTCATCCCCAGGCGAAACCGGAAGTTGTTTTTGAGACACCGATTTCTGCTGTGATAGACGGACATAACGGAATGGGTCAGCTGATCAGCCATTTTGCCATGGAAAAGGCAATTGAGAAGGCAAAGACAACTGGTGTGGGAATCGTAAGTGTACGAAATTCCAACCATTTCGGTATTGCAGGATATTATGCGAACATGGCCTGCCATGAAGGCCTTCTTGGAATGGCATGTACCAACTCCGAGGCGATCATGGTACCGACTTTTGGAAGAAAGGCTATGTTGGGCTCCAACCCGATCGCAGTCGCTATGCCTGCAGACCCGTATCCGTTTTTCTTTGACTGTTCCACAACAGTTGTAACCAGAGGTAAACTGGAAATGTATAATAAGATGGGCAAGCCTCTTCCGGATGGCTGGGCACTTGACAAAAACGGTCATGCCAGCAATAATGCACCGGATGTACTTGCAAACATCGTAGCCAAGAAGGGCGGCGGAATCATGCCTCTTGGTGGAAACGAGGAAGTCAGCGGAAGCCATAAGGGATATGGCTATGGAATGCTCTGTGAGCTGTTCAGCTCTATTCTTTCCATGGGCGTTACCTCCGACAAATGCTGTACATTCCCGGACAAGACCGGTATCTGCCATGGATTTATGGCGATCAACCCGGCGGCATTCGGAGATCCGGATGCGATCCGCAAGCATTTTTCAGAATATCTTGAGGCGCTTCGGGAGAGTCCGAAGGCAGACGGTCAGGACAGGATCTATACACACGGCGAGAAAGAGGTAGCTGCTGAAAAAGACAGAAAAGAGAATGGCATTCCGGTCAACGACAATACCATGGTAGAGCTTGCTGATCTCTGCAGTTATCTGAAGCTTGATTTTGGCTCTTATTTTGAAGGCTATGAGCTTCCGAAGGACAGTAAATTCTTCAATGGTAATTATTAATTCAGGTAATCCTTTTGAAATGAAATATATCATAATTATCCAAGGAGGAAAAGAAAATGGATTATGCAAAAGAGTCATTAAGACTGCACGGAGATTGGAAAGGTAAGATCGAGGTTGTTACAAGAGTGCCGGTTGAGAATAAAGACGACCTTTCTCTTGCATATACACCAGGTGTAGCTCAGCCTTGCCTTGAGATCCAGAAAGATATCAATAAATCCTACGAGCTTACAAGAAGATGGAATATGTGTCTTGTTGTAACAGACGGTTCCGCAGTTCTTGGTCTTGGTGACATCGGACCGGAAGCCGGTATGCCTGTAATGGAAGGTAAATGTGTACTTTTCAAAGCATTCGGCGATGTAGACGCATTCCCGCTTTGCATTAAGAGCCATGATGTAGACGAGATCGTAAATACTATTTACATGATCTCCGGATCCTTCGGTGGTGTTAACCTTGAGGATATCTCCGCTCCGAGATGCTTTGAGATCGAGAAAAAACTGAAAGAGAAATGTGATATTCCGATCTTCCACGATGATCAGCACGGAACTGCAGTCATCACACTTGCAGGTCTGACAAACGCTCTGAAGGTTGTCGGAAAGAAGAAAGAGGATGTTCGTATCGTTATGAACGGTGCAGGTGCAGCTGCTATCTCTATCTGCAGACTTCTTCTGAAAGCAGGCTTCAAGGATGTTACACTCTGCGATAGAAAGGGTGCCATCTATGAGGGACGTACAGAAGGAATGAACCCGGTTAAGGAAGAGATGAGCAAGCTCACAAACCTTCAGAAGAAACAGGGATCTCTTGCAGAGATGCTGGTTGGCGCGGATGTATTTATCGGTGTTTCCGCTCCTGGAGCAGTTACAACAGAGATGGTTAAGACCATGAACAAAGATGCCATCATCTTCGCATGCGCAAACCCGACACCGGAGATCTTCCCGGATGACGCAAAAGCAGGCGGAGCAAAGGTTATCTCCACAGGAAGAAGTGACTTCCCGAACCAGATCAACAACGTTCTTGCATTCCCTGGAATCTTCCGTGGTGCATTTGATGTAAGAGCAAGTGATATCAACGATGAGATGAAGATCGCAGCTTCCAAGGCTCTTGCAGATCTGATCACAGATGAGGAGCTTTCTCCGGAGTATATCATTCCGAAGGCATTCGACAAGAGAGTCGGACCGGCTGTCGCAAAAGCAGTAGCAGAGGCAGCAAAAGCAACAGGCGTAGCACGTATCTGATCTTAAACGCCTGATACGAACCAAAACAGCCCTTCATTAAGAAGAATATATCAGACACCCGTACTCCGTAACCCGGTACGGGTGTCTTTTTGTTTCCCAGCAGGTGGTATTACCCTTTGACAAATGTCTTCGCAGTGAGTACAATAGCAAAAGAATATGATAGGAGGTTAAGCACAGCATGAAACCATGGGAAGCTAATATACGAAAAGTAGTGCCGTATACTCCTGGCGAGCAGCCAAATGAGAGCGGCATGATCAAACTGAATACAAACGAGAATCCATATTCACCGGCTCCGGGTGTGGAGAAGGCGCTGAAGGCCCTTGATGCCGATACCCTGAGACTTTATCCGGATCCGACAGCAGGAGACTTGGTACACAGTATTGCCGCGTTCTACGGCCTGAAGGACGAGCAGGTATTTACAGGCGTTGGTTCCGATGACGTACTGGCTATGTGTTTTCTCACATTTTTTAATTCAGAGAAACCGATCCTGTTCCCGGACATTACTTATTCTTTCTATGATGTATGGGCAGATCTTTTAAGGATCCCATATGAGCGCCCGGCATTAGATGAGGAGTTCCATATCCGTAAGGAAGATTATTTCCGTGAAAACGGCGGAATCGTATTCCCTAATCCCAATGCACCGACCGGCGTGGAAATGCCTCTTTCCGAGATCGAGGAGATCGTGGCAAAGAATCCGGAGAGTATCGTGATCGTAGATGAGGCGTACGTGGATTTCGGAGCAGCATCCGCACTGCCGCTGATCGAAAAATATGATAATCTGCTTGTTGTGCAGACCTTCTCCAAGTCCAGATCCCTAGCAGGAATGCGTATCGGATATGCCTTCGGAAATCCGGAGCTGATCAAATATCTCAATGATGTGAAATATTCCTTTAACTCCTATACCATGGATCGTACTACCATCGCGGCTGGTGTGGCATCTATGGAGGATAAGGCATATTTTGAGGAATGCTGCCATAAGATCATTACAACAAGAGAGTGGACAAAGGCAGAGCTCAGGAAGCTTGGATTTTCCTTTCAGGATTCCAGATCCAACTTTATCTTTGCCACACATGAGAGCTGTCCGGCCAAAGAGCTTTTCGCAGCACTGAGGGAGAAACATATCTATGTAAGATATTTCCCGAAGGACAGGATCGACAATCATCTCCGTATCACCATCGGTACCGATGAGGAGATGAAAAAGCTGGTAGAATTCCTGACGGAATATCTGCAGAAATAACAGTTAAGGAGGTACTATGGAAGTACTGGTACAATGGTTTTCACACCACCTTGCACAGTTTATCTCTCCCGAGGGAGCTGTGTTCATCATTTCTATGATCCCGATACTGGAGCTTCGCGGCGGCCTTCTGGCAGCTTCTTTGCTGAAGATATCGGCTGCGAAGGCACTGCCGATCTGTATCGTGGGAAATATTATTCCGATTCCGTTTATCTTGCTTTTTATCCGGCAGATCTTTAAATGGATGAAAAAAACAAAGACGTTCAGAGGTCTGATCACAAAGCTGGAAAACAGAGCTATGGGAAAGAGTGACCAGATCAAGAGATATGAATTTCTGGGACTTTTGCTGTTTGTGGGAATCCCTCTTCCGGGCACAGGAGCCTGGACAGGTGCACTGATCGCCTCTCTTCTTGAGGTGGATATCAAAAAATCCTCCATTGCGATCCTGTGCGGACTTTTTATGGCAAGTGCCATTATGTATATTGTTTCTTATGGAATTGTAGGAAATGTAGTGCATTGATCGATCGCAGAGAAGGAATGTCTTTTTGATCGAGATCGGATTGAAAATAAAGAAATCCCTTACCGGATCTGTAAAATGATATGTGTTCTGTATTCCGGAAACATATCAGAGATCGGTAAGGGATTTCTTTATGTGTTTTTACATATCAGGCAGAGGTATACCGAGAAGATCCTTACATAAATCTGCGCTTCAGCATGTCCGCGTTTAAAGCGTATTTCAGAGCTGTATCCCTGGTGATACGGCCTTTTTTATATAATTCCAGAAGGCTCTGGTCCATAGAACGCATCTGCTCCTGACCGGATGTGGAGATCACGCCTTCGATCTGATGTACTTTATTGTCGCGGATCATATTGCGGATGGCAGGAGTCAGGCGCATGATCTCGAAAACAGGAATGTTGCGTCCGTCCACATCCGGGATCAGCTGCTGGGAGATCACAGCCTGAAGGACCATGGAAAGCTGGAGGGCGATCTGATGCTGCTGGGATGGTTCAAACACGTCCATGATGCGTTCGATGGTGTTGGCTGCTCCCAGAGTATGCAGGCTGGAAAGGACAAGATGACCGGTTTCCGCAGCGGTCATGGCAGTCTGGATGGTTTCATGATCACGCATCTCTCCAAGAAGGATCACATCCGGGCTCTGGCGTAGTGTGGCACGAAGAGAAGTTAGATAGCTTTCGGTGTCGGTACAGATCTCGCGCTGGCTGACGATACAGCGATCATGGCGGTGGAGATATTCCAGAGGATCCTCCAGAGTGATGATGTGGCCTTCCCGGGTATGGTTGATCCGGTCGATCAGACAGGCCATGGTGGTGGATTTACCGCTTCCAGCAGAACCGGTAACAAGGACCATGCCACGGGTATATTCGGAGATGTTCATCACATCCTCGGGAATGGAAAGCTCTGCAGGATCCGGCAGCCGGAAGGCGATCACGCGGATCACGGCAGCCAGGGAACCACGCTGCTTGTAGGCATTGACACGAAATCTAGAAACACCGGGAATGGAAAAAGAAAAGTCATCATCACCGGTTTCCATAAGACGGGATATATCGCGGTTTTCCGCAAGGCCGTAAATGGTGCGGAGTAAATTTTCTGTCTGATCAGGCATCAGCCTGTCACCACGGTCCAAAAGATGACCGTCGATCTTTTCTGCCAGGGGGCGGCCTGCGATGATAAAGATATCAGAGACACGCCGGTTGGCAGCTTCTGCTAAAAATTCAGGAATAGGGGTATCCATAGGTTTATTCTCCTTTAAATACATTCTGGTGGTTGTCAGGTTGCCAGGATCCGGTAAGCTCTGTGTTCCATTGCAGGATCTGATAAGCGGAAGAGCTTTTTTTCTGCGGGTAAAAAATCTCAAGCACTACAGAAAGCTGTTGTGTCTCGGAAATTCCAACGGAGAAGGAAAGGGTGTGACTGTGGGAATCCCAGCTGAGATCGTTCCTTGTGTCCGCAAGCTTTTGTATCATGGAAAAATATCTGGTCTCATCGGAAGCTTTTTCCCTGTATTGCTCCAGATCATCACGGATTTCTGAAACGGTTTCCGTGGCGCTTGCGCAGCCGGTGTAATAATTTTCGGTCTGTTCCATAGAATGTCTGGCTGTGTTAAGACTGGATCTGGAGCTTCCAAGAGTAAGCAGAGCAAGTACACAGAGACACAGCACAGAGAAGATAAGAAACAAGGAAGGAATGCCGACAGTTACAAAAAACGTATGCTTCTGTTTCAATGTACAGCCTCCCTTCTGTAGTCATCAACAGGAAAACGCAGGGTGATCCGGTAAAGCTCACTGCCGTTGGAAAGCTGCCGGAAAGAAAGCTCGCCGGATTTTTCTGAAGAAGAAATATCTGTTTCCAGGATCATTTCACAGGCGGCTTCTCCGGAAGAGCAGCTCTGCCAGTTACGGTCATAATACCAGATCAGGTTGGTGTTCTTTTTGATGCCCCCCGGAAGCAGGGAGAGGAACTGTTCATCGGTTCCGTCAGTGCCTTCCAGTATCTCGCCCACGGAGGTTGTGAGAGCCTGGATCTGGTTCCACTGTTCTGCCTGGAGCCGGTTTTTTCGTGCTGCCGCGAAGATCTGGATGCAGGCAGCTGAGGAAAGTGACAGAAACAAAAGGGCAAGGATCATTTCCATCAGAAAAAGGCTGGTACCGGAATTATGTCTTGATTCTTTCATGATGCCTCCTTTTTGCCAGTGCGATGAAGCAGGAATTCCGAGCGGACTCCCGTGGTACTTTCCAGGGAAAAGTGGTAAAAACCATTTTCCATTTCCGAAAACCGGAAATCGGAAAGCTGTGAGATGACGGTTCCTGCATCGGAACTGGCCTGAGAGCCTTTTGCAGTGAAAAGCTCCATCAGACTGTCATTCTTCAGGTAAATATACGTGATATATTCTTTTCCTTTGATATCGTCCCGGAAACAAAGGGCAGGAATATCATCCAGGGAACCGGAAAAGATCTCATCGCCGCGGTCGTGCTGCCGGAATTTGGTAGTCAGATAAGTTGCTGCGGTCCCAAGCTCGGAATCGGAGTCAGTCTGTTTCACAGTCTGCTGGTAAATCCGGGCGGAAAATAGCAGCATCAGTATAAGGAACAGAACAAAAACACCGAAAAGAAGAAGCGAAAAAAGAGAAGAAACGGAATGTCCGGTGTTCTTCCGGTGATTCATGAGGCATTCCCTCCTTTCGCACTGCCGGACAGAGCGATCACGCTGATAGACGGCAGGAGATTGGAACCGTTAGGAACATACTCTACTACGAATTTAGTTTTGTCATAAGTGATATGATAATCCAAGAGAAGCTGGGACAGGCTTTCGGGATATGTGCCTGTGAGGGCATAGGTACGGATGGCACCGTTTTTCAGTGCTTGTTCCAGAGCATCCTGTTCTTTGTGTACGGCCTGGTCGGATGTGCTGCTGACACCTGCCACAAACAAGGTGCAGGATAAAACCAGAAGCAGCGCCGGAAAGAGAAGAAAAAATGCTCTGAGAAATTTTGTTCTGCGGCTTTCAAAAAGTTCCATGCGGTCACCACCTTACATTGCAAAATCTGAGAGGATCCCCAGAAGCGGCATCATGACGGATAAAAGGACCAGCCCCACAAGAAGAGACAGCAGGATCACGATGGTAGGCTCCACAATGGAGACTGCCTGTGAGATCAGATCTATGGATCTTTCGGTGTACTGCCGGGAAAGCCTGCGGAAGGTTTCGTCACTGGAACCGGAATAGAAGGATATCGTGATGAGACGGCCTTCCATGCCGCCGAACAGACCGGATTCTGTAAGAGCCCTGGAAAAAGTTTCTCCGCTATCCAGGATAGAGGAAGCCTTCCGGAGTCTTTCGAGTATCACCGGCTGTGAGATCAGATCCTTTGTAAGCTCCAGGCTGGTTTCCGGGGAAAGTCCGCTCCGAAGCCCCAGGGAAAGGCCCTGGGTCAGACGACTGTAATCCATGGCAACCGGGATCTCACGGAAAAACGGGAGATGGATGACTATTTTTCGCAGCTGGCTGTGACCATTTTCCGTAAGACTGAAAAACAGGATGCAGCCAATGAGGGCTACGGCGAGGATCAGAAAAACAGAGGAATACCGGCTGATCACGTTGCCTGCATTCAGAAGTCCCCGGGAAACCCCGTTCATTTCCATTCCCATCTGGTTAAATACCTGTTGAAATACCGGCAGGACTTTTATCAGAAGGACCAGGATCACAACAGCCATCATGCCAAGCATGAGCAGCGGGTAAGTGACTGCAGACCGTATCTGTCCTGAGATTTCTTCCTCCTGTTCATAGCGGGAACTGAGACTTTCCATGATCTCATCCAGGCAGCCGGTTTCCTCACCGGTCCGGACATAGGCGGTCATGGATGTGGGAAAGATACCGGATTCGTCAAGAGCCCGGGAAAGAGAACCGTTTTCTTCCACGGAACGGATCAGGGGTGTGAGGATCTGCCGGTCTGCATCGGTCTTGCTTTCGTCACAGAGGATGTGAAGTCCTTCAGCTGTGGATATGCCGGAATGCAGAAGCATTCCCATCTGCCCGCAGAAACTGGATAATTCCCGGGCTGTCAGTTTGTTTTTCATAATAAGGTCTCCTTTAGTAGGTCAGCGCGTGAACTGTACCGTATAATTGCTTTCATCACCGATATATTCCTGGATCGCTTCATCACCATCACTGTTGGCGTCAAAGGTGGGATCCATCAGCTTCCAGGTGTCTCCGTCAAAAGATACTGCCTTTGTCACCCAGCCTCTGCCACGGATATAAACATCGATCCATGCATGCTTTACATCACCGGAATAGCCAATCTGAAGCTTGCAGGGAATGTCCTGGCTGCGGAGCATTGCAGTAGTCAGTGCAGCGTAATCAAAACAGATCCCCGTGCCGGTGCTTAAAGTATCATCTACATCAGGAAGATAACCGGCTTCGACAGAATCAGCTTTGTCATAATCGTAGGAAATATGACTGGTAACATATGTATAGAAGGTTTTCAGGATGTCGATATCGGTCATGTCTTCTTTGACAAGAGAGGCTGCCAGTTTGCAGGCTTCACTTTTGGAAGAAAAGTCCACGTACTGGTTTGGATACAGAAACGGAAGAAATTCATTCTGAAGCTTTATTGTGAGCGTTTCCGTGTAAAGGGCGGCATACTGGTTTCCATCAATCTGCTGATAGCAGGTGATGAGATACTCACCGGAGCCTTCGGAAAAAGGAAGTACCGTCTGTTCATCAGGTTCCAGAAAATAGGAATAGACCACACCGGAGGGAGCAGTAAGCTGAATGTTCATGCGGGAATCATCGGAATCGGATTCTGCAGTCAGATACCCCTGATCCTGATTGGAAATATCCAGGATCAGAGGGGAACTGCCCAGTGTTTTTTTGCCGGGGGCCTCCGGGGTGAGGACTCTGGCCGGAGAATATACCGGAGGTTCTTCATCGGAGGAAGGAGAATTTCCACAGCCTGCCAGCAGGATTCCGAAAAGCAGCCATACAAAAAAGAGACGGACTGGTAAAAATTTTGACATTGTTTCCGTTCTCCTGTTATATCATGCTTTCTTTTTGAACAGTATAGCAGATTCCGTGAAAAAAAGACAGGAGTAGGGCTCAAAATGCAGTGGAAAATGTTGACATTTCAGGGAAAAAAACATATACTATGCATATAAAGGCAAACCTGTTGAAAGACAGGGACGCAAAGCCATGGGTCTAAGGTCCGAAGGATGACTATGACAGCCGGTTGCCGCATTAAATTCCGATTTAATGACGTATTCAGATAACATCTATGAACAAGAATCTGTGTGTTAATGCGGCCGTTTATTTCGTTAGAATAAGCGGCTTTTTTGATGCCTAAAATCCGGTTTAGGTTGGAAACTGAAACGTCGGCTTTCAGAAAGGTGTGAATGATATGAAAAGAACAGATATCCATAAAATTTTTACAGGCAGGAAAAAAGCTTTAGCAGGATGCCTTGCAGCTGTTATTGTACTGGCAGGTGGCTTTAATGTCTGGCAGTCGTCACAGGTTCCGGAATTTCCGGATTTTACAGATCCGGTAGTGGAGACTACCATCACAGAGGACGACACTCCACTTGCTTCAAAACCGAAGGTGACTACCAAAACGACTTCAAATACCAAGACAACCAGAAAAAAAGTTAGGCTGAAAAAAGCGGCGACCAAGACTTATACCAAGAAGCTTCCGACTACCAATAAGAAGAGTACGACCACAAAGAAAACAAACAGAAATACAACCGTAAAAACATTAAAGACAGTTAAGACTGCAACAACACAGAAATACACAAAGAAATCAAAAACAGCCGTTCAGACACGGAAAGTAACTACAACCATTCAGACGACCACAACAGTCATGGCGGCTTCAGCTACTGCCGGCAAAGCGAATGCAGCTTCCACAAAAAAAGTAGAAAGCATCAGCATGGACAGCAAATATTCAGTAAGCAATATTGCTTCCATTGCACCGAAGATGGACAGCAGGGTGCTCAAAGCCTACAAGAAGCTTGGATTTACTGTAACGATCGATCCGTCTGTTAACTACGGAGGCTGCTTTAACGCACATTCAAGAAGCATCATCCTTCGTTTTGAAAATGAGACAATCTACCATGAACTGGGACATTTCCTTGCTTTTGTTGCGGGAAACGTAGACAGAACAAGTGATTTTGCCGCAGTTTATAACAGCGAAAAATCCAAATTTACAGGTATCAACAGAAGCTATGCAACGCAGAACAGTTCAGAATATTTTGCAGAATCAGTGCTTGAGTATGTAACAAGTCCGTCAACACTTAAGAGACAGAGACCAAAAACGTATGCAGCGATCGTGGCGGCTTTGAATAAAATTACTGATGAACGTATCCAGAGGGTTATGGATATATACGGACCGTTCTGGAGCTAAAAAAGAAGCATACAGGAACGTTGGATCTGTCCGGGAAGAGATCTCCCGGGCAGATTTTTTTCTTTTTTGTGAGAAAAGTATAAAAAAAATGTCGATAAATATTTCTTGCAATAGACTCTATAAGGTGTGTATAATGAAACATAAGCTGAAAACATGCTTTCATTCAAAAAAAGTGCAGCCATGTCAGGTTGTATCTGATTCCATAAACAACAAATATATAATTTATCAGATTTAAGAATAGAGGATTTAATATGAGAGAAAAGTATGAATCATTATCTCTGGCGGTGCTGAAGGATCTGGCAAAGGCGAGAGGGATGAAGGGAATTTCTACTCTGAGAAAACCGGCACTGATCGAGCGGATGCTGGAGGAGGACGCCAAAGAGTCCGACAGAGGAAATCCCGAAGAAGTACACAAAAGTACACCGGCAGAAAATACTGTAAAAGAAAAAAGCTATGATTCGGAAAAAACAGAATATCGTACCCGTCCGGCAGGGGAAGGACTTCAGGAGCAGCGGAAGGAATATCGTAGTGATAAGAATGATCAGGAACACAGAAGCACAAATATCCGCAGAGAGTACAACCGTGAATATAACCGGGAAGCTACAAGGGAGAACGGGAATGTCCCGTCAGAATCCACCCAGCTGGACAGTGGTGAAAAGGCTAACGGGATCCTGGAGGTCCTTCCGGATGGATATGGCTTTATCCGATGTGAGAATTATATGCCGGGTGAGAACGACATTTATGTTTCTCCTTCCCAGATCCGCCGCTTTAATTTAAAGACAGGTGATATCATCCAGGGAAATATCCGCATCAAGACCCAGGGAGAGAAGTTCAGTGCCCTTCTCTACGTATCTTCCATTAACGGTTTCCATCCGAGTGAGGGACAGAGACGGTATAATTTTGAAGATATGACACCGATCTTTCCGAATGAGAGACTTGTCATGGAGCGTGCAGGCGGTACAACGGCCATGCGTATCGTGGATCTGATCAGTCCTATCGGAAAGGGCCAGCGAGGAATGATCGTATCTCCGCCAAAGGCAGGTAAGACAACCCTTCTGAAAGACGTTGCCAAGTCTATCCTCAGGAATAACAGAGATATGCATCTGATCATTCTTCTGATCGATGAGCGTCCTGAGGAGGTTACCGATATCAGAGAGGCGATCCAGGGACCGAATGTGGAAGTGATCTATTCTACATTTGATGAACTTCCGGAACATCATAAGAGAGTTTCCGAGATGGTTGTGGAGCGTGCGCGCCGTCTTGTAGAGCATAAACAGGATGTGATCATTCTTCTGGATTCGATCACACGACTTGCCAGAGCCTATAATCTGATCATCCCGCCAAGCGGAAGAACCTTATCCGGTGGTCTTGACCCGGCGGCTCTCCATATGCCCAAAAGATTTTTTGGTGCAGCCCGTAATATGCGCGAGGGCGGAAGCCTGACGATTCTGGCAACCGCACTTGTGGATACCGGAAGCAAGATGGATGATGTTATTTATGAGGAGTTCAAGGGAACCGGTAATATGGAACTTGTCCTGGATCGTAAATTACAGGAGAAACGGGTATTCCCGGCCATTGACATCCAGAAATCCGGAACCCGAAGAGAGGATCTGCTTCTCAGCAAGGATGAACAGGAAGCGGTTTATATTATGCGAAAAGCTCTCAACGGAATGAAAGCGGATGAGGCAGTAGAACAGATCCTGAATACCTTTGCCAGAACCAGGAACAATGCAGAACTGGTACAGACTGTAAAGAAACAGAAATTTTTATAAAGTCCTTGCATTTTAGGGAAAGCTATGTTATACTTAGCAAGCTGTTTAAAATGGAATTCGTCAATTGAATACGAATAATATTAAATATATAGAGAGGTGAAAATCATGAGAGAAGGAATCCATCCGAACTACTATCAGGCAACTGTAACCTGCAACTGCGGAAATACTTTCGTAACAGGTTCTACAAAAGAGGACATCCATGTTGAGATCTGTTCTAAATGCCATCCGTTCTACACAGGACAGCAGAAGGCTACACAGGCTCGTGGACGTATCGATAAGTTCAATAAGAAATACGGCCTGAATAAGTAATTATTACGAATACAGGAAATGAGAAGGTTGAGGTTGGGAAATCTCAACCTTTCTTTAACTGAAAAATTTTTAATTTGCACAGGAGAGAATGAATGAGATCATCGAATATCGGCGGACAGGCGGTCATGGAAGGCATCATGATGCGCCACAAGGACAAATATTCTATCGCAGTGCGCCGCCCGGACCAGGAGATCGAGCTGAAGGTAGAGGATTATAAATGTATCTTCGGAAATCACGCATTTCTGAAGAAACCGATCATCCGTGGTATGGTAAGCTTTGTGGATTCTCTTGTGGTAGGCACGAAATGCCTGATGTATTCTGCGGAGATCGCAGGAGACGAGGAAGATGAGGAAACAGCCAGGAAGAATGAGCAGCTTACAGAAGAAGAGCGTTCTGCAAAGAAAGCCAAAGAGGATAAGCAGTTCAAGTGGCTTCTTTACATTACGGTAGCTACCTCCATGGTGGTTTCTGTGGCTGCTTTTATGTTTCTTCCGTATGTACTGGCCAGTCTGATCCGAGGGGCAGGTGCTTCGGAATTTCTGGTCACCATAGTGGAAGCCTTTATGAAGCTGGCACTGTTTATGGGATATATGTTCCTGATCTCCAGAATGAAGGATATCCAGAGGACATTTATGTATCACGGTGCGGAGCACAAATGTATCAACTGTGTGGAGCATGGTCTGCCTCTGACGGTAGAGAATGTGTTAAAGAGCTCCAGGTTTCATAAGCGCTGTGGAACAAGCTTTCTGTTTCTGGTCATGCTGGTAAGTATTGTGCTGCATTTTGTGTTTGTGGCGGTGCCGTTTTACTGGGTGAGACTGCTGGGAAGACTTCTCATGGTGCCGGTAGTTGCGGGGATTTCCTTTGAGATCATCCAGTGGGCAGGAAGAACAGACAGTAAATTTGCGGACATTATGAGTAAACCAGGTCTTGCCATGCAGAAATTCACCACAAAGGAGCCTGCTGCAGATATGGCAGAGGTAGCCATTAAAGCAGTTGAGGCTGTTTTTGATTGGAGAGCTTATCTGAAAGAGGAATTTGGCCTGGACATCCCATATGAGACAGAGGAGACAGAAAATGCAGACTCTTGAGTCCATTCTGAAAAAAGGTACAACAATACTGAAAGATAACGGATTGGAAGAAGCCGGGCTGGATGCCTGGCTCCTTCTGGAATTTAAGACCGGAAAGAATCGGGCATATTATTTTGCGCATGGAGATGAACCGGTGTCTGATGAGACCGCAGCAGAGTATCTTACGCTGATCGACAGGCGGGCAGGGCATATTCCTGTACAGCAGCTGACTCATCAGGCTTTTTTTATGGGCTATGAGTTTTATGTAAACGAAAACGTGCTGATCCCGAGACAGGATACGGAGACTCTGGTGGAAGAGGCATTGAAACACCTTGGGGATGTGGAAAAACCGGAGATCCTGGATATGTGTACCGGCTCCGGCTGCATCCTGCTCAGCCTTCTTCTGGAACGGCAGGATGCCTGTGGGACCGGTGTGGATGTTTCACCGGAAGCACTGGAAGTGGCAAAAAAGAATGCAGGTATTCTAAAGGTGGAGAACCGGGCGGATTTTGTGGAAAGCGATCTGTTCTCAGCACCGTATTTTTGTGAAAAAGGTGGAAAAGATAGTGGGAAATATGATATCCTTATTTCAAACCCGCCTTATATCGCAACAGAAGAAATTGAAACACTGATGGAAGAAGTCCGCCTTCATGATCCGAGGAAGGCGCTTGACGGAATGGAAGACGGGCTTTATTTTTACAGAAAGATCACCGAAGAGGCCGGGAAATATCTGAAGCCGGGAGGTTGGCTTCTGTATGAGATCGGCTGCACCCAGGGTGAGGCAGTCAGTACAATGATGAAAGCAGCCGGGCTTACCGGGGTTCAGATCGTAAAGGATCTGCCGGGCCTTGACCGTGTGGTGCTTGGACAGAAACAGGAGGAAATACATGTTTGATAAACTGGATGATCTGCTGGTACGTTTTGAAGAGCTTCTCAATGAGCTGGGAGAACCGGGAGTAACCGACGATCCGGCACATTTTCAGAAGCTGATGAAGGAGCAGAGCGACCTGCAGCCAATCGTTGACGCATATAAAGAATATAAGAAAAATAAGGAAACCATCGAGGACAGTCTTTCCATGCTGGAGAGCGAGAAGGACGAAGAGATGCGTGAAATGCTGAAGGAAGAGCTTTCCGATGCAAAAAAGAGAGTGGAGGAGCTGGAGCATGAGCTGAAGATCCTTCTTCTTCCGAAGGACCCTAACGACAGCAAGAACGTTATCGTTGAGATCCGTGGGGGTGCAGGCGGTGATGAGGCAGCACTTTTTGCAGCAGAGATTTATCGTATGTATGTGAAATACGCGGAGTCCCGCCGCTGGAAAACCGAGATGCTCAGCCTCAATGAGAACGGCATCGGCGGCTTTAAGGAGGTTACCTTCATGATCAAGGGTGAGGGTGCATATTCCAGACTGAAATACGAAAGCGGTGTTCACCGTGTACAGCGAGTACCGGAGACAGAGTCCGGCGGAAGGATCCATACCTCTACCTGTACGGTAGCGATCATGCCGGAGGCGGAAGAAATTGATTTCCATCTGGATCTCAATGAGTGTAAATTCGATGTGTTCCGTGCATCCGGAAACGGTGGTCAGTGTGTCAACACCACAGACTCCGCAGTACGTCTTACTCATATCCCCACAGGAATCGTGATTTCCTGCCAGGATGAGAAGTCTCAGCTTAAGAACAAGGATAAAGCACTTCGTGTGCTCCGTTCCCGTCTGTATGAGATGGAGCTTGCCAAGCAGCATGACGCTGAGGCAGAGGCAAGGAGAAGCCAGATCGGTACAGGTGACCGCTCCGAGAAGATCCGTACCTACAACTTCCCTCAGGGACGTGTAACAGACCACAGGATCAAGCTTACCCTTCATCGTCTTGAGAATATCCTTAACGGAGATCTGGATGAGATCATTGACAGTCTGATCGCAGCAGACCAGGCAGTAAAGCTGACAAAGCTGAATGAACAGGAGTAAGCGCTGATTACAGCTACAGCGTTCAAAAAATTATAATAAATCAGGAGGAAACGAAAATGAAAAAGACAGCACTGGTGATCATGGCAGCCGGTATCGGCAGCCGTTTTGGAAAAGGAATCAAGCAGCTTGCACCGGTAGGCCCGAAGGGCGAGATCATTATGGACTATTCCATCCATGATGCACTGGAGGCAGGATTCAACAAGGTCGTATTTATCATCCGTAAAGACCTTGAAGATGAATTCAAAAAAGTGATCGGAGACCGTATCTCCAACATTACAGAAGTTGCTTATGCATTCCAGGAGATCGACGATCTTCCGGGCAATTTTACAAAACCGGCGGACCGTACCAAGCCATGGGGGACCGGACACGCTGTACTGGCAGCAAAGAAAGTCCTTTCCGAGCCATTCGCTGTGATCAATGCAGATGACTACTACGGAAAAGAAGCCTACGTAAAGGTGCATGACTACCTGGTACAGGATCATCCGCAGGATGGCCCGATGCACATCTGCATGGCAGGTTTCCGCCTTGGGAATACATTAAGTGACAACGGAAGCGTCACAAGAGGAGTGTGCCATATTGAGGACGGCAAGCTTGTGGGCGTTACAGAGACACATAACATCTTCAAGACAGCAGACGGCGCAGAGACAAGAAATGATGATGGTACAGCAGAAACACTGGATACAAAGAGCCTTGTTTCCATGAATATGTGGGGACTGACACCGGAATTTATGGAGATCCTTGAGAAAGGCTTCGTTGAGTTCCTTGGCGGGATCAAAGAGGGAGACATCAAAAAAGAGTATCTTCTTCCTGAGCTTATCGACCAGCTGATCCATTCCGGAAAAGCAGCGGTAGATGTTCTTGAGACAAAGGACGAGTGGTTCGGTGTTACCTATCAGGAGGATAAGGCATCTGTACAGGCTGCATTCAAAAAACTTACAGATGACGGCGTTTATCCGGAAGGACTGTATCAGTAATAAAGGAGAACATTATGGGTAAATATTTCGGAACAGATGGTTTTCGTGGTGAAGCAAATGTAAAGCTTACAGCAGATCATGCATTTCGTGTGGGACGTTATCTCGGCTGGTATTACGGCAGAGATCACAAGGCGAAGATTGTGATCGGCAAGGATACAAGAAGAAGCAGTTACATGTTTGAGTATGCCCTTGCGGCAGGACTTACCGCATCCGGAGCAGATGCCTATCTGCTTCATGTGACCACAACTCCAAGTGTATCCTATGTGGTACGTACAGAAGATTTTGACTGCGGTATCATGATTTCCGCAAGCCATAATCCGTTTAATGATAATGGGATCAAGGTCCTTAATGAGAACGGACAGAAGATTTCCGCAGATATTGAAGCACGTATCGAGGCATATCTGGACGGCGAGATCGAGGAGCTTCCGCTGGCAACCGGAGAAGATATCGGCTGTACTGTGGATTTTGCATCCGGAAGAAACCGTTATATCGGACATCTGATCTCTATCCCGTGCCATGATTTCAAAAATATCAAGGTTGGGCTGGATTGCTCCAACGGAAGCTCATCCGCCATTGCCAAGAGCGTTTTTGACGCACTTCGTGCAAAAACCTATGTGATCAACAATGAGCCAAACGGGACCAACATCAACCGTGGCTGCGGTTCCACACACATTGAAGTTCTGAGACAGTTCGTGGTAGATAAAGGCCTGGATATCGGTTTTGCATATGATGGTGACGCAGACCGCTGTATCGCCGTAGACCACCACGGAAACATCATTGACGGTGATAAGATCATGTATGTGTGCGGCAAATATTTAAGAGAGAAAGGCCAGCTCAACGGAAATACAGTTGTAACAACCGTTATGTCTAATCTTGGTCTTTACAAGTCTCTGGAGCGTGAAGGCATCGACTATGAGCAGACTGCAGTTGGTGACAAATACGTTGCCGAGAACATGATGGAAAACAATTACAGTATCGGTGGTGAACAGTCCGGACATATCATCTTCAGCCGCTATTCCGCTACCGGTGACGGGATCCTGACTTCTCTTATGATCATGGAGGCATGTGTGGATCAGAAGGCCACACTCTGCGACCTTGCAAAGGAGATGAAGGTTTATCCGCAGCTTCTCCGGAATGTGCGTGTTTCCGACAAGAAAACAGCACTGGAGAACGAAAAGGTAAAAGCAGCCATTGAGGCAGCCGCAGAGGCACTTGGCGATGACGGACGTATCCTGGTACGTGAGAGTGGTACAGAGCCGCTGATCCGTGTTATGGTAGAAGCGGGAACGGATGATCTCTGCCATAAATATGTAGATAGTGTTGTTGATGTGATGGAAGCCGAAGGGCTTGTTGCAGAATAAGGAATTCCATGAAAAAAACAAAGACCGTATTGATTCTTGCAGCCGTTACAGGAGCCTTGCTTCTGGGCGGCTGCGGCAGTGAAAAAACAAAAATATATGAACAGGCCGGAAAGGATCTTTCCCAGGGAAGCTACAAGTATGCCCTGGAGGAGTACCAGAGCTCTATCCAGAACGGAGTGAAGCTGGTACAGTCCTATCGCGGGGCAGGTATCGCAAGCCTGCGTCTTGGCAAATATGAGGATGCCGTGAATAGCTTCACGGAAGCTCTGAACTGCGATAAAGTAAGCAAAAGCCTTCGTAAGGATATCCTGTCCTACCGGGCTACTGCAGAGCTGAAGTCTGGAAAATACGAGGATGCCATGGCAGACTGCCAGACACTTGGAGAAGATTTTTCCATGGATGCAGGCAGTTATTTTCTCACTGGAAAGGTTGCCCTTGCCATGGATTCCTACGAAGAAGCCGCATCTAACTTCAAACAGGCCTATGGAGAAGATTCCACCTATGATATGGCGATCGAGATCTATGCGGCATATCTGGACAAGGATATGGAAGCGGACGGAACCAGATATCTGGAAGCTGCTCTTTCTTCTGAGGCCAAGGATGCCCAGGACCACTGTGACAGAGGCCGTGTCTACTATTATATGGAAGACTACAGCAACGCAAAAAAAGAGCTTCTGGAAGCAACCAAGAAGGATAATACGGAAGCATTGCTTCTTCTGGGGATGGTATATCTGGCCCAGGATGATGTGGAAAATGCCCAGGCAATGTACAAGCAGTATATTTCTGCAGTGGGTGATTCCGCCAAGGGCTATAATGGTCTGGCACTGTGCGATATCCGAAGCGGAGATTATGATTCCGCTCTTGATAACATCACAAAGGGCCTTCCGACAGCTACCACAGACGAGATGCAGAGTCTTCTGTTCAATGAGATCGTAGCCTATGAAAAAAAGCTGGATTTTGCTACTGCACTGACCAAGGTCCAGGAATATATTGAGATGTTCCCTGAAGATTCCGCTGCAAAAAAAGAGCGGGCTTTTCTGAAAACAAGAACGTCTTCGGAGGGCTGATATGGAATATTTTGAGGAAATACAGGACAGGGTTATCCTGATCGGTGTCCAGGCAGATCGGGGGGATGACATGGAGGAATCCCTGGATGAGCTTGGAGAACTTGCGGCTACGGCAGGTGCGGCGGTTGCAGGCAGGATCATTCAGAATCGTGAGGCCGTACATCCGGGCACCTATATCGGAAAAGGCAAGATCGAAGAGGTAAAAGGTCTTCTCTATGCCCTGGATGCCAATGGTGTGATCTGTGACGATGAGCTTTCTCCTGCCCAGATGAATAATCTGGAGCGGGAGCTGGAGTGCAAGGTTATGGATCGTACCCTGCTGATTCTTGACATTTTTGCGAAGCGTGCCGTCACAAGTGAAGGCAAGATCCAGGTAGAGCTTGCACAGCTTCGTTACCGGTCTGCACGTCTTGTGGGACTACGTTCTTCTCTTTCGCGACTTGGAGGAGGAATCGGAACCAGAGGCCCTGGTGAGAAAAAGCTGGAGACAGACCGTCGTCTGATCCGGAACAGGATATCCGCACTGAAGCAGGAGCTTTCCCAGGTAGAAAAGCACAGAGAGCTGATCCGTTCCAGAAGAGCTGTGGGAAATCTGAAGACAGCAGCCATTGTCGGTTATACCAATGCAGGAAAGTCAACGCTTCTGAATACACTGACAGGCGCTTCGGTGCTTTCGGAGGATAAGCTGTTTGCCACACTGGATCCGACTACCCGTCTTCTGACACTGGATGATGGACAGCAGCTTCTTCTTACGGATACCGTAGGCTTTATCCGCAAGCTTCCCCACAATCTGGTGGAAGCCTTCAAGAGTACCCTGGAGGAAGCCAAATATGCGGATTATATCATTCATGTGGTAGATGCATCCAATCCTCAGGCGGAGATACAGATGCATATCGTATATGAAACCCTGAAAGAGCTTGGTGCTCTGGGAAAAAAGACGATCACACTTTTTAACAAGCAGGACCGTGTTTCCGGGGAAAACTTTCGGGATCTCCGGGCAGACCATACGCTGAAGATTTCCGCACGGACAGGAGAGGGGCTTGAGGAATTTAAGCAGCTTCTTTCTGAGATACTGGCAGAAGGACAGATTTATATGGAACGGCTTTTTCCTTATTCGGAGGCCGGTCAGATCCAGCTGATCCGTGAGTATGGACAGCTTCTTTCGGAAGAGTATACCGAAGGAGGGATTGCTGTAAAAGCAAGAGTTCCGCGGGAAATCTATCCGAAAGTCACATAATGTTAAAATATCCACTCAGTACCATATATAGTACCGTGAACAAAACGGGCACTATATATGGTACTTTTTATGTTGACGCAAAGAGGCGTGTCTGATACAATAAGCCTACAGCGCTTTGAACACAGATCGGGAAACGGAGTGTGTTCGTAAGCAGGCAAGTGAGGCGGAATGGAATATCCGCTTATAAATAAATGCATGAGGGAGGCATTTTCTTATGTTTCAGGTAGTAAAAAGAGACGGTGAATTAGACGAATTTAAAATGGGGAAGATCACCGCGGCAATTGATAAGGCATTTGATGCCAAAGGTAAGAATTACAGTTCGGATATGATCGATCTTCTGGGACTTCGTGTTACAGCGGATTTTCAGAATAAGATCGAGAACAACCGGATTTCTGTTGAGGATATCCAGGACAGTGTGGAGAACGTACTGATCCAGGCCGGATATTCTGATGTTGCCAAGGCGTATATCCTTTATCGTAAGCAGCGTGAGAAGATCCGCAATATGAAATCCACCATCCTTGACTATAAAGAGATCGTAAACAGCTATGTAAAGGTTGAGGACTGGCGTGTAAAGGAGAACTCAACGGTTACTTATTCTGTAGGAGGTCTGATCTTAAGCAACTCCGGAGCAGTTACCGCAAACTACTGGCTGTCTGAGATCTACGACAACGAGATCGCAGATGCACACAGAAATGCAGATATCCATATCCATGATCTGTCCATGCTGACCGGTTACTGTGCAGGCTGGTCCCTGAAGCAGCTGATCCGAGAGGGACTTGGTGGTATTGAGGGTAAGATCACTTCTGCACCTGCAAAGCATTTAAGTGTACTCTGCAACCAGATGGTGAATTTCCTGGGTATCATGCAGAACGAATGGGCGGGCGCACAGGCATTTTCATCCTTTGATACTTATCTGGCACCTTTTGTAAAGGCAGACAACCTTTCCTATCCGGAGGTTAAGAAATGCATTGAGTCCTTTGTATATGGCGTAAATACTCCAAGCCGCTGGGGCACTCAGGCACCATTTTCCAACATTACACTGGACTGGACCGTTCCGGACGACCTTGCAGAGCTTCCGGCTATCGTAGGCGGCAAGGACATGGATTTCAAATACAAAGACTGTAAGAAAGAAATGGATATGGTCAATAAGGCATTTATCGAGACCATGATCGAGGGAGATGCCAACGGACGTGGATTCCAGTATCCGATCCCGACCTACTCCATCACAAAGGAATTCGACTGGTCTGATACCGAGAACAACCGTCTTCTCTTTGAGATGACTTCCAAGTACGGTACTCCGTATTTTTCCAATTATATCAACAGTGATATGAAGCCAAGCGACATCCGCAGCATGTGCTGCCGCCTCCGTCTGGATCTCCGTGAGCTCCGCAAAAAGAGTGGTGGATTCTTTGGCTCCGGTGAGAGCACAGGCTCTGTAGGCGTTGTTACCATCAATATGCCGCGTATCGCATACCTTTCCAGAACGCCGAAGGAATTTTATCAGCGCCTGGACCACATGATGGATATCTCCGCAAGATCTCTTCACATCAAGAGAGATGTGATCAGCAGGCTTCTGGAGGAGGGACTGTATCCGTACACGAAGAGATATCTTGGAAGCTTTGACAATCATTTTTCCACCATCGGCCTTGTGGGAATGAACGAAGCGGGCTTAAATGCCTGCTGGCTGAAAAAAGACATGACAGATCCGGAAACCCAGAAGTTTACAAAAGAGGTTCTGGAGCATATGAGAAACCGTCTTTCAGACTATCAGGAGCAGTATCCGGGAGAGCTTTTCAATCTGGAGGCAACACCGGCAGAGTCCACTGCATACCGTCTTGCCAAACACGACAGAAGCCGTTATCCGGATATCAAAACAGCAGGAAAAGAGGGCGACACTCCGTATTACACAAACAGCTCTCATCTGCCGGTTGATTACACTGCGGATATTTTTGATGCACTGGATATTCAGGACGATCTGCAGACTCTGTATACTTCAGGAACCGTATTCCATGCATTCCTTGGGGAGAAGCTTCCGGACTGGAAGGCAGCGGCAGCGCTGGTACGTAAGATCGCAGAGAATTATCGCCTGCCCTATTACACCATCTCACCGACCTATTCCGTATGTCAGGAGCATGGCTACATCAGCGGCGAGCATTTCACCTGCCCGAAATGTGGAAAGAAGGCTGAGGTTTACAGCCGTATCACAGGATATTACCGTCCTGTACAGAACTGGAACGATGGTAAGACCCAGGAGTACAAGAACCGTACCCTCTATGATATTACCCATTCCCAGCTGAAAAAGGTCCACACCAGTGTGATGACCATGAAGGGTGACGAAGTGGAGATCCAGCCTGTGGAATCTCATAAATATCTTTTTACGACCAGCACTTGTCCGAACTGCCGTATGGCAAAGAAAATGCTGGAAGGCGAAGAGCTGGAGATCATCGATGCTGAGCAGAATCCCGAGCTTGTCAAGCAGTATGGGATCCGTCAGGCGCCGACGCTTGTCATTACTGACGGGGCGAAGGTTAGGAAGTATGTGAATGCTTCTAATATACAGAAGTATGTAGACGAAGAGTTGGATTGAGTTTTTTGCCAAAATAACTGTAAGTAAAAAATGGATGGCTGGACGCATGTCTGTTGGATGTGTGTCTGGCCTTTTTTATATTGGGAATTTTATGTTATGATATTTTATGTTATGATATTTTATGTTTGAGATTTGGGGCCTGGAAAAGATGGTTGACATTTCATGTCGAGATGGGTATACTTATACCTGAATTTAATGATTAAAAGCGTTACGCTTTAACGTATGAATGTATACGCGAAACGCTCCATCCCGGAAGGGCCCCGCTGGGGAAGGGATTCACTTCCACCAAATTTCATGCTAAAATAAAAAAAGAAAATAAAAAAGAATAACAGAAAAGAGGAAAATTATTATGGTAAAACAGAACATCGTCTTCGTAGAAAACACTCCAGGCAGTCTTCAGAAAGTTACAAAGATTCTTGCAGAGAATCAGATCGATATCTACGGTTTCGGCTGCTTTGACGCACCGGAGTTTGCAAACTTCCGTATGGTATGCGACAATCCGGAAAGAGCAGATGAGATCATGGCTGAGCATGGATACATGACTCGTATCACACAGGCTATCCTGGTAGACCTTCAGGATGAGATCGGTGGGTTAGACAAGCTTCTTAGTGTCATGGGCGACAGCAACGTAAACCTTCATTACATCTACACCTTCTTCCACAGAGGCCTGAAAGTTCCGGTAGCGATCATGCACTGTGAGGATCTTCTGGTTGCAGAGAGTGTTCTCCGTAACAATGGATTCCAGGTTCTGAACCGCCTGGTAGATCCGGATGGAGAAGCAGAGGCGTAATCAATCGCATAAAAGGGACAAACAGGAATGAAGTATCGTATTTTTATTGTAGAAGATGACGAAACAATCGCGAATCTTCTGAAAAAGCATCTCAGTTCCTGGGGATATGACGTTTTTCTGGCTGAGGATTTTTCCAATATACTGCAGGAATTTGCGGGGAAAGATCCTCAGCTTGTTCTTCTGGATCTGAAACTTCCATTTTATAATGGCTTTCACTGGTGTGAGGAAATCCGAAAGGTTTCCCAGGTGCCGGTGATCTTCATCTCCTCCGCAGCGGATAACATGAACATGGTCATGGCCATGAGCCGTGGAGCCGATGACTTTATTGCCAAGCCTTTTGATATGGACGTACTGGTGGCCAAGATCCAGGCAATCCTCCGCAGAACCTATTCCTTCGGAAACCCGGGAAATGTCCTGGAACATAAAGGCGCGGTTCTCAATCTTTCCAGAGCGACACTGACCTGGAACGGGGAGGAGACGGAACTGACCAGAAATGAACTGCGTATCCTGGAACTGCTTTTTTCCCAGGCAGGGAAACCGGTATCCAGAGATGCCATTATGACAAAACTGTGGGAAAGTGACAGCTTTGTGGATGACAACACCCTGACCGTAAACATTACACGCCTTCGCAAAAAACTGGAGGCGGCAGGCCTTGTGGATTTTATCATCACGCGAAAAGGTCTTGGATATATGGTGTGAGGTTTTTATGGAATCATTTCGAGCATATTTAAAACAGACAAAAATTTTTTTCATCGCCTGTGTTTTTATGGCGGCTGTGTCGACAGCAGTGATCTGCCTGTACCAGCTTCCCCTGGAGGCGGCGGTCTATCTGGCAGTTCTGTGGCTGGGAGCAGGAGCTGCCGTTTTTTTATACGGTTATGCCTGTTACAGACAGAAGGTGCAGAACTTAATCCTGGTGGAAAAAGCTCCGGAGATTAATCTGGACCGGCTGGGCGAGACCACCGATGAGGTGGAGCTTCTTTACAGGGATATCATCCGGAAACTGGACGGCATGCGGATGGGTGCGGAGACAGAACGGCAGCGTTCTCTGGAAGAAATGACCGATTACTACACTATGTGGGCACATCAGATCAAGACGCCGATCTTTGCTCTACGCCTGCTGCTTCGGGAGGAGCCGGAGGAGAACCGGGAGTCCCTGGCACAGCTTTTTCGCATTGAACAGTATGTGGAGATGGTGCTGGGCTACCTTCGCACGGAGGACATGTCTGCCGATCTGAAGCTGACCCGATGCTCGCTGGATCGGATCATCCGGGAGCAGATCCATAAATACGCAGGGATCTTTGTGTCAAAAAAGCTTTCGTTATCATATGAGGGGACAGATGCGATCGTTCTTACCGATGAAAAATGGCTTGGTTTTGTCATTGGACAGATTCTTTCCAATGCGTTGAAATATACAAGAACGGGCGGCATTGAAATCTGGCTGGAGGATGAGCGTGGAAACAGGGTATCTGAGAATCCAAATTTGAAGCAGAATACGGCCCCGGGGATTTGTAATACGGCCCCGGCAACTCTGGTCATCGCAGACTCCGGCATCGGAATCCAGCCGGAGGATCTTCCGCGCATCTTCGAAAAAGGCTACACAGGCGTCAATGGACGGGAGGACAACCGTGCTACCGGGATCGGTCTGTATTTAAGCCGGAAGATCCTGAGAAAACTGGGTCACGAGATCACTGTGGATTCCCAGGTGGATAAAGGCACGGAAGTTCGGATGAGCCTGTGGAAAAAAGATCTGGAGATGTATTAACCTTACACAAATGTAAGCTTCCTCCGTAAAATGTAAGCTACTTCGATGGCAGCCGCCGGAGAATTTTCTTATACTGAAACCATAACATAGCGTTTCGGGTAATTCTTACATCAGGTTCGATCGCTTTAGAACATGATGCACGACTCCCTGGATCGCTGTAAATACAGATAAGAAAGGAATTAGCGTATGGCATTACTGGAAGTAACAAATGTAAAAAAGATATACAGCACCCGCTTCGGCGGAAATAAAGTGCAGGCACTTTTCAATGTGACATTTTCGGTGGAAGAAGGAGAATATGTGGCGATCATGGGAGAGTCCGGTTCCGGAAAAACAACACTTCTGAATATTCTGGCAGCCCTGGACCGCCCCACATCCGGCGAAGTGCTTCTGGAAGGAAAAAGCATTACTCACCTGACAGAAAAAGAAATTTCCGCATTCCGTCGGAAGAACTTAGGCTTCGTGTTCCAGGATTTCAATCTTCTGGACACCTTCAGCCTCCGGGACAATATTTATCTTCCTCTCGTGCTGGCAGGGGAAGATTATCAGGAGATGGAGCAGAAGATCCGTCCCATTGCAAAAGCCCTTCACATCAACCAGCTTCTGGAAAAATTCCCCTACGAGGTTTCCGGCGGACAGAAGCAGAGAGCAGCAGTTGCAAGGGCACTGATCACAGATCCGAAGCTGATCCTTGCGGACGAACCGACCGGAGCCCTGGATTCCCGTGCAGCCTCCGATCTTCTTTCCATGTTCAATGAGGTAAATCGGGAAGGCCAGACCATTCTCATGGTAACTCACAGCGCGCAGGCCGCCAGCCACGCATCCAGAGTACTTTTTATCAAGGATGGCGAAGTGTTCCACCAGATCTACCGTGGCACAAAAACAAGACAGGAAATGTACCAGATGATTGCAGATACCCTGACGATCCTTACGACAGGCGGTGAGACCTATGCGTAAAGGAATGTTTGGAAAACTGGCAGTGCAGAACATCCGGAATAACCGGAGCACCTATGTTCCCTATATGCTTACCTGCATTTTCTGCATTGCCATGATGTATATGATGGAATTTCTGCGGGACTGTCCCACATTGGAGAAAGCAGTGCCCCAGGCAGCAGAAGTGAGGATGATCGTAGGAACCGGTGAAGTGGTTGTTGGAATTTTCTGCGTTATCTTTCTGATCTACAGCAACAGTTTTCTCATGAAACACAGACAGAAAGAAATCGGGCTTTACAACATTCTGGGACTGGAAAAAGGCCATATCGGAAAAGTGATGTTTCTGGAAACAATCATGACTTCGCTGCTTTCTCTGACGGCAGGGATCGGGATTGGCATCCTTGGAAGCAAGCTCTCCCTGCTTTTGCTTTTCCGTTTTCTTCATGTTCCGGCAGTGCTGGGATTTTATGTTTCCATTACAGGAATCCTGTTTTGCATCGCAGGATTTGGAGGGATTTTTCTTGTTATTCTGGCACTGAATCTTACCAGAGTAAGGATGAATAACCCCATAGAACTTCTGAGAGGCGGAAACACAGGAGAGAAGGAGCCCCGGGCAAAATGGCTCATGGCACTTCTGGGGATGATTTCTCTTGGAGTGGGATATTATCTGGCAGTAACCACGGAATCCCCAATCCAGGCAATTTTCATTTTTCTTCTGGCAGTGATTCTGGTTATGGCAGGAACGTATCTTCTTTTTACCGCAGGAAGCATTGTAATCCTGAAACTTTTGCGAAAGAACAAAAAGTTCTACTATAAAACTGGCAACTTTATCAGTGTCTCCGGCATGATCTATCGTATGAAACAAAATGCGGCAGGCCTGGCCAGCATCTGTATTTTAAGTACAGGAGTGCTCCTGCTTCTTTCTATGACTGTGTCGCTGTATTTTGGAATGGGTGACATCATGGTGAACCGGTATCCTTTTGATACGGATGCCAGGATTTCGGGCATCAGCCAGGAACAGAGTGAACAGATTCAGAAAGTTTTTGCACAGGCAATCAAAAATGATCAGGTGCCGGCAGAAAAAACAGTGGACGAAACTTATCTCGAGATCGGCTGCAGGCAGGAAAAAAACGGTATTATGATCGGACAGGCTTACAGTTACTCAGAAGATGGAAAATCCGTAGATCTGTATACGATCCGTCAGTCTGAGTATGAGAAACTTACCGGTGAAAAAACAGATCTTCACGACGGCGAGATCTTTGCCTGGTATCCGTCTGAAAAGGAAAAAGACATATTAAAAATTGATGACCGGGATTTTGCAGTAAAAAAATGGCTGGAAAAAGCACCTTTAAGTGCCATGAACAATCTGGTATCCAATATGGCGGCAATTGTTGTGACGGATTCCGATTTCGAGTATATTGACGGGCTTCGGACAAAGATGTATGAAGGTCTTGATGCCTACGAGGCTGGAAAAGATCTCACAGTTCATTTGGGTGTAGATATCCGTGGCAGCGGGGAGGAAAGGATCCGGTATGGCCAGGCTGTTTATCAGGCACTGAAAGATTACTGCAGAAGCGGTGGCTTTTCAGAGAATACCATCGTGATCGGTGGTGTCCGCCAGAGTGAGTACGAAACGTATTATGTAGATAATGGAACGACCCTGTTTATTGGAATCTTTTTGGGAGCACTGTTCCTTATGGGAACGGCGATGATCATTTACTACAAACAGATCTCAGAGGGCTACGAAGATCAGAGAAGGTTCCAGATCATGCAGAAAGTAGGTATGAGCCGCAGAGAGGTGAAAGGAGCTATCCGCAGACAGATCCTTCTGGTATTTTTTATCCCGCTTGTGATGGCAATGGTGCATATTTCCATGGCATTTCCGCTGATCCGCCGGCTCCTGCTGCTGTTCGGAATGGCCAATACAAAATTGTACGTGGGCTGCACTGCGGGAACGGTTCTGGCCTTTGCGCTGGTCTATGGACTGATCTACTCCATGACAGCCAGATCTTACTATAAAATAGTGGAAAAAGCATAAAATCGGTGAAAAAGCACAGCTGTGTTTGCTGTGAAGTATTGAAGTTTTGATATGGCAATGCTACAATAAAGGGGCGTGTCAGGAAGCAGAAAAGTTTCCGGGCACGCTCTTATTTACATGTACAACGAACTATAGCGATGCACTAATTTATTGGATCGCTGTAAGACGAGACGCTGGTGATCGCTGCACAGATCGGAGAAGCCTGCAAAGGTGCTTTTCATAGTTGCGTTTTATAACAGAATGTACATACAATGGAGGAAATCGATGAAAAGAGAAAGTTTCAGAAAAGGTATGAAGGATGGAGTTCCCATCGCTCTTGGATATTTTGCGGTATCCTTTACCTTTGGCATGATGGCTGTTGCCGGCGGCTTGAGTATCTGGCAGGCAGTTCTGATCTCCCTGACCAACCTGACATCGGCCGGTCAGTTTGCGGGACTGGACATTATTTTTGCGGGAGGCTCCATGTGGGAGATGGCAATGACCCAGCTGATCATCAACCTGAGATACTGCCTGATGTCATTTTCCCTGTCCCAGAAATTCCGGCGTGAAGAGTCCGGTATCCTGAAATACATCGCTGCTTTTGGTATCACCGATGAAATTTTCGGGATCAGTGCGGCTCAGGAGGGAAAGGTCAGTGTATTTTATAATTACGGAGCCATGTGCGTGGCAATTCCCGGATGGACTCTTGGAACTCTGGCAGGAGGAATCTCCGGAAGCCTTTTGCCGGATTTTATGCTTAGTGCGTTGAGCGTTGCCATTTACGGAATGTTCCTGGCCATCATCATCCCGCCGTCCAAAAAGAGCAGACCGGTTCTTGGGGTTGTTGCGGCATCCATGGCAGTCAGTACTGTTTTTGCGGTGACACCGGTGTTAAAACAGGTATCATCCGGATTTATGATCATTATCACAACACTTCTGGTAGCAGGCCTGGCGGCTTATTTCTGCCCGCTGGAAGAGAAAGGGGAAGCCGTTCATGAGTCATAATGTATATCTCTATATCCTGGTGATGGCAATTGTCACCTATCTCATCCGTATGCTGCCCCTTGCTCTTGCAAAAAAAGAGATCAGAAGCCCGTTTATCAAGTCCTTTCTGTATTATGTGCCATATGCCTGTCTGGCAGCCATGACCTTCCCGGCCATCCTGAAGGCCACAGACAGCATCATCTCCGGTGCAGCAGGTTTCCTGGTAGCACTTATTGCTGCATATAAGGAAAAAAGCCTGATCACAGTAGCCCTGCTGGCATGTGCGGCGGTGTTTATCGTGGAGAGGGTTCTGGTATTTATTTGAAGAGGGGATATGCGGAAATATAATACGCAGGAGGGAGCTTCGAAAAGCTCCCTCCGTTTTCATCTATTCACCTAAAAATCCAAGATCGATCTCTCCGTCAAACACCGTAGTTGCAGGTCCTGTCATATATACAAGGTTTTCATCTCTTTCCCAGGAGATGTTTAAGTCTCCGCCAAGAAGCTGTACAGTAACCGGCTTACTGCCGTCAACCTTGTCATTGAGGATGGAAGCTACCGTAACTGCGCAGGCGCCTGTGCCGCAGGCAAGGGTTTCTCCGGAGCCACGCTCCCATACACGCATCTTTACGGTGTGGCGGTCGATCACCTGAACAAACTCAGTGTTGACTCTGTCCGGGAAGCATACGTGATTTTCAAAGGACGGGCCGATCTTTTCCAGGTCAAGGCTGTCCACATCGTCTACGTAGATGATGGCATGAGGATTACCCATGGAAACTGCGGTCATGTGATATTCTTTTCCAGCGACAGTGATGGGGGCGTCGATCACCTGCTCGGTTTCGGCAACCACCGGGATCTCTTTTGCAGTGAGAATCGGGGAGCCCATGTTGACTTTTACCATGGAGGCCTTGCCGTCGCGGATGGCAAGATCCACATATTTGATACCGCTTCTTGTGGCGATGCTTAAAGAAGTTTTGTCCACAATGCCGTGGTCATAGACATATTTGGCAACGCAGCGGATACCGTTTCCGCACATGGCACCCTGAGAGCCGTCCAGATTGTACATATCCATCTCGCAGTCTGCGATCTCAGACGGGCGGATCAGGATCAGCCCATCGGAACCAATGCCAAAATGACGGTCGCTGACAAATTTTGCCACTGCGGCCGGATCCTTAACAGTCTCCTCAAAACAGTTTACATATACATAATCGTTTCCAATGCCGTGCATTTTCGTGAATTTCATAATAGTAACCTCCTCTTGTTTCTGAATATTATACTTGTTTTTTCTGTTGGAACACAAGACCCCATGGAAAAAACACGCAGGTTTTTTCCATTTGTTGCCTTTAATAGTATAGTATACTGGACAATTGTTATCGAAAAGTGAATTTTCCCTGTGAAATTCCGGTAAATTAGAAGTGGATTTTCGTATTTATGGATTTTATGTGCTTGCATTTTGTCAGAAACATGGTATCATAAAACAAAGTAATATGCATGGAGATGTATAATTATGCTGTACATTACGGATTGTGCTGTTACAAGCAGAGAGACAGTTAACGTAAAGTACATAGAATTCAGGAGGAAGAAAAAATGAAGAGAAAATTTATGGCACTTGCACTTGCAGCAGCTATGACAGTTTCTATGACATCCGCTGTTTTTGCAGCAGATGAGATCAAGAGCGCAGATGATCTGGAGGGTAAGAAGATCGGTGTTCAGCTTGGAACAACCGGTGATGCAGACGCTACAGAGGTTAAAGACGCAACAGTAGAGAGATACAACAAAGGTAACGATGCTGTTATGGCTCTGAAACAGGGCAAGGTTGACTGTGTAGTGATCGACAGCGAGCCTGCTAAGAAATTTGTTGAGAAAAATGATGATCTTGAGATCGTTGAGGGCGTTTTTGACAAAGAGGAGTATGCGATCTGTCTTTCCAAAGATAATGCAGACCTTACCAAAGAGTTTAACGAGGCTCTGAAGGAGCTGAAGGATGACGGAACTCTGGATTCCATCAGAGATAACTATATCGGTGATGATGCAGGTAAGACACCATATGAGACTCCTAAGGATGCAGATCACTCCAAGGGAACTCTTACCATGGCAACAAACGCAACCTTCCAGCCATACGAATACTATGACGGAGATAAGATCGTAGGTATTGATGTTGATATCGCTCAGGCTGTCTGCGACAAGCTTGGATATGAGCTGAAGGTCGAGGATATGGAGTTTGATGCGATCGTAAATTCTGTTAAATCCGGAAAAGCTGATTTCGGTGCTGCAGGAATGACAGTAACAGAGGATCGTAAAAAGAGCGTTGATTTCACTGATCCGTACACAACTGCAGAGCAGGTTGTTATTGTAAAGAAATAATTTTGCACAGAGGAATCAGAGGATTCTGAGCGGATAAGCTGAGAAACAGATATTCGTTGCAGGGTTCAGTAGCGAATGATCAGGTTCCGGATATCCGGGTATGTTTTCCGGATTTCGGAACCTGTAGTTTTGGAAAGGGTGGAAATTTTGAGTCTTATTGAACAGTTTCAGTTTAACTTTCTGGACGACAATCGCTGGCAGTTCATTTTGTCCGGTCTGAAAAATACCATCATCATTACTTTTTTTGCTGTACTTCTTGGTATTTTTCTGGGATTTGTCATTGCTATTGTCCGTTCTACACATGATAAGACAGGTAAGCTTAAGATCCTTAATGTGATCTGTCGTGTTTATCTGACTGTGATCCGTGGCACCCCAACGATGGTACAGCTGCTGATCGTATTTTATGTTATTTTTGCAACCATAGATCCGGGTAAGATAGTTGTTGCCATTATCGCCTTTGGTATGAACTCTGCTGCATACGTGGCTGAGATCGTCCGTTCCGGTATCATGTCTATTGATCAGGGACAGTTTGAGGCAGGACGGAGCCTGGGTCTTAACTATACACAGACTATGATCAAGATCATTCTTCCGCAGGCGGTCAAGAACATCCTGCCGGCCCTTGGAAACGAGCTGATCGTACTTTTGAAGGAGACATCCATCAGTGGTTATATCGGACTTATGGATCTGACCCGTGGCGGAGACATTATCCGAAGCCAGACCTACAGTGCACTGTTCCCGCTGCTGGTAGTAGCTGCGATCTATCTTGTGATCGTTTGCTTCCTTACCTATCTGGTAGGAAGACTTGAAAGGAGGCTGAGAACCAATGAGCGTAAGTAATGAAGTGCTTCTGGATGTACAGGGACTTGAAAAGGCCTATGGCGGCAATCAGGTTCTCAACGGGATCACCACACAGATCCGCAGAGGTGAAGTAGTAGCCATTATCGGACCATCCGGCTGTGGTAAATCTACATTCCTCCGTTCCCTGAATCTCCTTGAGGAGCCGACCGGGGGAAAAATCCTCTTTGAGGGAACCGACATCACAGATTCCAAGGTGGATATCAACCGTCATCGTCAGAAGATCGGAATGGTATTCCAGCAGTTTAATCTTTTTCCACATAAGACAGTAAAAGAGAACATTATGCTCGCACCTGTGACTCTGAATCTTATGAGTAAGGAAGAGGCTGAAAAAACGGCACTGGAGCTTCTGGAGCGAGTAGGTCTTCCGGATAAGGCAGATTCCTATCCGGACATGCTTTCCGGCGGTCAGAAGCAGCGTATCGCCATTGCAAGATCTCTTGCCATGAACCCGGACGTGATGCTGTTTGATGAGCCTACATCTGCTCTTGATCCGGAGATGGTAGGAGAGGTCCTGGAACTGATGCAGGAGCTTGCAAGATCCGGCATGACCATGGTTGTGGTAACTCATGAGATGGGCTTTGCCCGCGAGGTGGCAACCAGAGTCCTCTTCATTGATGAAGGAAAGATCCAGGAAGAAAATTCTCCTAAGGAATTCTTTGCAAATCCAAAGAATAAGAGACTTCGAGAGTTTCTTTCAAAGACATTATAAATATAAGAATATTAAAAACGGATGCTTTATCCTCCTGTGGAAATGCTGCAGGAGATAAAGCATCCGTTTTTTATAGTTACAGAATAGTGACGTAGTTATTTCACCGGCTGGTTCAGATCACTGTAGGTTACATCCTCAAAGGGGAGAGAGATGCGTTCTCTTCTGGCAGAGGAAAGGTAGATGCCCTTTACCATTTCAAGGGTTTTTCTGCCTTCCAGTCCGTCGATGGCAACAGGAAGATCCTCACGGACAGAACGGTAGAAGTCACGGATCTGCAGGTGATGGCTGCTTCCCCAGTAATCAGGGCCCACATTTGTGGTCTCATAAGTGTTTCGGATCTCGGCATAGGTGCCGTCCAGCTCGTAATAGCCCATGTCCTGCTTAAGACCCAGGCGTCCTTTTTCTCCGATCAGTTCAATATTGATCGGGGAATCGGCTCCGTAAATGTTGCAGGCATAGAGATTGTAAAGACAGCCGTTTTTAAACATGATAGCAGCGTCTGCGGCATCCTCCACTTTTACAAAATGATGAACATAATTATGAACACTTCCGTCGATCCATTCCACATCGGAATCCAGCATATATCGAACACGATCAATGCTGTGGATCGCCTGGTCGATGAGAACACCGCCGCCCTCTTTGTCCCATGTTCCCTTCCAGTCACTTCCGCTGTAATAGTCGAGCGGACGGTTCCAGGTCAGATAGGAACGTGCGGTAAGGATTTTTCCGAAATCACCCCGCTGGATCATTTCGCGGAGCTTTTCTACACTTTTTGTGTAACGGGTCTGGAAGATAACGCCCAGCTTTACATGAGTTTCTTCGGCGGTACGGATCATTCTGTCTGCATCCTGAAGACAGGTGGCAATGGGCTTTTCGGTAAGGACGTTAATGCCGGCTTTCATGGCTTTGATGGCCATGACCGGGTGCAGGAAATGCGGCAGACAGAGATGTACCACATCAATATCCTTATCCAGGATCTCATCAAAGTCCGTAGTCCAGGAACAGTTAAATTCCTCTGCAAAGGCTTTGGCAAGAGCTGGATCTTTGTCAACGGCATATGCTAATTCTACTTCATCGCTGAGACGATGGAATGCATCCGCATAAGAGACGGAAATACGGCCGCAGCCTACAATAGCAGCTTTCAGTTTTTTCATGGCTTCCTCCTTATATCATCCGATAAAAAAATTCGTCGGATCCTGATTTGTAAAAGAATAGTGGATATCAAAAAAGTATTTCATGGCTCCGTTCAGGAACGAATCACTCTGGAGCTGGGAGTAACGGACAGTCACGTTATCTACCATCCTGCGGAACCCGGTTTTTTTCAGGTCTTCCCGTACTTCATTGAGAAAATATTCGCCAAGATCCGGAATCTTTCCGCCAAGAACGATCAGAGATGGATTTACGGTACTGATCAGATTACTCAGGGCGATGGACAGCTCCCATGCCATCTCCTTTACCATAGCAAGAGCGGTTGGATCGCGGAAGGTGGCAGCCTTTCCCAGATCTGAGAAGGTGATTTCTGAAAGTGCGCTTAAGGATGGAATCTGTCCGAATTCCGGGATCCTGTTTTTCAGAGCCTGCTCCGAGATCATAACTTCCAGACATCCGTGATTTCCGCAGATACATTCCGGACCGTGAGGATCGATGGAATAATGGCCGAACTGGGTAGAGGAACCACTGGCAGTTCCAAGCATGTTTCCTTCTGTGAAAAGGGTGGCACCGATGCCGCGGCCGAAATTGAGAAAAGCAAAATTTTTCTCTTTTATATTGCCATAGACCTTTTCCGCGTAGGAATAGCAGGCGGTATCATTGAGAAGATCAACCGGGTATCCCGGGAATGCAGTCTTCAGAGATTTAATGATCTGAGTGCTTTCCATGGAAGGCAGATTCAGGGTCGTGGAATATACTTCATTGCTGGAGGCGTCGATCATGGCGGACATTACTATGCAGATGCCAAGGATACGGTCAGGAGCACAGTGTTCCAGAATGGATTCCTGGAAACAGGAGCCGGAGCATGCGACATGATTTTCGTCTTCGGAAAGCTTCCGTGATTCATGAAAGACGGAAGTACCGGCAATGTCCACAAGATAAGCTTCGACAGCATTTTCATGCCAGTTCATGACAACAACGTAGTAGCTGTTCATCCGGACCTGAAGGCAGTTCGGCTTACGTCCGATGCTGTCGGATTCTCCGATACCGTTGTCCACAATGAATCCCCGTTCGATCAGTTCATCTACAAGAGTAGATACGGTTGTTTTGCTGAGCTTCGTTTGCTTGGCAAGGTGTGCTCTGGATATTCCGGGACTGGAATAGATGGAAGTATAGAGCCGTTTCATATTCGTGTTCTTAATAACCTGCTGATTAACAAGTTTCATAGTTTCTTTTCATCTCCAATCCTTTAAAAATAAACGGTACCGAAAAATGGTAAAGTCTCCGTACTAAATATATCCTATCATAGATGCAGAAAATAATCAATATGTGGCTGTACAAAGAAAATATTGACTATTTATAGAAGGAAAAATATAAAAATACGACAATTCTAAAATGAAGAGCAATATAATACAGGCATTTTTTCGGAAGACTGGTAAAAAAACGGAGATAAATAGTACAGTGATAGAAATAATTGATTACAAATGTGCAAAATGCACAAAAAATACTCGAGATATTGTTTATTATAGAAGAAATGCACATTGAAAGACGAAAAAACGGGAAAGAATGTTGACAGATACGGCAAAGAATGCTATCCTAAATCCAAGCTAAGAACAGCAAAAAAGAGAGTTTGTAACAAGAAACACAGATGTTTTTGCAAAAAACTTTTATTTTTTGAAATATTAGTTAGGCCACTGGACAAATAAAGAGAGGTAGAGAGATGAGAATAGGCGTGATTGGATGCGGCGGAATGGGAACGACTCATTACTTATCCCTGAAAGTCTTATCAGAAAAAGAGGATGATGTTGAGGTAGTTGCCCTGTCTGACTGCAGAAAAGAATTTCTGGACAAAGCGGCATCATATTTTCCGGAAGCTGCCACATATGAATACGGAATGGAACTGATCGAAAAGGAGCAGCTGGATATTGTACATATCTGTCTTCCAAGCTATCTGCATGCAGAACATGCAGTGAAGGCACTGGAAAAAGGGATGAATGTACTGGTGGAAAAACCGGTATGTCTGACCGAAGAGGATTGCCAGATGCTTCTTGAAGCAGAAAAAAGATCCGGGAAGAAGGTTATGGTAGGACAGGTAGTACGTTCCTTTGAGGAATATAAATATCTGAAGGAAGCTTACGACACAGAAAAATTCGGAAAGCTGAAATCCATTACTATGGAGCGTATCAGCGGAGATGTGAAATGGGGATTTGAGGATTGGTTCCATAATGAAGAAAAGAGTGGTTCCGTTGTGCTGGATCTTCACGTGCATGATCTTGATTTTCTGCGTTATATGCTGGGTGAGCCGGACAGCTTCCAGGTAAAAGCCAGCAGATTTGAAAGTGGCATGATCAATCATATCATCACGGAGTATGAATTCGGAGATGTTTTTGCTACAGCAGAGGGTATTTGGGATGAGTCATCGGCAATGAAGTTCCATGCAGCGTTCCGTGCACATTTTGAGGATGCTACGATAGAATTTAACGGTGCTCAGTCACCGAGCCTGACAGTATATAAGAAAGACGGAACTGTGGAGACGCCAGAGCTCAAAGCTGAATATGAAGGCGAGAGTGATGTGGCGGGAATCAATGTCTCCAATCTGGGACCATATTATACAGAGATCAAATATTTCCAGGAATGCGTCAGAGAAGATAAACCTGTAGAGGTTGCTCCTTTGATCGAAGGAGTAAGATCCGTACAGCTTGGGATTAAAGAGTGGAATGCGGCAAAAGAGTATGTAAACACACACGAAAACAAATAATGAAATTTTCACTGAAAGGCAGTGAGAAAAATAAAAAAAGCTATTCAAAAGGAGGATATGCAAATGAAAAAAAGAGTGATTTCTATTCTGTTATCAGCAGCAATGATCTCATCAATGGTAGTTGCAGGAGGGGTAACTGCACATGCTGAAGAAAATGTAACACTGAATGTATTTGATGCACATGCTTATGGTCTGGAAGAATATGACGAGATGGTAAAAGCCTTCGAGAAATCACATCCGGGTGTGACTGTTGATGTACAGCATGCAGCCAACGATTACGACACACTGCTTCAGTCCAGAGTAAACTCCGGTGATACACCAGACGTATTTGATGCTGAGGCCGGAACAAAAGCGAAAATGTACTATGATTATGCTTACGACTGGAGCAATGATACAGAAGTTCTGGACAAGTTCAATGAGGACGCTGTAAACCTTGGAAAAGATGACGAGGGAAATGTAAAATCTCTTCCATGGACCTATGAGAACATGGGCCTGATCTACAACAAGGACTGCTTTGAGAAAGCTGGTATCGACAAGCTTCCGACAAACATGGATGAGCTGGAAGAGGCATGCAAGAGGCTGAAGGATGCAGGCATCACTCCGTTTGCACTTGCTGCAAAGGAAACATGGGTATTAGGACAGGTTGCAACACATTTCATGATCGACAAAGACAAAACAGCTGCTGAGACAGTAGATGCGATCAAATCCGGTGAGACAGCATTTGCAGATATGCCTAACTGGGAGAACCTTTACAAGTTCCTTGATCTTGCTGTAGAGTATGGTCCGGACAAGCCGCTTGAGGTTGACTGGGAGACATCAGAGAATATGCTTGCAAACGGCGATGCAGCTATGATCCATATGGGTGACTGGTGCCAGTCTACACTGGATTCCTTTAATCCGGATGCAAATCTTGCATTTCTTCCATTCCCGGTAGGCGCCGGTGAAGATGATGCAACTGTATTATCCTCCTGTAACTGGACTTATATTGTAAATAAAGATTCCAAGAATCTGGATCTTGCAAAAGAGTATTGTGAGTTTATCCTTACATCCGAAGAAGGCCAGAAATGGATGGCAGAAGGTGTAGGAGCTGTTCCTGGTGCAAAGTCTGATATGGAAGTGACCGGCGCTCTTGCAAATGATGCCAAGACCTATATCGACGCTGGAAAGACAAACGGCTGGATCCACACGATTGCTCCTGGCAGCTACGCAGATGAGTGTGGTCCGTATCTCCAGTCTTACATGCTTGGAGACATGAGCGCAGATGAAGTAACACAGCTCTTCCAGGATTTCTGGACATCAGCAGAGTAACAAGGAACTCCAGGAGCCGAAGAGAAACAGATTTGTTGATTTTGGGCTGACGGAATGTAACTGACAAAAGAGGGAGACAGGCAGCAGCTTTGCCTGTTTCCCAAATATAAACCAAAGAAAAAATGAATTTCTGGAGGGGATAGGATTGAAAAACAAAAAAACAAAGGATCTGGCAATTTTTGCATTGTTTGTCTTTCCGGCAGTCGTTTTTGTACTGTTTGCCACAGATATTCCATTTGTAATGAATCTGTACTATTCGGTATTTAATTGGAATGGAATCGGCAAGAACATGGAATTTGTAGGACTTGCCAACTATGTGAAGATCTTTACTGCTGACCCGCTTTTCTGGAAAGGTGTCAGATTTACTCTTAAATTTGCAGTATTTTATGTTGTTATCGTAAACATTGTTTCTCTCACAGTCGCTGTCGTAATGGCACGTGAGAACAAAGTGAACAGTCTTGGTCGTGCTTTTTATTATATTCCTTATATCATCAGTCTGACAGCGATCAGTCTGATCTGGAAATTTATCCTGGGACCTGGCTTTGAGGCTCTTTACAGTGTTACAGGATGGGAATTCTTTAACTGGAGCTGGCTTGGAACACCGAAGCTTGCTTTTTATGTAGTTGTTGTCATGGCAGTATGGCAGAATCTTGGTTTTTACATGGTCAATTATATCGCAGGAATCATTGCAGTTCCGGGAGAGCTTCTGGAAGCGGCAAGAATCGACGGAGCAACCTCTTTCCAGGTATTCCGCAAGATCACAATTCCGATGATCATGCCTGCGATCTCGATCTGTATGCTGACATCAATGACATTTGCGTTTAAGTTATTCGATATTATCATGGTATTTACAAAGGGCGGACCTGCGAATTCAACTGTTTCCGTTGCGTATAATATTTATAAGGAAGCTTTTGTTAACAGCAAATATGGTCTTGCTACTGCCAAATCTCTTGTATTTGTAGTATTTGTTCTGATCATTACAGCAATTCAGATGAAGATTACCAAGAGTAAGGAGGTTGAGGCATAATGAAGAAGAAACCAAAGAACCTGCGGCAGGTGAATGCACTGACGATCATTATTTTTGTATGTGCGATCTTCTGGCTGATGCCGCTGGTATTGATCTTTATAAACTCATTTAAACCCTATAATGATATGCTGCAGGACTTTCTGGCTCTGCCCAAGTCATGGAGCCTGAAGATGTATATGGAGACCTGGACGAAATTCGGTTTCCCGTCTCTGATCTTTAATACATTGCTTTATACATTCTGCACTGTCATCCTGGTAGTGCTTATGGCGCCGATGGCAGCCTATAAGCTCGCAAGAACAAAAAGCAGACTTAGCAAAATATGCTTTGTTCTGATCATCATGCCGATGATGGTTCCGTTCCAGTCTTACATGATCACCTTGACAAGACTGGTTTCCAACGTGAAACTGACTGGAACAAGAACCGGATATATTCTGGTAAGTGTGGGCTTATGTATGCCTCTGGCAGTATACATGATCCATGGATTTGTAAAAAATGTTCCTATCGATCTGGAAGAGTGTGCATGTATTGACGGCGCAGGTAAGATCCGCACCTATTTCAGCATTGTACTTCCGCTTCTGAAACCGATCCTCACGACGGTCGTTGTTTTGGATGCACTGGCAACCTGGAATGATATCATCACCAACCAGCTGATCGTTGGCGGAAACACAGTGGCAATGAATATCCAGAATGCACTGTACATGCAGTTTTCCGCACAGACAGCAGACTGGGAGCATGCACTTCCCGGAATCGTAATGTCCATGATACCGAGTCTTATCTTCTTTGTTGTGATGCAGAAGCATATTGTAGGTGGTATTACTGCCGGTGCGGTAAAAGGCTGATCTTGGTGGTATAAGTAGTATAATATGAGATAATACTGGAAGGAGAACAGAACCTATGAAAGTTGGAGTTTTGATCGAATTTACAAGCAATACAGATATTGATGCAAAATTTGCGGAGCTGAAGGAAATGGGTGTGGATAGCTGCCAGCTGGTATGTTGGGATCGTCCAACACTTCAGGACGATGCTATGGCAGAGGCTATTAATAAAGGTCTGGAGAAATACGGGATCCACGCAACCGCATTCTGGTGCGGATGGGAAGGCCGCAGAGTATGGGATTTCTATGAAGGACAGCTGACACTTGGCCTGATTCCGTCTGATTACAGAGTTGAGAGACTGAAGATGCTTATGGAAGGTTCTGACTTTGCGAAAAAGATCCATGTGACAGACCTGGCAACACACGTTGGCTATATGCCGGAAAATCCATACGACCCGAAATACGAGGAAGTATTGGTTGCATGTAAGGCTATTGTGGAAAAATGTAAGGAAAATGGTCAGAACTTCCTGTTTGAAACAGGACAGGAGACTCCTGTAACATTAAAGCGTGCGATCCAGGATATTGAGAAAGCTGTCGGAAAAGGAAATGTGGGAATTAACCTTGATCCTGCAAACCTGATCATGTACGGAAAGGCAAATCCGGTAGATGCTCTGGAGGTTTTCGGTGAGTATGTCATGGGAATTCACGGAAAAGATGGAAAATATCCAACAGATGGACATCATCTGGGTGATGAGGTTCCCCTTGGCCAGGGTAAAGTAAATTATTCTGCATTTATTGCAAAGCTGAAAGAGATCGGTTATCAGGGAGATATTACCATTGAGCGTGAGATCTCCGGTGAGGAACAGAAAAAAGATATCCGTATGGCCAAGGAGCTTCTGGATAAACTGATCGCAGAATAAGAGCTGAGGAAAAAACTATGATTATTTACGCAGGAAAAGATTATCAGGATGTAAGCAGAAAAGCAGCCAATATCATGTCTGCACAGATTATCATGAAACCGGATGCAGTTCTTGGACTGGCTACCGGTTCCACGCCTGTGGGCATGTATGCACAACTGGTAGAATGGTACAAAAAAGGGGATCTGGATTTTTCCAGGGTGACAAGTGTGAATCTGGATGAGTACAAGGGACTTTCCGGCGACAATGACCAGAGCTACCGCTATTTTATGGATCATAATCTCTTTGACCATGTAAATATTGACAAAGCACGGACCTTTGTGCCTGACGGACTGGAAGAGGATAGCGATAAGGCATGTGCACAGTATAACGAAATCATCCGGCAAACCGGAGGTGTGGATATGCAGCTGCTTGGTATCGGCGGGAACGGACACATCGGCTTCAATGAACCAGGAGATGCCTTTGAAAAAGAAACCCATTGTGTGGATCTGACAGAAAGTACCATCAGGGCCAATTCAAGGTTTTTTGAAAGCATGGATGAGGTCCCGAAACAGGCCTACACTATGGGAATCGGGAATATCATGGCTGCAAAAAAGATCCTTCTTGTGGCAACGGGAACATCCAAGGCAGAAGCCCTGTATAATTCCCTGTACGGACCGATCACACCGAAGGTTCCGGCATCTATCCTGCAGCTTCACCCGGATCTCACGGTTGTGGCAGATGAAGATGCACTGAGTATGATCCGCGAAAAAATAAAATAAAAATCCGGAATACAACTGCCGGATCAAAAAAGGATGGCTTCCGATTCCTACCTGTGCAGGAACGGAAGCCATCCTTTTTCTTTCCGCTGCTCAGTGGATTTCTTCACCGGCAGTTTTTTGTGCGGCTTTTATTTCGTTGTAACAGTATTTGATGATAGATTTTCTGGTTATGATTCCGATGAAGGAGCCCTGGTCATCTACCACCGGTACGAAGTTCTGATTAATGGCGCGATCCAGGAGATCTTCCATATTGGAATCTGCATGGACCGGTTTGTAGGTGGCACGGCGTGGAATCGCCATGATTGGGATTCCCTCTGTTTCCTTGATGTCGTGGATATCTGCACGGCGCATGCCCCAGAGGAGATCTCCCTCTGAGATGGTGCCGAGATATTTGCCGTCCATGGTGAGGATAGGAATGCAGGAGTACTTGCGGTGCTCCATTTTTTCGAGGGTCTGGCGAAGAGTTTCATCCTCAAAGATGTAGGCTACTTCGCTTTTGGGAATCAGAAAAAACAGAATGTTCACGTTATTACCTCATTTCCGCGAAAATTATAAATAAATCTGTAGGCTGTTTTAGAGAAGCTGAAGTCCGTGTGTCTCTGCAGCATCTGTGATCTCCTTCGGCCAGAGAGAGACATGTACTTCTCCGATGTGTGCTTTACGAAGGAAGAACATACAGATCCTGGACTGTCCGATACCACCACCGATGGTGTACGGAAGCTCTTTGTTCAGGATTGCTTTCTGGAATGGAAGCTCTCTTCGGTCATCACAGCCTGCTTCGGTAAGCTGACGGTCAAGTGCGTCCTCGTCAACACGGATTCCCATTGAGGAAAGCTCAAGGGCAATGTCAAGTACCGGATAGTATACGAGGATATCACCGTTCAGTTCCCAGTCATCATAGTCCGGGGCACGTCCGTCGTGGCGTTCGCCGTTGGTGAGGGTTTTGCCGACTTTCATAAGGAAGACAGCGCCCTTTTCACGGGTGATCCGATATTCACGTTCCCTCGGTGTGCAGTCCGGATACATGTCAAGAAGCTCCTGAGTTGTGATAAAGAAGATATCCTTTGGAAGGATCTCCTCGATGTAGTCATACTGTACAGCCATGTATTTCTCAGTTTTACGAAGGACACTGTAAATGGTGCGTACGGTTTCCTTGAGAGTCTCCATGGAACGTTCTTCTTTGGAGATGATCTTTTCCCAGTCCCACTGGTCTACGTAAACAGAGTGGATATTGTCCAGATCTTCATCCCGGCGGATGGCTACCATATCTGTGTAAAGACCTTCTCCGTGAGAAAATCCGTATTTTTTCAGTGCGTAGCGTTTCCATTTGGCAAGGGAGTGTACGATCTCGGCGTTGCTTCCTTCGATAGCCTTGATATCAAAGCTTACCGGGCGCTCTACACCATTAAGGTTGTCATTAAGGCCGGATTCCGGTGCTACAAATGTTGGAGCGGATACTCGAAGAAGGTTCAGCTTCTGGGAGAGTGTCTGCTGGAAGAAATCTTTTACTGTTTTGATCGCAATCTGTGTGTCATGGAGGTTCAGGTCTGCATGATAGGTTGCGGGGATTGTGATTGTATTCATTATCGGCTCCTCCTGATGATTTTTAGGCTTATTGCTCTGTGGGGTATTATAACAGAAAATGGGTGGAGTGGCAATATAATGAGAGGGGAAGTCTTTTGGGGTATCGTAGAAAAATACTGGGTATTAAATGCCTGGTGTGATATACTGAAAAAAGAATGCTTATGTTTACGACGGAAATATAAATATCCGTTTTGACGGATAGAATGGAGGGAGCTTATGGCAGGTCAAAGGTGTCAGGTTTGTGGGGGTAAGGTTGTAAATGGCAGGTGTTCATTATGTGGGATGCCTTACAGAAATGATGAGGTGTTATATCATCTGAATGAGCCCCGGGAGATACATTATAAACATGCTTCCGCCAAAGTGCGGGATATGATGCGGCAGTATGGACAGGATGCTGATCAAACAACACAACATAACGGAAACGTAAACCGGAATACGAATGCAAACCGGAATACGAACGCAAACCGGAATACGAATGCAAGCCGCAATACCGATTTGAATCGGAATCTAACCGGAAGCCGGAATACAGGTGCAGCAGCCGGACGTAAGACTGCAGCGGCAGTTAATACCAGGAATAAAACAACGGTGGGCAGAAATCGTGCAGAAGTTTTAGATCAGGGAAAAAAACAGCAAAAAAAAGATCAGAAAAGCAGTGGGGCAGGCTGGATCATATGGTTTATAGTGACACTGGCCATTCTGCTTCCGAAATTATGGGATTTTCTTACAGACTGGATCGGAACGAATTTGTGAGAATATTTCTGCAGTGAGATCAGGCAGTACTAAGTGTCTGTATTTTCGTGTATACAGAAATATCCCTTTTCTTTTCTCCTCAGCTGTGTTATACTCATGCCTAGCACAACATATAGATGAAAAACAATATATAGAGGATATAGGTACTATATATAGTATTTTGCATAGCGACTTATATATAGCACAGGGAGGGATGAGCAATGTTATATGTGATCAAGAAAGACGGGACAAGAGAGGAGTTTAATCCGCAGAAGATCGTGGCTGCCGTGAACAAATCCGCAGAGCGTATTCTTTATACTTTTTCAGACGAGGAGAAGGATTTTATCTGCCGTTTTGCCCAGGAGCATGCGGATTCCCTTGGAAAGAATGAGATCGAGATCCAGGAGATGCACAACATCGTGGAGGGGGCTCTGGAGCGTGTGAATCCGGCAGTTGCCAAGAGCTACCGTGATTATCGGAATTACAAGCTGGATTTTATCCATATGATGGATGATGTCTATACCAAGAGTCAGGCGATCCGTTATATCGGTGATAAAAGTAATGCCAATACAGACAGCGCCCTTGTTGCCACGAAACGAAGCCTGATCTTTAATGAGCTGAACAAGGAACTCTATCGGAAGTTTTTTATGAACCGTAATGAGCTTCAGGCATGTAAGGACGGCTACATTTATATTCATGACCAGTCTGCACGTCTGGATACCATGAATTGCTGTCTGTTCGATGTGGCAGCTGTTTTAAGTGGCGGTTTTGAGATGGGAAATGTCTGGTATAACGAGCCGAAGACTCTGGATACAGCCTTTGATGTTATGGGGGATATCATTCTCAGTACAGCAGCACAGCAGTATGGTGGCTTTACAGTGCCGGAGGTTGATAAGATCCTGGCACCGTATGCAAAGAAGAGCTATGATAAATATATTTCCGAATTTATGAAATACTCGGACGAGAGCTGGAGTGGCCGTGAGGAGAGAGCTATTGAGTATGCTCTTGATAAGGTCCGCAGGGATTATGACCAGGGCTGGCAGGGAATTGAGTACAAGCTGAATACCGTCGGTTCTTCCAGAGGTGATTATCCGTTTGTTACGGTGACACTTGGTCTCGGAACCGAGCAGTTTGAGAAGATGTGTACGATTTCCCTTCTTGAGGTCCATCAGGGAGGACAGGGTAAGGCCGGACACAAGAAACCGGTACTTTTCCCGAAGATCGTATTCCTTTATGACAAAGAGATCCATGGTCCAGGAAAGTGCTGTGAGGATATTTTTGAGGCTGGTGTGGAGTGTTCCTCCAAAACCATGTATCCGGACTGGCTGTCTATGTCCGGCGCAGGCTATATTTCCAGTATGTACAGGAAATACAAGAAGGTCATCAGCCCGATGGGATGCCGTGCTTTCTTAAGTCCGTGGTATGAGCGTGGCGGTATGGAGCCGGCGGATGAGAATGATACGCCTGTTTTTGTGGGACGTTTTAACATTGGTGCGGTAAGCCTTCATCTTCCGATGATCCTTGCAAAGGCCAGAGCGGAGAGCAGAGATTTCTATGAGGTTCTGGATTTCTATCTGGAAATGATCCGTAACCTGCACATCCGCACTTACGAATATCTGGGACAGATGCGTGCATCCACCAACCCGCTTGCATACTGTGAAGGCGGTTTCTACGGCGGACATCTGAAACCGAATGAAAAGATTGGCAAGATTCTGAAGCCTATGACAGCTTCCTTCGGTATCACAGCGTTAAATGAGCTTCAGGAACTTTACAATGGCAAATCCATTGCCGAGGATGGGGCGTTTGCTCTGGAGGTCCTGAAATATATCAATGACAAGGTAAATCAGTACAAGAAGGAAGATGGTTATCTTTATGCGATCTACGGAACACCGGCAGAGAGTCTTTGTGGCCTGCAGGTAGAGCAGTTCCGTAAGATGTATGGAATCATTGAGGGCGTTTCTGACAGACCATATGTGAGCAACAGCTTCCACTGCCATGTAACAGAGGATGTAACTCCGATCGAGAAACAGGATCTGGAGGGACGTTTCTGGGAGCTCTGCAATGGCGGTAAGATTCAGTATGTACGTTATCCGATCGGCTACAATAAGGAAGCTATCCGTACACTGATCCGCAGAGCCATGGATCTGGGATATTATGAAGGAGTGAACCTTTCTCTTGCATACTGTGACGATTGTGGTCATGAGGAACTGGAGATGGATGTATGCCCTGTCTGCGGTTCCAGAAACCTGACCAAGATCGACCGTATGAACGGATATCTTTCCTACAGCCGTGTCCATGGAGATACCCGCCTGAATGAGGCGAAGATGGCTGAGATCGCTGAGCGAAAATCTATGTAGATACTGGCTGCCTGATCAACTGTGGAACAGTGATCGGATGTGGAGCCAGACAGTATAAAAAATATCCCGCAGAGCTGCCGGTAAGACCAGCAGCCGTCTGCGGGATATTTTTATGTAAAGTGAAGTTTTATAGTTCACTTTGTATTCTGAGTCCGTAAAATGATCATTTAATGATAGTTCCGGTCTTCTCACGGTAGCCGTCTTTTGCATGGGCCATGTCTGTGATGATGGTACGGCGTCCGGTTCCCTTCTCCACGAAGGAAACACCTGCTTCGATCTTAGGAAGCATGGAGCCTGCCGCAAACTGTTTGCCGGCAATATATTTCTTGGCATCTTCTGTGGAAATAGTATCCAGATAAGATTCGTGATCCGTATTATGGTCAAGGCTTACTTTCTCGACGCTTGTAAGGATCATCAGAGTGTCAGCGTTCAGTTCTTCTGCAAGAAGTCCTGCTGCCAGGTCTTTCTCGATGATGGCGCTGGCACCATTCAGCTGAGTTCCCTGCTCAAGAACCGGGATTCCGCCGCCGCCTGCGGCAATGACGATCTGCTCTGCTGCAGAGAGGACCTTTACGGTTTCAATCTCTACGATCTTCTGTGGCTTCGGTGCTGCAAGGATACGTCTGTACTGGCCCTCGCCCACCTTTGTGACAAAGTTTCCTTTTTCTTCTTCAGCCTCGGCCTCTTCTGCGTTAAGAACACGTCCAATGATCTTCTCCGGCTCTGCAAATGCTTCATCGTATGGATCGATGACAACCTGTGTCAGAACTGTGCTGACCGGTTTGTAGATCCCTCTGGAGATAAGCTCAGCACGGATGGCGTTCTGAAGGTCATAGCCGATATAACCCTGGCTCATGGCGGAACATACGGACATTGGTGCAAATGTATAATCAGGATGTGCCTTACCGAATTCATTCATTGCGGTGTGGATCATCCCTACCTGCGGACCGTTGCTGTGGGAGATCACTACGCGGGTTCCCTCCTCTACCAGATCTGCGATTACCTTCGCTGCGAGTTTTGTAGCTGTTTTTTGCTCTGGAAGTGTGGTGCCAAGTGCTCGGTGGCCTAATGCAACTACTACGGTTTTTTCGCTCATAGGAAATACCTCGTTTCTCTTAAAAATTGGAATGAAATCAGTTACTGTATTCAGTAACGAGTACATCGAAAACGATGCACGAGTATTATATTTTATTATAAAAGACCTATGTGGGAAATGCAATAGAAAATCGAGTGTTTTCCGAGACAGGAAAAACCGCCTGATCCAGTCAGACGGTTTGATTCCTACTATTTTTTGAGGGGGGAGATAGAGAGTGGTTTTTCATCTATCCAACACCTATTATATAGAGAAAATATGTTTAAAATATGTCGTTAATCTAAAAGAAATGGAAAATTTATAAAGAAAGTTTAAACAAACTTTATAATTTTTATATCCGGTTGCGCATGGTTTGAAAATGTGATACATTGAAAAAGTCTTGATCCTGCATTCTGCGGGATCTGTTCACGCATCGTTTCGATGCAAAAATCCATTTTATTTTATCGAAAAAAATATTGATCATGCACCATTTGCCGGGGAGGGATGCCTTTGTCTGTGGAAAAGTAAGCTTCTGTAAAAAAAACATGTGTATAAGAAATGCCAGATCAGGCAGAAATGAGGAAGAGCCATGAAAAACAGAATATGGAAACAGATGAAGAAAGCCGGAATTGTGACAGTGCTGGCAGGAGCCATGCTGGGAGGAACAATAGAACCGGAGCTGACTCTGGGAGCAGATTTTTTGCCGGGACAGGCACCGTTTATCGATCAGAGTGTGTTCTGGAAAGACATAGAATCCGGACAGGCGGAGCTTGGGATCCGGATTCGCGGCCTGAATGAATGGCTGTCCGGGAGAAGGTTTTCGGAGGATAAGGAGAAAAATGAGAAGTGGGACGATGAACTTCAGAAGATTGAAGATCCATCGGTGGAACAGGAAGAAGAGATAGAGCAGGAACTGCCAGAGGATGATTGGCAGCAGGAAAAGGAGCCAGAGCAGGAGCTGCCGGAGGATGATTGGCAGCAGGAAGAAGAGCCAGAACAGGAACTTTCAAAGGATGAGGATGACTTGCAGCAGGAAGAGAAGGCAGAACAGGAATTGCCGGTGGATAAGGTTGTGGAAGGAATCGGAATAGAAATGGAGGAAGGATATGAGCACGTGGAGCAGCTGGCATCCGGGGAAACAGTACAGCCGGAGGATGAAGAGCAGGAGAAAACGGGTCCGCTCACACCGGAAGGAACGTCGACCGGAGGGGAAAATGTAGGGAATGAAGAGGAAGGTGAGTTTGAGGAGACGCAAAAGCTGACGCTGGTCACGTATATTTCGGAGTATTTTGTTCCGGAAACGGATTCTGTCCCGAAAAATATGGCTGCACAGCAGATTTCTGTAAGGAGCCAGAGCGGTGAAGCTACAGAGATCACAAAGCTGGAAAGCGTGCTGAACGTGGAGCAGAACGGGCAGGATGAGATCTTTTTCCGTATCCCGCTGATCTTGCGTCAGGAATACCGTTTTCCGGCAGAGAAAAGCAGTTATCCTGTGACTCAGGAGGAACCGCTTCAGAAGGACTGTACCGGTGCGGGAACCTTTCTCATGACAGAAGAAAATGGGGAAGAGCTGGTGATCGCAGAGGGAATCTCGCCTATGCTGGACGTGGAGGCTGCTGAGGCTGATATGGAATTGTCGGTAATTGCACAGAATGAAAAAATGAAAGCAGGGCAGACCATCCGTTATCAGGTAGAGATAGCCAATACCGGAAAGCTGGATCTTGCAGATATCCGTCTGACCAGCAGCCTTTCCTGTCCTAAGATCCGGCAGCTGTGGGAAGATGCAGAAGGCCTTCTGACAGAAGGGGCTGTGGCGGAATTTGCAGAATTAAAAGCCGGAGAGAGCAGGAGCTTTTATGTACAGGCGCCGCTTCTGGATGAACAGGAAAAAGATCTGGAGCACCAGGTGGAAGCAGAGGCCAGGGTGAAGGACAGAGCGGATGAAGTGATCCGGAAGAACGCCTCCACTATAAATGGTCTGGAGGCACTGAAGGCGGATCTTTCTGTAAAGAAAACTGCAGACAAAGAAACCGCTGCACCGGGTGAGACTGTGACCTATCAGATCTGTATCGTGAATACCGGTGAAAAAACGCTTCATTCGGTTGTGGGAACGGAGCGCTTTCAGGCAGCAGGGATCCATGCACAGTTTCTGGAGCAGGAAGGTGTAACGCTCAACAGCAGCCGTACAAAGGCAATGATCCAACAGATCCCGCCGGGAGAGGCAGTTTCTCTTCAGGCTGTGGTGAAGATCCCGGGAAAAACAGCGGATCAGAAGCTTTTTAACCAGGTGACGGTCACAAGCCAGGAAACCGGAGAGCGATTGATGGAGGCCTCCGCTTCTGTCATGGTAAAAGGAGAGGTGGCTATTACGCCGGAAGAAGGGCTGCCTTTGCAGGGAGATGACCAGGGTCCGGCTTCCGGTCAGATACAGATGGCAAGAACTGCGTCCACACATCCGAAGACCGGAGATGATACCAGGAGGGATTTGTGGACGCTTCTGGCAGTGACAGCTTTGGTGACTGGGCTGGGCAGCATCTGGCTCCGGAAAAAATATGCGGATATTTATGGAAAAAGCTGATGTTACTGAGAACGGAGTGAGCAGTAACAAGCTGATATTTTACAAGGCGGCCGTACCTCAAAGAAACGTTGAAAACAGGGGGGAGGTGTGCTATTCTATATGGTATGTACAGAAAATAAGAACAGTATATTTCCCGCCTCCGGTGTGCTGCCCGTCAGACCGGAAAAAGGGAAGATGGAGGAGAAAAATGAATCTTTTATCCTTATTGGAACATCTTGAATACAAATGCCTTCAGGGAAGTACAGAGCAGGAGGTTTCTTCTGTTGTATATGATTCCCGCAAAGTAGAAGAAGGGAGCCTTTTTATCTGCATCAGAGGTGCGGTCGTGGATGGACATAAATTTATACCTGATGTTGTGGCAAAGGGTGCGAAGACACTCATCGTGGAAGAAGCGGTGGAGGCACCGGAGGAGGTGACAGTGATTCAGGTAGAGGATACCCGTTACGCCATGGCCTTTATTTCAGCAGCATGGTTCGGACATCCGGCAGAAAAGCTCAAAACCATCGGTATCACTGGAACCAAAGGAAAAACAACTACAACCTATATGGTGAAATCGATCCTTGAGAATGCCGGATATAAGGTTGGTCTGATCGGAACCATCGAGGCTGTTATCGGGGAGAAGCATATCCCGGCAGCCAACACGACACCGGAATCCTATATGGTACAGAAATATTTTCACGATATGGTAGAAGCAGGCTGCGATGCGGTCGTTATGGAGGTTTCCTCACAGGGACTGATGCTTCACAGGACCCAGGGATTTGTGTTTGATTTTGGAATTTTCACAAATATTGAACCAGATCATATCGGACCGAATGAGCACAAGGACTTTGATGATTATCTGCATTGCAAATCCATGCTTCTCAGACAATGTAAGGTTGGTATCGTAAATCGTGACGATGAACACTTTGACCGCATTATCGAAGGCCACACCTGTAAACTTGAAACCTATGGATTTTCCGAAAAAGCAGATCTCCGTGCAGAGGACGCCAGACTCGTTGGAAGAAAGGGCTATCTGGGAATTTCCTATCATGTTAAGGGACTTATGGATTTTCCTGTGGAGATCGATATTCCAGGTAAGTTCAGCATTTACAATTCTCTGACTGCCATTGCCATCTGCCGTCATTTTAAGGTATCCGAGGAGAATATCATCAAAGCTCTGAAGGTGGCCAGGGTCAAAGGCCGTATTGAGATGATCAAGGTATCTGACGAATTCACACTGATGATCGATTACGCACATAATGCCATGGCGCTGGAGAGCCTTCTCGGAACACTGAAGGAATATGATCCGCACAGACTGGTATGCCTGTTTGGCTGTGGCGGAAACCGTTCCAAGCTGCGCCGTTATGAGATGGGTGAGGTTTCAGGAAAGATGGCAGATCTGACCATCATTACTTCAGATAATCCGCGAGATGAGGATCCACAGGCCATCATCGATGATATTAAGATCGGAATGGCAAAAACAGATGGAAAATATGTAGAGATCCCGGATCGTAAAGAGGCGATCGCCTACGCGATCCATCATGGTGAGCCGGGAGATATCATCGTCCTTGCCGGAAAGGGCCATGAGGATTATCAGGAGATCAAGGGTAAGAAATATCCCATGGATGAGCGTGTACTGATCCGGGAGATCCTGGAAGAAGATCAGAAAGCGTAAATGGATGATCTATGCAGATGTGATCATTGACATTTCTCATGAAAAGCTGGACCGGGATTTTCAGTATCGTGTACCTGAGGAGCTGGTGCAGGCAATAAAACCCGGAGTTGTGGTCACAGTGCCCTTCGGAAAGGGAAATACCCTTCGGAAAGGCTATGTGACCGGGATCTCCGGAACGGCAAAATATGATGCGTCAAAGCTCAAGGAGATCCGGGGAGTGTCCACAGACAGTGAGACAACAGAATCCCGGCTGATCGCACTTGCGGCCTGGATGAAGGAGACCTATGGCTCCACCATGATCCAGGCACTGAAAACAGTTCTGCCTGTAAAAGACAAGGTCCGTGCAAAAGAGAAAAGACTGATCCTTTTTACAGGGAAAAAGGAAGAGGGGCAGGCACTTCTTGGCAAGCTGGAAGGCAGCCGCTTTAAAGCACGTGAGCGGTTCCTTCGGGCAATCCTGGAGGCCGGGAGCCTGGATTATACCTATGCCTCCAAAGAGCTTGGAGCCGGCATTTCCGTTCTTGATTTTTTTGAGAAAAAAGGTCTGATAACTATTGAAAGTCAGGAAATGTATCGTATTCCCGAGGGGCTCGGCCTGGTGAAGGAGAACATGGAGCTGAGTCTGAACCAGGAACAGCTTTTGGCGGCAGAGCAGATCTTTCGGGAATGGCAGGAGCCGGACCCAAGGCCTGCACTTCTTTTCGGAGTGACCGGAAGCGGAAAGACCCAGGTTTATATGCGCCTGATCCAGAAGGTACTGGAGGAGGGAAAACAGGCGATCGTGCTGATCCCTGAGATCGCGCTTACTTATCAGACAGTCAGGCGCTTTTATGCCATGTTCGGAGATAAGGTTTCGGTTCTGAATTCCAGACTTTCCCAGGGAGAACGTTATGATCAGTTCAAAAGAGCAAAACGTGGTGAGATCCAGGTGATGGTAGGACCCAGATCCGCACTGTTCACACCGTTTTCAGATCTGGGACTGATCGTTATCGACGAAGAGCATGAACCCACCTACAAAAGTGAGAATACGCCAAGGTACCATGCACGTGAGACTGCCATTGAGAGGGCACGAATGGAACATGCCCGTGTGGTCATGGGATCAGCCACTCCGTCATTGGAAGCCTACAGTCATGCCTGTGACGGAGAATATCTTCTGGTAAAGTTAAACGCACGTTATGAGGAAAGGCCTCTTCCACAGGTATCGATCGTGGATCTTCGGGAAGAATTAAAGAAAGGAAACCGCTCGGTACTGAGTCTGGAGCTGAAGAGGGATCTGGAGCAGGTCCTTGAAAGAAGAGAACAGGCCATGCTGTTTCTGAACCGGAGAGGATATGCGGGCTTTGTTTCCTGCAGAGCCTGCGGTCATGTTATGAAATGTCCCCACTGTGATGTATCTCTAAGTGAACACAATGGCAATCGTCTGATCTGTCATTATTGCGGCTATGAGACTGTGAAACCGGAAATCTGTCCGTCCTGTGGTTCACCGCACATTGGTGGATTTAAGGCAGGAACCCAGCAGATCGAGAAGGTCATTGAAAAAGAATTCCCGAAAGCTAGGGTACTTCGAATGGATTTTGATACCACAAGGACCAAGGACAGCTATGAGAAGATCCTGGCTTCTTTTGCAAAGCATGAGGCAGATATTCTGGTGGGGACCCAGATGATCGTCAAGGGACATGATTTTCCGAATGTGACTCTGGTAGGAGTGATCGCAGCAGATCTTTCGCTGAATATGGATGACTATCACTGCGGGGAGCGTACATTCCAGCTTCTGACTCAGGCAGTTGGACGTTCCGGCAGAGGGAATCGGCCGGGGCAGGCGGTGATCCAGACATATCAGCCGGAGCATTACAGTATCCAGGCTGCGGCTATTCAGGATTATAAGAAATTTTATAAAGAAGAAATGGGGTATCGGATGCTTCTGGACTATCCGCCGGCAGCCCATATGATGACTGTTTTTGGCGCCTGCCAGGATGAAGAACTTCTGAAAAATGCCATGTATTATATAGAAGTTTTTATCCGCAGGGTAAGTCCGAAGGAAGAGCTTCACATGATCGGACCTGCAGCTGCATCGGTAGGTAAGGTAAAGGATGTTTATCGTCAGGTGATCCATCTGAAGCACAGGGATATCTGCTTTCTCACAGCAGTCAGAGAGAAGCTGGAGAAATATATAGAGATAAATTCCGGATTCCGGAAAATATACATTCAATTTGATATGAATTAAAGGAGAAGAAAAATGGCACTTAGAACAATCCGTGTACAGGGGGATTCTGTACTGACAAAAAAATCCCGGACAGTAGACAAAATGACACCGAGGATCGGGGAACTGATCACAGATATGCTGGATACCATGTATGATGCAATGGGTGTTGGCCTCGCTGCACCACAGGTAGGAATCCTGAAACGTATCGTTGTCATCGACGTAGGTGAGGGCCCGATCGTGCTGATCAATCCGGAGATCCTTGAGACAAGCGGCGAGCAGACCGGTGACGAGGGATGTCTGAGCGTTCCGGGAATGGCAGGACAGGTAACACGTCCGAACTATGTGAAGGTAAAAGCACTTGATGTAAATATGGACGAACAGATCTACGAGGGAGAGGGCCTTCTGGCAAGAGCGTTCTGTCATGAGATTGACCATCTGGATGGAAAAATGTATACAGAACTTGTGGAGGGAGAACTTCACAAGGTAACTTATGATGAAGAAGACTAAAGGCGGGATACTATGAAGATTATTTATATGGGAACTCCGGACTTTGCGGTGGCGCCTCTTGCAGCACTGGTAGAGAACGGATATGAAGTGGAGGCTGTGATCACACAGCCGGACAAACCGAAGGGCAGAGGCAAAACTATGATGCCTACTCCTGTAAAAGAAGAAGCACTGAAACACGGGATCCCGGTACTGCAGCCGGTGAAGGTAAGAGATCCTGAATTTGTGGAAGAACTGAAAAATCTTGCACCGGACATCATCATTGTTGCGGCATTCGGGCAGATCATTCCAAAGAGCATCCTGGATATGCCGAGATTCGGATGTATCAATATCCATGCGTCTCTGCTTCCTAAATATCGTGGAGCTGCACCGATCCAGCAGGCGGTGATCGACGGTGAAAAAGAATCCGGCGTTACTATTATGCAGATGGGAACCGGTCTGGATACCGGTGATATGATTTCCAGGATCGTGGTTCCGCTTGCCAAAGATGAGACAGGTGGAAGCTTGTTTGATAAGCTCGCACAGGCAGGTGCAGAGCTTCTGGTACAGACTTTACCGTCCATTTTTGACGGAACTGCAACCCGCGAGAAACAGCCGGAGGAGAGTCCGACACCATATGCTGCCATGATCTCCAAAAAAATGGGACTTCTGGACTTCAGCAAAAATGCGGAAGAACTGGAGCGTCTGGTAAGAGGCCTTGATCCATGGCCAAGCGCTTTTACCTTTATCAATGGAAAAACATTGAAGGTCTGGAAGAGCTCTGTTCTGGAAAAACAGGCACAGGAAGCACCTGGAACTGTGATAGCCGCTGACAAAGGAGGAATCCAGGTGGCATGCGGCCAGAAGGTACTCGTGCTCCATGAAGTGCAGCTGGAAGGCAAAAAACGCATGGAAGCGGATGCGTTCCTCCGGGGATATCAGTTGAAACCAGGAGACATGTTCAGAGATTCCAGGGAGTGATGAGTTATGTACGGATATGGTTATTACGGATGGGGAATGGACCCCACGATTCTTTTACTTGTGATCGGAATGCTTCTTTCTCTTGCGGCATCCGCAAAGCTGCGCAGTACCTTTGCAGTCTATAAAAAGGTACGGAGTCATTCTGGCATCACCGGTGCGGAAGCTGCACAGAGAATCCTGAGAGCAGCAGGGATCACAGACGTACAGGTGGTTCCGATCCGCGGAAGTCTTACGGATCACTATGATCCGAGAACGAAAACGGTTTCCCTTTCAGAAGATATTTATGGAAGAAATTCTCTGGCGGCTGTGGGGGTGGCAGCACATGAATGTGGCCATGCGATCCAGGATGCAATCAATTATGCACCACTGAATATCCGTTCAGCCATTGTACCTGCCGCAAATATTGGTTCCCAGCTTTCGTGGCCGCTGTTTATCGCAGGGCTGATCTTTTCCATTGATCCGCTGGTAACTCTGGGAATTGTTTTGTTTTCACTGGCAGTACTGTTTCAGCTGGTGACACTTCCGGTTGAGATCAATGCGTCTTCCAGAGCGCTTAAAATGCTGGAAAGTACAGGTATCTTAGGTGCAGATGAAAAAAAGGGTGCAAGAAAAGTACTTACAGCGGCAGCGCTTACCTATGTAGCAGCTCTGGCGGCATCTATTCTGCAGCTTCTGAGACTGATTATCCTTGCAGGAGGTAGAGATCGTGATTAGCAGCGGAGTAAATACCAGAGAACTGATCCTTGAGATCCTGTTACAGATCGAGGAGGAGGGTGAGCACAGCCATATTGCGATCCGGAATGCGCTTTCCAAATATCAGTTTCTTCCGAAACAGGAACGTAGCTTTATTACAAGAGTATGTGAGGGAACCCTGGAATACAGGATCTATATTGATTATGTCATCGATTCTTTTTCCAAGGTTTCTGTAAACAAGATGAAACCGCAGATCCGTGAGATCCTGAGAAGTGCGGTATATCAGCTGAAATTTATGGACAGTGTTCCGGACAGTGCAGTATGCAATGAAGCGGTAAAGCTGGCACAGCGAAAAGGCTTTTATAATCTAAAGCCCTTTGTCAACGGGGTGCTCCGTACGATCGCAAGAGAGATCGGTGATCTGGAGCTTCCTTCCAGGGAAGAAAACGAAGTCCGTTATCTTTCTGTGAAATATTCCATGCCGGAATATCTGGTAGAAAAATGGAAAGCAGCCTACGGAGTGAAGACTACGGAGAAGATCCTGGAGGATTTTCTGACAGAAAGACCGATCACAGTACGGTGCCGTACTCATAAGGCGTCTCTGAGAGAGATCGTCACCAGTTTGAAGTCTCAGGGAGTGACAGTAGAACAGGCTCCTTATCTTCCCTATGCACTGAAGATTTCCGATTACAATCATATTTTGACACTTGAGACCTTCCTTCAGGGAAAGATCCTGGTGCAGGATGTAAGCTCTATGCTTGTAGCGGAAGCTGCAAGTCCGAAAAAAGGTGACCATATCATCGACATGTGCGCTGCACCAGGTGGAAAAAGCATCCATGCGGCAGACAAAATGGGGGATTACGGAAATGTGGATGCCAGAGATGTAAGCCAGTATAAGGCAGATCTTATCAAAGAAAATATCCACAGGACCGGAGTGATCAATGTGGAAGCCAGAGTTCAGGATGCAACGGTATATGATCCGGATTCCGAACAGGCTGCGGATATTGTGATCGCGGATGTACCGTGCTCCGGTTATGGAGTTATCGGCAAGAAACCGGAAATCAAATACCGGGCAACTCCGCAGAAACAGGAAGAGATCGTAATGCTCCAGAGAATGATCCTGGATAAGGCTGCAAAGTATGTGAAACCGGATGGAACGCTGATCTTCAGCACATGTACCATTGCCCGGGAAGAAAACGAAGAAAATGTATTATGGTTTTTAAAGAATTATCCGTACCGGCTGGAAAGCCTGGATCCGTATATTCCGGAGGAACTGCACTGTAAGTCCACGAAGCTTGGCTATCTGCAGCTTCTGCCGGGAATACATAAGACAGATGGATTCTTTATTGCCAGATTCAGAAGGAAATAACAGAAAATGACAGATGTAAAATCCATGACCATGGAGGAATTGAAGGAATTCATGACAAAGATCGGTGAAAAGCCTTTCCGGGCGAAACAGATCTATGCATGGCTTCACCAGCAGCTGGTTACCTCCTGGGATGAAATGACAAATCTTTCCAAAAGCCTCAGGGAAAAGCTTTCGGCTTATCCGATCACAGCACTGACCCAGGCAGATGTAAGGATCTCAAAAATTGACGGAACCAGAAAATATCTGTTCCAGCTGGAAGATGGAAATGTGATCGAGAGTGTTCTCATGCGGTATCACCACGGAAATTCTGTGTGCATTTCTTCTCAGGTGGGCTGCCGTATGGGATGCAGATTCTGTGCATCTACCATCGGAGGACTGACCAGATGCCTGAAACCGTCCGAGATGCTGGATCAGATTTACCGTATCCAGGCAGATACCGGCGAACGTGTGGCCAATGTAGTTGTGATGGGAACCGGTGAGCCGATGGATAATTATGACAATCTTGTCCGTTTTGTCCGGATCCTTACCGACGAAAACGGTCTTGGGATCAGTCAGAGAAATGTGACGGTTTCTACCTGTGGGATCGTGCCGAAGATGTATGATCTGGCTGAAGAAAAGCTTCAGATCACTCTGGCACTTTCCCTTCATGCTCCAAATGATGAAAAACGACAGGAACTGATGCCGATCGCGAATAAGTATTCCATGGATGAGGTTCTGGATGCCTGCAGAAATTATTTTGACAAAACAGGCCGAAGGATCACCTTTGAGTACAGTCTTGTAGCCGGCGTCAACGACAGTGAAGAAGATGCGAGACAGCTGGCAGGCCGTATAAAAGGCATCAATTGCCATGTAAATCTGATTCCGGTCAATCCCATCAAGGAACGCTCCTATGTGAGGTCTACTCGACAGGCTGTGGAGAATTTCAAAATAAAACTTGAAAAATACGGAATTAATGTTACTATTAGAAGGGAAATGGGCAGCGATATCGACGGTGCCTGTGGACAGCTAAGAAAAAGTTACATGGAAAAAACAGAAAGCGAGAAGTGACATGAGGATATACTCAGCTACTGATGTAGGGCAGAAGCGGAAGATGAATCAGGATTACGTGTTTGCATCTGAAGGTCCGGTTGGAAATCTGCCTAATCTTTTCACAGTCGCGGACGGAATGGGCGGACATAACGCCGGTGACTATGCATCCTCACATGCAGTACGGATCCTTGTGGATGAAATCCGTGAAGATGCGGATTACAATCCTGTGAAGGTTATTCGTCATGCGATCGAAGCTGCGAACACGGAGATCAGAAACCGTGCGCAGGAAGACGAAAACCTCCGGGGCATGGGAACCACTATGGTGGTGGCGACTATTGTAGATCAGTATGCCTATGTAGCCAATGTGGGTGACAGCCGTTTATATGTGATCCAGGACGGGATCCGCCAGGTCACCAGAGATCATTCCCTGGTACAGGAAATGGTGAGAATGGGCGAGATCAGCGAAGCGGAAGCACGGAATCATCCGGATAAGAACATCATTACAAGGGCACTTGGCGCGGAGAAAACGGTGGATGTGGATTTCTTTGATCTGAAACTTGAAAAAGGATGTACGATCCTGATGTGTTCAGACGGTCTCAGCAATATGGTTGAAGATGAGAAGATCCAGGAGATCATATCCGATCCGGAAGCAGATATTGATCAGAAGGGCAGTGCGCTCCTTCGGGAAGCAAATCAGAATGGTGGTAAGGATAATATTGCAGTCGTACTGGTAGAGCCATTCACGAATGAGGTGGAAGCATGTTGAAGACGGGAATGATCATAGCCGAGCGCTATGAGATCGTAGGAAAAATCGGAACTGGCGGAATGGCAGATGTCTATAAGGCTATGGACCATAAGCTGAACCGTTTTGTTGCAGTGAAGGTCCTGAAACCGGAGTTTCGGGAAGACACCACGTTTATAAAGAAATTCAGAAGTGAGGCCCAGGCGGCAGCTGGTCTTACACATCCGAATATCGTCAATGTATTTGACGTAGGAGATGACGGCGGTGTTTATTACATTGTTATGGAACTGATCGAGGGTATCACTCTAAAGGAATACATCTCCAAGAAGGGAAAGCTTTCCATTAAAGAGGCTACAAGTATCGCAATCCAGGTTTCTATGGGTCTGGAGGCGGCACACAGCCATGGTATCGTTCACAGAGATGTGAAACCCCAGAATATCATTATCTCCACAGATGGTAAAGTAAAGGTGACAGACTTTGGAATTGCCAGAGCTGCATCTTCCAATACGATCAGCTCCAATGTAATGGGATCTGTACATTACAGCTCACCTGAGCAGGTGAGAGGCGGATACAGCGATGAGAAGAGCGATATCTATTCTCTTGGAATCACACTGTATGAGATGGTCACAGGAAGAGTTCCTTTTGACGGAGATACCACTGTGGCGATCGCTATCAAGCATCTGCAGGAAGAGATGGTCCCGCCAAGTGTGTATACACCGGACCTTCCGTACAGTCTGGAGCAGATCATTCTGAAATGTACACAGAAAAGTGTAGATCGTCGTTACAGCCGTATGGAGGATGTGATCGCAGACCTGAAGCATTCTCTGATCGATCCCCAGGGTGATTTTGTAAGGCTTACTACAGTTGACAACGATGCCAAGACGGTTGTGATCTCAGAAGAAGAGCTTGGTGAGATCAAACATACACCGAAGCAGATCACAAAACCGGAGATCACCGCACTTGAGGAAGAAAAATACGACGATAACGATTACGATGATGCAGAGGAAGAATACAGACCGAGATCCGAGCATAGATCCGGAAAGAAAAAGAAGCATCATGGTTCCGGAAGAGGCCTGACGATTGCGGCACTGATCGGAGGTGCAGTCCTTCTGATCGTTCTTGTGGTAGTGCTTGGACGTGCCGCAGGACTGTTTGGAACCGGCAGCAGCGGAGCTGCAGACAGCAGCAAGGCAGAAGCGAAGCAGGAATCAGCAGCTGACGGTCTGGCAACCGTTCCTGATCTTGTAGGCAAGACAGAGGAAGAGGCTAAAACACTTGCAAACGATGCACATCTGGGTGTCCAGATGGCCGGTGAGGAGGCATCCGATCAGGAAAAAGGCAGGATCTCCCGTCAGGAGACAGCTGCGGGAACACAGGTTGAAGCCAATACAACTGTGAAATACTGGGTAAGCACCGGAACAGCACAGGTTACGATCCCAGATCTGGATGGACGTACAGGAATCGATGCACAGCAGACTCTGGAAGATCTTGGACTTCAGGTAAATGTCCAGAAAGAATACAGCGACACAGATGACAACGGATATGCACTGGTAGATCCGGGATATGTTTACAATGTCGAACCGGCAGCAGGTACTTCTGTGCAGGCAAGCTCTTCTGTAACACTGACAGTCAGTCGAGGGGTTGATTATGGCGATAATGCTGAGGTTCCGAGTGTTGTAGGAATGACCAAGGATGATGCACTTACTACTTTAGGGAAATTTATTGATATCCAGATAACAGAACAGCAGAGTACAGAAGCTGCAGGTACAGTTATCGCACAGGATCCGGAAGCCTATGCGGCAGCAGACCCGGATCAGCCGATCAGCATTACCATCAGCTCCGGTGACAAGGCTCCATCCACAGACAGCACAGCATCTGCAGATAGTACAGCATCTACAGACAGTACAGCATCCACAGACAGCACAGCATCTGCGGACAGCACAGTATCCACAACTACATCTACAGCAGATGTCAATGCAAACACAGGCTGGAAATGTACACAGACACTGGATACCCCGTCCGGCTACAATGGAGGCGCGATCCGTCTGGAACTGATCCAGGACGTAAACGGTGAGCCTAAGGCATCCACCATCATTGATGGACAGAATATCAGCTTCCCGTATCAGCTTGATATCTCAGGTGCTGAGGGCGTTACCTCAGGAACCATCTATCTCTATGAAGAGGTAGACGGGGATTATCAGCAGCTTGGAACCTACACGGTTACATTCAAGAAAGCTGAGTGATCATGCAGGGAAAGATAATCAAAGGTATTGCCGGATTCTACTACGTATATGCAGAAGACGGTAATACATATGAATGCAGAGCCAAGGGAATTTTCCGTAAGGATAAATTCAAGCCTCTGGTAGGTGACAATGTGGACATTACAGTTCTGGATGAAAAGGAACTGGAGGGAAGTGTGACGGAGATCCACAAGCGGAAGAATTCTCTGATCCGTCCGGCTGTGTCCAATGTAGATCAGGCACTGGTGATCTTTGCCATGGATAATCCGAAGCCGAACTTCATGCTTCTGGATCGTTTCCTCATTATGATGGAGAGGGAAGGTGTTCCGGCAGTCATCTGTTTTAACAAAAAAGATCTGGCAACAACGGAAGAACTGGAATTTCTCTATGAAACATACCAGAGCTGCGGCTATCAGGTGATCCTGTCAAGTGCCCTGAAGGGAGAAGGACTCGACGAGATCGAAGAAGTGCTTCAGGGCAGGACAACTGTGGTTGCCGGCCCATCCGGCGTGGGAAAATCTTCTCTTACGAATTCCCTTCAGGAAGAAGTGGAGATGGAAACCGGTGAGATCAGCCGTAAGCTGAAACGGGGAAAACATACCACGCGCCATGCACAGATCATACCGGTGGCACAGGATACATTCCTTGTGGATACGCCGGGATTTTCCTCCTTATATATTGAAAATATGGAGGAGCAGGAACTGAAGGATTACTTTCCGGAGTTCCGAAGATATGAAGGACAGTGCCGCTTTCAGGGGTGCCGTCACATACATGAACCGGGCTGCGCTGTTAAGGAAGCCCTTGAGAACAATGAGATCAGCAGACTCCGATATGAAGATTATCTGGAGCTGCACCAGGAATTAAAAGAGAAAAGGAGATACTGAGTCATGGAATACCGATTGTGCCCGTCGATCTTATCAGCAGATTTTAACAGACTGGGAGAACAGATCAAAATTCTGGAAAAGGAAGGCGTTGAATATCTGCATATTGATGTTATGGATGGAGATTTTGTTCCCAGCATTTCTTTTGGAATGCCGGTGATCAAATCGATCCGGAAAGAATCCAACATGTTTTTCGACGTACATTTGATGGTAACAGAACCGGAAAGATATATCCGCGATTTTGTAGAATGCGGAGCAAATTCCATTACTGTACATGCGGAGGCATGTGAGGATCTGGAGCGTACACTGGAGCAGATCAGGGCAGCAGGGGTAAAGGCGGCAGTTTCGATCAAGCCATCCACACCGGTAAATGACATCAGCCATCTTCTTGAAGATGTAGATATGGTGCTGATAATGACTGTTCAGCCAGGATTTGGCGGACAGAAATACATGGACGAATGCACGGAGAAGATCCAGGAGCTTCGTGAGCTTATTGATGAAGAAGAGCTGGATGTTGACATTCAGGTAGATGGTGGTATCAATGATGATACACTGGAGACTGTTATGCGTGCCGGTGCAAACCTCATGGTCGCAGGTTCCTGGGTATTTAAGGGCGATGTGGCAGCCAATGTAAGACACATTACAGAAAAAATCCACAATATCAAAAAAGAGCTGGACTGAAAATGATCGATACAATAATAATCAGCGGGGGCAATATCCAGAATGGTTTTGCCCTCGATTTTTTAAAAAAAAGAATAGAAGAAAGCCGAGGAGAGAAAATCACTCTTGTTGCTGCAGATAAGGGGATGGAATGGTTTATGAAAAACCGGGAATTTATTCCGGATCTTGCAATTGGGGATTTTGACAGTCTTTCCGAAGAAGGCCAAAAATATATGGAAAGCCTGAAGGGACCGGAGATCATCAGGCTGAAGCCAGAGAAGGATGATTCGGATACACAGTCTGCGGTAAACCAGATGATTCGCAAGGGTGCAAAGGATATCCTGATCCTGGGAGCTACCGGCACAAGGCTGGATCATGTGCTGGCGAATCTGGGACTGCTTTCCATGGGTAAGGAACAGGGCGTTCGTATTGCGATCGCAGATCAGTGGAATTATATCACACTTGCAGAAAGTGGAACCATACTGCACAGAGAGGAGCAGTTTGGAAAATATGTTTCATTCTTTACTGTGGGAGGTGATGTGACAGGCCTCACTCTGAGGGGGTTTAAGTATCCGCTGAACGGATATCATCTGACAGTAGAAGACAGTGGCCTGACCGTCAGCAATGAGATTTCGGAAGAAACCGCAGAGATCCTGTATGAAAGCGGGCAGCTTCTGATGATCATGTCCAGGGACTGACAGTAACAATAATTGCCTCACAGTTGCGATTTCAGGCTGTGTATGGTAATATGGGACAGGAATGGCCTGAAAAACGGAAAGGCCTGTTTAAAGAGTATCTGAAAAATACTGTAAATAAATATATCGAAAGGACGTATATAGAGAGATGAAATTAGGAATCGTAGGTCTTCCTAACGTAGGAAAAAGTACATTATTCAATTCACTGACAAAAGCCGGAGCAGAATCCGCAAACTATCCGTTCTGTACTATCGACCCCAATGTGGGTGTTGTAACCGTTCCGGATGAGAGACTGAATCTTCTCGGAGATTTTTATAAATCAAAAAAAGTAACACCGGCAGTGATCGAATTCGTCGATATTGCAGGTCTTGTAAAAGGCGCATCTAAGGGAGAGGGACTTGGAAACCAGTTCCTTGCAAATATTCGTGAGGTAGATGCTATCGTTCACGTGGTACGCTGCTTTGAGGATTCTAATGTTGTTCATGTAGATGGAAGCATTGATCCGCTCCGCGATATCGAGACTATTAATCTGGAGCTTGTTTTCTCTGATCTTGAGATCCTCGAGAGAAGAATTGCCAAGGTTACCAAGACTGCACGTATGGATAAGGAAGCTGCCAAAGAGCTTGCATTCCTTGAAAAAGTAAAGGCGCATCTGGAAGAGGGACAGCTTGCCATTACTCTGGAAACAGAGAACGAAGATGAGGATGCATGGCTTGCAACCTATAATCTTCTTACTGCAAAACCGGTGATCTATGCGGCTAACGTTGCAGAGGATGATATCGCAGATGATGGGGCGAACAATCAGTATGTACAGGCAGTACGTGAATACGCTGCCAAACAGAACAGCGAGGTATTTGTGATCTGTGCGCAGATCGAGGAGGAAATCTCCGAGCTGGACGAGGATGAGAGAAAGATGTTCCTTGAGGATCTGGGACTGACAGAATCCGGCCTGGAGAAGCTGGTGCGCGCAAGCTATCACCTTCTTGGACTTATGAGTTTCCTGACAGCAGGAGAGGATGAGACAAGAGCATGGACCATCAAGATCGGAACCAAGGCACCGCAGGCAGCAGGTAAGATCCACACAGACTTTGAACGTGGATTTATCAAAGCAGAGGTTGTGAATTATCAGGATCTTCTGGATTGCGGTTCCTATGCAGGTGCCAGAGAGAAGGGCCTTGTACGTATGGAAGGAAAAGAGTACGTTGTACAGGACGGAGATGTGATCTTATTCAGATTTAACGTGTGATCACCAACGTCTGTGAAATACCGGCTGTAAGCTGAAAAATTATAACAGGTGATTTTATGGATATGTCAATTCGGTTTCCCGGATTAAATCTGGTTTTGGATCATGTGCCGAGATCCTTTGAGATTTTTGGCTTTGAGATCACGATCTATGGCGTCCTGATCGCGATAGGAATGCTTCTGGGAATCTTTTTTGTGGTACTGGAAGCCAGAAGAAATCATGAAGATCCGGATGCATATCTGGATCTGGCCATCATAACGCTACTTTCCGGTGTGGCAGGGGCAAGGCTGCTTTATGCGGCTTTTTCCTGGAGCCTTTATAAAAATGATCCGGGACAGCTTCTGAATATACGGTCCGGAGGACTTATGTTTTATGGCGGACTTCTGGGCGGTGTGCTGGGTGGTGCGGTCTACTGCAGGATCCGAAAGAAATCCTTCTGGCAGATGGCAGATCTTGCCTGCATGGGACTTCTGATCGGGCAGATAATAGGAAAGTGGGGAAGCTTTTTTAACAGAGAATCTTTCGGGGAATATGCAGACAACATTTTTTCCATGCAGCTGCCGCTGACTGCGGTACGGGCAGGAGAGGTCACCATGGCTATGCGTGAAAAGCTTCAAACCGTGGACGGTGGTACCTGGATTTTGGTACAGCCCTTGTTTTTCTATGAAAGTCTCTGGTGTCTGCTTGTGCTTTTGGTGCTTATGATGCTGCTTCGCAAAAAAGTATTTCAGGGAGAGATCTTTCTGAGATATCTGGCAGGCTATGGTCTTGGAAGAGCAGTGCTCCAGTGGTTCCGCACAGATAAAATACTGTTTCCGGGAACCGGCGTGGATGTTTCATTGGTGATCTCGGTAATACTTTTTGTTCTTTGCACCGTGGTAGTTGCAGTGAAACGCGTGATGTCCAGAAAGCGGGCAAAAGTACGGATGAGAAGGATCGAGAAAGATCAGCAGGCAGAGAAAGAAGCGGAACAGCAACGGGAAAATGTAGCAGAGAATCTGGAAACAGAGACTGTACAGGGAGAAAAAAATGGATCAGAACGAGATACAGAAGAAAGAGGAAGCTCTTCGGAAAGCGTCACTTTTGCAGCAGCTGCAGGAGGAACGGAAGAAGCTGGACAGCCAGATCAGGAGCAGGAGCGATCTTCTGAAGAATCTGGAGGCCAGCCAAAGAGTTGACCGTATTCTGGAATTATATTACGGAAACTGAGATCAAACAGATATAGGATACAGATGCTTTTGTCTGATGGATCAGAATATAGGATAGGATACCGGCATTTGGCTGATAAGAGCAGCAGAAAACTGCCCTGCAAGAAAACGTCTTCTACGACGTTTCCGGCAGGGCAGTTTTTGTGCTGTGCAGTAGAAATATATCAGTACATCTTTCGGAAATCCAGAGGAGTTGTGCCTGTGACTTTACGGAACATGGCGATAAAGTGGCTGGCATCGGAAAATCCGGAAGCGCCGGCAACATCCTGGATCTTCATATCCGGTCTGGAAAGCAGAAGCTCACGTGCGCGGCTGATGCGGTACATGGTAACGTACTCGTAAACCGAGCAGCCCATAAAACGGCGGAACAGACGGGAAAGATACTGCGGAGAGACAAAAACGCTCCGGCTCAGTTGCGCTGCAGTGATATCCTGCTGATAACCGGTTTCGATTTCTTTTATTACCGGGATCACATATCTCTGGTAGAGAGGATTATCCTGTATCTTCGGAGAAGCTGCACAGTCTGTAAAATTCATAAGAAAATTATAGCAGTCGGAAGAAAGAGATTTCATATCCGGTGTGGGCTGATGATATTTACGCAAGGTAGAAGAAATCATTTTCCGGATACTGGCTCCTTGTTCCTTTTCGATAAGGATCACTTCCTGGTTGTCTGTCATGGAAGGAATGCTGCCTGCCAGTGTTCCTGTGAAGGTGGCAAACATCGTGGTCCAGGAAGTAGACTCCCTGTGATAGGAATGAGGGACACCGGGGGCGATGAGGATGCCCTCGTTGGCTCCGAGAGTATAAAATTTTCCACGGACTTCAATGCGTCCGGTACCCTTTTCAGTCTGGAGGTAATGATAATACGGATATCCGTCCGGACGGAAGATATTAACCTGATTCCAGTGGTTCCCAAGAGATTCAAACATGAAGGGAGCACTGACCGGAGTGTTTCTGAAATAGATCGACATGATATTCACCTGTTTCTAAATGTTATATATTTTGGCGAAACATATTATACCATAATCCGGTGGATTATACTATAATGATCATAGCATAAAAAACGAAGGATCCGGCAGAAAAAACAGAATCTGCCGGGCAGGAGGAAAAAATGAAAAAATTTGATCATTCTCTGTTAAAAGATCCCCGGTATTTCAGCGACGGAAGAATGGATGCCCACTCAGATCATACATATTATCGTTGTGAGGAAGAGAGAGAAGATGGGAAAACTTCTTTCCGTCACAGTCTGAATGGTCTCTGGAAGTTCCATTATGCACGGAATTATGCATCTGCTATCCCAGGCTTTGAGGAAGAAGCATATTCCTGTAAGGACTGGGAGGACATTTATGTGCCGGCACATATCCAGATGGAAGGATATGATGCACCGCAGTATGCCAATGTCCAGTATCCGTGGGAAGGCCATGAAGAACTTCATCCGGGACAGATCCCGGAACGTTTTAACCCGGTGGCAAGCTATGTGAGATATTTCCATGTGCCGGAGAGCATGAAAGGAAAAAGAGTATTTGTTTCATTCCAGGGAGCAGAGAGCGGCCTGGCTCTGTGGCTCAATGGAAAATTTGTGGGATACAGTGAAGATTCTTTTACTCCGTCAGAATTCGAGCTTACGGAATATCTGAAGGACGGCGAGAACAAGCTGGCGGCACAGGTGTTTAAATGGACAGCCAGCAGCTGGTGCGAGGATCAGGATTTTTACCGTTTTTCCGGAATTTACAGAGATGTTTATCTGTTTACGGTACCGGATGTCCATGTATATGATCTCAGGATCCGTGCCATTCCGGATGAAACTCTCAAAAAAGCCGAGCTTGAGATCGTGACCAGTACCTGGGGAAAAGGAAAAATGAAGCTTACACTTTCCGGAAAGGGAGAGATCCTTTTGCAGGAGGAAAGATCTCTGAACGGAGAGGATACCTGTACCTGGGAGATTCAGGATCCCCTTCTCTGGAGTGCAGAAGAGCCGAATCTCTATGATCTGGAGCTGGAGATCAGTGATGAAAGCGGAAAGCTCCAGGAGATCATCCCGGAGAAAGTCGGTTTCCGCCGTTTTGAAATGAAGGATGGTATCATGACCCTTAACGGAAAACGTATCGTATTCAAGGGTGTGAACCGCCATGAGTTCAGCTCTGTCACAGGAAGACATGTGTCCCGGGAGGAACTGCTCAAAGACATCGTGACCATGAAACAGAACAACATCAATGCGATCCGTACCTGTCATTATCCGGATGCATCTCAGATCTACCGTCTCTGTGATGAATATGGTATTTACATGATCGCAGAAAACAATCTGGAATCTCACGGAACCTGGGATATAGCAGAATTTACCGGAGATCACACGGATATCGTTCCGCACAACAAACCGGAATGGCTGGGCATGATGCTGGACCGTGTAAATTCCATGTATCAGCGTGACAAGAACCACCCGGCGATCCTGATCTGGTCCTGTGGAAATGAATCCTTTGGTGGAAAAGATATCTTTGAGATGTCTGAGTTCTACCACAAGAATGATCCTACAAGACTGGTACATTATGAGGGAGTTTTCCATGACCGCAGCTACAATGCCACCAGTGACATGGAAAGCCAGATGTATCCTTCCGTAGAAGCAATCCGGGAGTTCCTTGCAAAGGATGACAGCAAGCCGTTTATTTGCTGTGAGTATACCCATGCAATGGGAAATTCCTGCGGTGCAATGCATAAATATACAGATCTTACAGATACAGAACCGAAATATCAGGGTGGCTTTATCTGGGATTACATTGATCAGTCTATTTACAAAAAAGACCGTTACGGTAAAGAATTCCAGGCATACGGCGGAGACTTCGGTGAACGTCCTACAGATTATAATTTCAGTGGAAACGGTATCGCATACGGCGGAGACAGAGATGCTTCACCAAAGATGCAGGAGGTAAAATTCAACTACCAGAATATCACTGCGCAGGTAAGTGAGGATTCTGTTAAGATCATCAACAAAAATCTTTTTGTAAATACGGACACATTCCGATGTGAAGTAACTCTTGCAAAGAACGGTCATGTTCTCCGCACAGAGACACTGGATACAGCGGTGAAGCCTTTAAGCCAACAGACCTACAGACTTCCATTTGGAAAACAGCAGCGCCCGGGCGAATATACGGTAACCGTAGCCTTCCTTCTCAGAGAAAAAACACTTTGGGCAGAGGCAGGACATGAGGTTGCTTTCGGCCAGTATGTTTATCAGGTGGAAGGATCACCGGAAGCTCCTGCGTGTGGCGTGGAGCTTGTGAGAAGCCTTCATAACATCGGTGTCCGCGGGGAAAATTTCGAAGTGCTGTTCTCCGTTCTCAATGGTGGCCTGGTTTCGTATAAATATGCAGGAAGAGAAATGATCGAAGCGATCCCGAAGCCCAACTTCTGGAGAGCACCTACAGATAATGATTGCGGAAGTCTGATGCAGATGCGTTATGCACAGTGGAAGATCGCCAGCATGTACGCAAGTCATAAGGATTACCGAAAAGGTATGTATGGTCCGGCCAATGCTCCGGAGACAACGGTTCACGAAAACAGCGTGGAGGTTGCTTTTACCTACATCCTGCCAACTACGCCTGCCAGTGAATGCCGCCTTGCCTATGAGGTAACCGGAGATGGAAGAGTAAAGACAACGCTGACCTATGATCCTGTAAAAGAGCTGGGCGATATGCCGGAGTTCGGAGTACTCTTTAAATTCAATGCGGATTATGATCATGTTCAGTGGTACGGCCTGGGACCGGCAGAGACTTATGCAGACCGGAAGCATGGCGCAAAACTCGGCATTTATGAGAATCTCGTGACAGACAATATGGCACGCTATCTTGTGCCGCAGGAATGCGGAAACAAAGAGGAAGTACGCTGGGCAAAGATCACAGACAGAAAGGGTAGAGGAATGCTCTTTGAGATGGATAAAGAAAACGGCCCGATGATGTTCTCAGCACTTCCATATACTCCTCATGAAATGGAAAATGCCATGCATCCCTATGAGCTTCCGGCAGTCCATTATACCGTTGTCCGTGCTGCAAAGGCGCAGATGGGTGTTGGAGGAGATGACAGCTGGGGTGCCCGCACGCATCCGGAATACCTCCTGGATACCAATGGAAAGATGAAATTTTCCTTTGCGTTCAAAGGTCTTTAAAATGTCATAAAATAACAGAACATAAAGTCAGAAAAAAGCTTCCGGCGACTGTCCGGAAGCTTTTTCGTTTCATAATAATGCACAGAAAATAAACAGGTTGAAAAAAAACCTGTGGATATTTCATGAAATGAAAAAAAACTTGGATATGCACTTGTTTTTTCATGGTAAATAGTTTAAAATGATTACATAAGTGGTAGAAAGTGGTGAATAGTGGTAGCGAATGGGGATGAGTGGCAGAATACACCATTTGCGCCCTGGAAACACGAAGGGGAGAATCGTGTTTCACGAGAGTAGGTGGGTTTCATGTTCATGGGCGAGTATAATCATACGATCGACGCGAAGGGGCGTCTGATCATCCCTTCCAGGTTCAGGGAACTCTTAGGGGAAGAGTTCGTACTGACAAGAGGGTTGGATGGTTGCCTTTCTATTTATCCGATGGATGAATGGGTTGCCTTTGAAGAGAAACTCCGAGCATTACCACTTACAAATAAAGACGCAAGAACCTTTTCACGTTTCTTTGTAGCCGGAGCTACAGCATGTCAGCTGGATAAGCAGGGAAGAATCCTGGTGCCGCAGACGCTGCGCCAGTTTGCTGATCTGGATAAGGATGTGGTGCTTACGGGTAATCTGAACCGGATCGAGGTTTGGAGCAAAGAGAAGTGGAGCGAGAACTGCAATTATGATGATATGGACAGCATTGCGGAAAGCATGCAGAACATAGGAATCGTCATTTGAGCATAACGCAGGTAGAAATCCCACAGGAGACGGATATGGAATTTAAGCATAAATCTGTATTACTCGATGAGACCATTAACGGCTTAAGGGTAAAGCCGGATGGAATCTATGTGGATGGCACTTTAGGAGGAGCGGGACACGCCACAGAGGTGTGTAAGAAACTTTCTGCCAAGGGGAGATTTATTGGCATAGATCAAGACCAGGATGCGATAATTGCTGCGAGTGAACGGCTGTCAGCCTTTAATCAGGTGACAATCATTCGCAGCAATTATTGTTACATGGCAGATGAGCTGAGATCCCGTGGCATTGAGAAGGTGGACGGGATCCTGCTGGATTTAGGAGTGTCATCTTATCAGCTGGATAATGAAGAGAGAGGTTTTTCTTATCGGTACGATTCTCCTCTGGACATGCGAATGGACAGAAGACAGAGCCGTACAGCCGGTGATATTGTCAACGGCTATGAGGAACGTGAACTGTATCGTATTATCCGTGATTACGGCGAAGACAAATTTGCCAAAAATATAGCGAAACACATTGTGGCTGCCAGAGAGCAGGCACCGATCCGGACAACCGGAGAACTGACAGAGATCATACGGGGTGCGATCCCCATGAAAATACAGGCTACAGGAGGACATCCGGCCAAGAGGACTTTTCAGGCAATACGTATTGAGCTCAACCGGGAGCTTGACGTGCTCAGGGATTCCCTGGACGGCATGATCGATCTCCTGGATGACGGAGGAAGGATCTGTATCATTACATTCCATTCTCTGGAAGACAGGATTGTCAAGACCATTTTCCGAAAAAATGAAAATCCCTGTACCTGCCCGCCGGATTTTCCGGTCTGTGTATGCGGAAAGAAATCCAAGGGTAAGGTGATCACAAGGAAACCGATCTTACCGGGAAAAGAGGAAATGGAAGAGAATCCGAGATCCAAAAGTGCGAAGCTTCGTATTTTTGAACGGAAAATGTAGTTGAGAGATGGAAGGTAGGCAAATGGCGAAGACAGGAAGAGGGACTACAGCCAGAAGAAATCGAAATACCGTCAGGAACAGCAGAGAAATGTATGTTCAGGGAAATGCGGTAAAACGGTTGCAGGAAGTTCCTCAGAGGACTGATCTGCCCGAGATACAGGAAAGGCGACGGCTGGCTCAGAAAAGAAAACAGAAATCCGCAGTACCTGTGACACCGGCAAAACAGGTGGTGAGCAGACAGGCACAGCGGAACCGGGAAAAGGCAATGGCCATGAACAAGGGGTTCGTTCTGTTTCTTACGGCAGTTTCCATCGCAGTACTTTTTACCTGTATCAATTATCTTCAGGTAAAATCCGAAATCACGGCGAGTATGAAAAATGTTGCAAATCTGGAATCTGAGCTTGCACAGCTGAAAGAAGATAACGATGCATATTACAGTCAGGTCACTTCTACAGTGGATATCAGCGAGATCAAGAAAAAAGCTATCGGCGAGCTTGGAATGAAATATCCTTCGGAGGATCAGATACAGACCTATACCACTGAAGGAAACAGTTATGTGAGACAGTATCAGGATGTGGACACACACAAGTAGCAGAAGTACAGTTTTTAAGCAGGTGATCGATTGAGTACAAGAAGGCGCAGGCCGGTAAAAAAAATAAATTACAGTATGAAGAAAAAGCTGGCAGTACTATTTTCCTTAGTGTTGCTGGCTTTAGTCGGTTTGGTGGCAAGAATTACCTATATCAATGCCACCAGCGGAAGCAAATATCGAAAGCAGGTGCTGAGTCAGGCTCAGCAGAAATATGAAAATCAGACACTCCCGGCAAAAAGAGGAGATATCTATGACCGAAACGGGAATATCCTGGCAACCAGCAACAAGGTCTATAATGTGATCCTTGACTGTCTGGAGGTCAATAAGGATCAGGATTCCGTGGAGCCTACCATCAAGGCGCTTGTAGAAGTTCTGGGACTTGATGAAGATGAGATGCGGAAGCTTCTCACCGACAGCGGTACAAAGGAAAGTCAGTATCAGATCGTAAAGAAACAGATCTCCATGGACGACAAAAAAGCCTTCGAAAAATACGAAGATCCGGGAGACGACAGTGAACTGACTGCCACGCAGCTGAAAGAACGTTCCAGGATCACAGGTGTATGGTTTGAAGAAGATTATCTCAGATCTTATCCGTTTAATGAGACTGCCTGTGATACCATTGGATTTACACTTTCCAGAGATGTGGCGGATGCCGGACTGGAAGGATATTACAATGCGACACTTACCGGCGTGGATGGAAGACAATACGGATACATCAACAACAATTCCGACGTAGAACAGACGATTATCGAACCGACGGATGGCAAAAGCATTGAGACTTCGCTGGATCTGGGACTTCAGCAGATCGTGGAAAAATACGTAAATACCTTTGAAGAAAAGATGGGAGCCAAAAATGTAGGCGTGATCATCGAGGATCCGAAAACAGGAGAGATCCTGGCAATGGATGGCGGTGACCGTTATGATCTGAATAACCCGAGAGATCTTTCAAACGTGTATTCCCAGAGTGAGATCGATGCCATGAACGATGAGGAGACCGTAGATGCGCTGAACGGAATGTGGAGTAATTTCTGCGTGACAGATGCCTACGAGCCGGGATCGGTTGTAAAGCCTATCGTTATGGGCTCCGCACTTGAAATGGGAGCGATTTCCGAGAGCGATAATTTTGTCTGTGACGGCGGACAGTCTTTTGGAGCGGAAGGTGCGACTACTTTCATCAAATGTGCGGTATGGCCGGATGCTCACGGGACAGAAGCTCTTTCCGATGTCATTGCCAATTCCTGCAACGATGGTATGATGCAGATCGCAGCAAAGATGGGAAAAGATAATTTCCTTAAGACACAAAGCGTTTTCAATTTCGGAACAAGAACCGGTATCGATCTTCCCAATGAGGGAAGCGGTGTGATCCATACCAGCGATACCATGGGAGAAACGGAGCTTGCATGCTCTGCTTTTGGACAGGGATATACACTGACCATGATCCAGGAGATCAATGCAATGTGTTCTGTGATCAATGGAGGATACTACTATCAGCCTCATTTGGTGACGAAGATCAAGGACAGCAGTGGCGGAATCGTAAAAACGATCTCTCCGACACTGATGAAGCAGACGATTTCCGAGAAGATATCTGCAGACATCCGTTCCTACATGGCAGCCAGTGTAGACCATGGTACCAGCCGTACCTCCAAGGTGCAGGGCTACAGCTCAGGTGGTAAAACCGGTACTGCCGAGAAGCTTCCGCGAGGCAATGGCAAGTATCTGGTATCTTTTATCGGATTTGCACCGGTAGATGATCCGGCACTTGTGATCTATGTAGTTGTGGATGAGCCGAAGGTAGATGATCAGGCAAGCAGTACGTACGCACAGTACATTGCACAGGGAATCCTTTCCGAAGCACTTCCGTATCTGAATGTACAGCCGGATGAGGCAGAGGATGGAGAAGTTCCGACTACAGAACTGTGGGAACTTTTTAAGGGAATCAGCGATTCTGCAACAGGAACCGGCGCAGACGGGCAGAAGGAGGCAATTTCCGATGAGAATGTACCAAGTCCGCCGGAAGATGAGTCGGAGGACAGTGACACCGAAGATAATAACGATATGCAGAGCGAAGGTCTCACCAACGAGGAGGCCGGTCTGGAATAGATAAAAAGAATACCCTCTCAGGGGAACGTCATATATTACAGTGACTACCTCTGAGAGGGATTTTTTTATGATCCGGACCATGGTTTATCACAGGAAAAAAATATGGGTGGTTTTTCTGATCTGCATAATGCTTCTTCTGGGACTTGTGGGAAGACTCTGGTATCTTATGAACGTCCGGGCAGAATATTATTCAAAAAAGGCTGAGAATCTTCATGAGAGAGAACGTGACATAAAAGCAGCCAGGGGAAAGATCCTGGACATCAGGGGAAATATTCTGGCAGATAACCGGACAGTCTGCACCGTATCGGTGATACACAGCCAGATCAAAGATTCGGAAAAAGTGATCCGGGTACTTTCCGGAGTATTGTCTGTGAAAGAAGAGGAAATCCGGAAAAAAGTTGAAAAAGTTTCTTCTATTGAAAGAATACAGACAAATGTGGAAAAAAGCATTGGAGACAGGATCCGGGAATATGACCTTGAAGGAGTGAAGGTAGATGAGGATTATCGGAGATATTATCCTTATGGATCTCTCGCTTCAAAAGTACTGGGATTTACCGGAGGCGATAATCAGGGAATCATTGGTCTTGAAGTAAAATACGATGAGATCCTGAAAGGAGAGCCCGGGAAGATCCTCACAGTTACGGATGCACGTGGTGTGGAGATCGACGGAACCGGAGAACGGAGGAAGGAACCGGTGTCAGGAAATACTCTGCGTACCAGTCTGGATGTTAATATCCAGGAATATGTGCAGCAGGCAGCCGGTAAAGTCATGGAAGAAAAACAGGCGGAGAGAGTATCCATACTACTTATGAACCCTCAGAACGGAGAAATCTATGCCTGTGTCAATGTGCCCGAATTTGATCTGAACGATCCGTTTACTCTGAATACAGAAGAAACAGCAGCAGAGGGAGAAAAAAAGCAGGATCTTCTGAACCGGATGTGGAGAAATCCCTGCCTGAATGATACCTATGAACCTGGTTCGACTTTTAAGATCATCACTATGGCAGCGGGACTGGAAGAAGGTGTTGTGTCAACAGAGGATCGTTTTTTCTGTCCGGGCTATAAGGTGGTGGAGGACCGGCGGATCCACTGTGCAAAGAGAACCGGACATGGTGCGCAGAGTTTTGTAGAAGGTGCCCAGAACTCCTGCAACCCGGTATTTATTGAGGTGGGTCTGCGGCTTGGGACAGACCGTTATTACAAATATTTTAAACAGTTCGGACTTTTAAAAAAAACAGGAATAGATCTTCCGGGAGAGGCCGGAACGATCATGCATAACCCCAAAAATATGGGAGAGGTGGAGCTTGCCACGGTATCCTTTGGCCAGTCGTTTCAGATCACACCGATCCAGCTTGCAACAACCGTCAGTGGGATCATCAATGGCGGAAACCGGATCACACCTCATTTTGGGATCAGCGTGGAAAGTGCGGACGGAACAAAGGTGCGGACACTGGAATATCCGGTGGAAAGCGGGATTGTGTCCGGTGAGACTTCCCGGACAGTACGTACGATCCTGGAAACTGTAGTTTCAGAAGGCTCCGGAAAAAATGCCGGGATCCAGGGGGTTTCCATTGGGGGAAAAACAGCTACCTCTCAGACACTGCCCAGAGGCTCCGGCAGATATATTTCTTCATTCCTGGGGTTTGCCCCGGCAGAGGACCCGAAGGTCCTGGCTCTTTGTATCATCTATGCACCCCAGGGTATGTATTATGGTGGGATCATTGCCGCACCGGTGGTACGCAGTATTTTTGAAAATGTACTTCCCTATCTTGGAATCGAGAGGACAGTTACGGAAACTCCATCCGGGGAAAACCGGGCAGATGGGGTTGATTAATGAGGATAAAAGCCTTATACTGTTGAAGAAGTATAAAAAAACGAAAGAATTAGAGGTGTGAGGATGGAGTTTCATGTTGTGATCCCTGTGCTGATCTCATTTGCGATCAGCCTTGTATTAGGACCGATTGTTATCCCTTTTTTAAGAAGACTTAAAATGGGACAGACAGAGAGAGAGCTGGGTGTGCAGTCTCACCTGAAAAAGAATGGCACCCCTACTATGGGTGGAGTGATCTTTCTCATTGCAACAACTGTAACATCACTGTTTTATATCAGAGATTATCCGATGATCATCCCGGTACTTTTCCTGACACTGGGATTTGGACTGATCGGATTTCTGGATGATTATCTGAAGGTAGTCCTGAAGCGTTCTGACGGACTTCTGCCATGGCAGAAAATGGCACTGCAGATCGTTGTGACAGCTGTATTTGCTTTTTATCTTGTAAATTATTCCAACGTATCCCTGACTATGAAGATCCCGTTCTGGAGCGGACATTATCTGAACCTGGGATGGTTTGCGGTTCCGGTACTGTTCTTTGCGGTGATCGGTACAGTAAACGGAGTCAATTTTACGGATGGACTTGACGGACTGGCTTCCAGTGTTACCCTGATCGTGGCAGTATTCTTTACGGTGGTTTCCCTTGGAATGAAAAGTGGTGTGGAACCGATCACCTGTGCAGTTGTGGGCAGTCTTATGGGATTCCTTCTGTTTAATGTATATCCTGCCAAGGTATTTATGGGAGACACCGGTTCTCTGGCATTGGGGGGCTTTGTGGCTGGTGTGGCTTATGCCATGCAGATGCCGCTGTTTATCATCCTGGTCGGACTGATCTACCTTGTGGAGGTATTGTCTGTTATGCTCCAGGTATCCTATTTCAAGGCAACACACGGAAAAAGAATTTTCAAGATGGCGCCTATCCACCATCATTTTGAGCTTTGTGGGTGGTCCGAGACACGGGTTGTTGCAGTGTTCTCTGTTGTAACTGCTATTATGTGCCTGATCGCTCTCCTGGCATTATAAGGAGGAACAGAAAAATGGATTTAAAAGGAAAAAAGGTTCTCGTTTTCGGAGCCGGAAAAAGCGGCATCGGAGCAGCTGATCTGCTTGGAAGTGCAGGAGCACAGCCGGTGATCTATGACGGAAACGCAGATCTTGATAAAGAGGTAGTTTTACATAAAACAAACGGAAAATACACTCCGGAGATCTGGGCCGGAGATTTTCCGGAGAGAGCGCTGGACAGTCTTGATCTCGTAGTGCTAAGCCCGGGAGTTCCCACAGACCTTCCGCTGGTAAAGAGCTTCTATGAAAAGGGCCTTCCGGTATGGAGCGAGGTGGAGCTTGCCTACCGTACAGGCAAGGGAGAGGTTCTTGCGATCACAGGAACCAACGGTAAGACAACAACTACAGCACTCCTCGGAAAGATCATGGGAGATGCCCGTGAATCTGTATTTGTTGTAGGAAATATCGGAACTGCATATACATCCAAATCATTGGAGATGAGGGAGGATTCCGTAACTGTTGCGGAGATCAGCAGCTTCCAGCTGGAGACCATTGACCAGTTCCGCCCGAAGGTAAGTGCGATCCTCAACATCACAGAGGACCATCTGAACCGTCATCATACCATGGAGGAATACATCCGTGTAAAAGAATTGATCACCAAAAATCAGGGACCGGAAGATGTATGTGTTCTGAATTACGAGGATGAAGTCCTTCGTAAATTCGGTGAAAATATCGTTCCGAAGGTGGTATATTTCTCAAGTCTTCGCAAACTGGATAGGGGAATCTATCTGGACGGAGACCAGATCATTCTCAAAACAGAAAAAGAAGAGATCCCGATCGTAAAAACCGGAGAGCTTAAGATCCTGGGACGTCATAATCACGAGAATGTAATGGCAGCAGCAGCCATGGCATATTATGCGGGAGTTTCTGTGGAGAGTATCCGCAGGAGTGTCTGTGAGTTTGTGGCAGTTCCACACAGGATCGAGTATGTGACAGAGAAAAACGGTGTTGCATATTACAACGATTCCAAGGGAACCAACCCGGATGCGGCCATCAAGGGGATTCAGGCAATGAACCGTCCGACTCTTCTGATCGGCGGCGGCTATGACAAGGAATCCAGCTATGATGAGTGGATAGAATCCTTCGACGGAAAAGTCCGTTATCTTGTTCTCATCGGTCAGACGAAAGAGAAGATCAAAGCAGCAGCAGAACGTCTTGGATTTACAGATATCATCCTCTGCGAGGATCTGAAGGAAGCTGTCCGGGTCTGTGCGGAAAAAGCTAATCCCGGAGATGCAGTTCTGCTTTCACCGGCATGTGCGAGCTGGGGACAGTTTGATAATTATGAGCAGCGCGGTGACATGTTCAAGGAATATGTGAAAGCACTGTAATAATCCGAAAAATACATACATAAGCTGAAATAAAGACCACTGTGGAGGCCATGCATGAAGGCAGGACAGAAACAGACCGGAAAGACAGATACCGTTCTCTGGGTACTGGTTCTGATTCTGGTGGTATTGGGACTCGGGGCGCTTTTTTCGGCAAGTGAATATAATGGCAGAGTACGTTTCCACGACTCTGCCTATTATTTTAAAAAGCAGCTCTTTGCCACGGCACTGGGGCTGCTTGTTATGTATCTGGCATCACGGATAGATTACCGGCTGGCTGTAAAGCTGGCGCCGGCTGCCTATATTTTATCACTTTTTCTGTCTGCTGCAGTCCTGCTTTTCGGACAGGAGATCAATGGGTCGAAGAGGTGGCTGAACCTGGGGCCGCTTTCCTTTCAGCCGTCGGAGTTTTCCAAGGTGGCAGTGATATTGTTTCTGGTGTGGCAGATCAGCAATACAAAAAGCAAAACAACCGGATTCTGGTTTATCTGCAGGACTATGATGACTTTGCTTCCGGTAGCAGGTCTGGTGGGCTCCAATAACTTGAGCACAGCGGTGATCATTCTGGGGATCGGTGTGCTGCTGATCTTTGTGGCCAATCCCAGGTATCTGCAGTTTCTCGCGCTTGGAGGTGCAGGGACAGGATTTATTGCAGTTTTTCTTGCTGCGGAGAGTTATCGTCTGGAACGCCTGGCAATCTGGCGGGATCCGGAAAAATATGAAAAAGGATTTCAGACCATACAGGGCCTGTATGCAATCGGAAGCGGAGGGATCTTTGGCAAGGGGTTCGGGAACAGTCTGCAGAAGCTGGGATTTGTCCCGGAAGCCCAGAATGATATGATATTTTCTATTGTGTGTGAGGAAACGGGGATACTGGGAGCCTTTCTGACACTTTTTCTATTTGGTATTCTGATCTGGAGGCTTTGTATTCTGGCATTAAACTGCCGGGATCTGCAGGGAACGCTGCTGTGTGCCGGGATCATGGCACATATGGCGATCCAGGTAGTCCTGAATGTTGCAGTAGTAACGAATACGATTCCCAACACCGGGATCACTCTGCCCTTTGTAAGCTATGGCGGAACTTCTGTTGTTTTTCTTCTGGGGGAAATGGGGCTGGCCTTAAGTGTCAGCAGTCACAGACATGGAAGGATCACATAGAATAACAAGTAAGAGGCCCTTTTAGGAGTGGAATACTTGAATGAGATCGATGAGATCATCGTGACCGGAGGCAGGCCGTTGCATGGAAGCGTCCGGATCCAGGGGTCAAAAAATGCGGCACTTCCGGTTATGGCAGCAGCACTCTTAAGCACCGGGACCAGTGTACTGCGGGGATGCCCGAGAATCAGTGATGTATATTTGATGGAAAAGATCCTGAAATATCTGGGGGCAGAAACCTGGTGGGAAGGTCAAGATCTTTATTTGGACTGCAGCCATGCGGACGGCACCATGATACCGGAGTGTTATTCCGGAAAAATGCGTTCTTCCGTGATCTTAATGGGAGCAATGCTGGGGCGGAGCAAAAAGGCACAGACAGGATATCCCGGAGGCTGTGTGATCGGGAAGCGGCCGGTGGATCTTCATGTCCAGGTTTTACGCCGCCTTGGGGCAGCTGTGGTGGAAAACGGCGGGATGATCCGGGCATCCTGTGGAAAACTCCGAGGTGCAGAGATGTTTTTTCAAAAAAGAAGTGTAGGCGCTACAGAACAGGGCATTCTGGCAGCGGTTCTTGCAGAGGGGAAAACAGTTCTTAACGGCTGTGCCTGCGAACCGGAAATTTATTGGCTTTGCCATTATCTTACCGGAATGGGGGCAAAGATCCGGATTCGTGAAAAAGGCTGTATCTGTATTGAAGGGGTGGAGAAGCTTGAAGCTGGCGATGACTGCATTCCACCGGACCGTATTGTCGCCGGAACCTATCTCATGGCAGCGGCGGCAACAAGAGGAGAGATCATCTTGGAAAATCCGCCTCTGGAGGAAATGGGTGGAATCCTGGATGTATATCGGAAAATGGGTGGACAATGCCGCAGGGTAGGTGGTAAACTAATAGTCAACGGAAAAAATACAGGTTTTCCCCTGGAGCTTCTGGAAACAGAAGTTTATCCGGGATTTCCTACAGACCTGCAGTCTCCTGCGATGGCGGTACTGGCCACGATCCCGGGAGTGAGCAGGATCCGCGAGAAGATTTTTGAAGACAGATATAAAACAGCTTCATGGCTCTGTAAAATGGGAGCACAGATCCAGATCCGGGATGGAGTTGCTGTGATATACGGAGGGCAGCCCCTGACCGGTTGTACTGTGGAAGCAGAGGAGCTTCGCGGTGGTGCGGCACTTGTGATCGCAGCACTTGCCGCGCAGGGGATTACCAGGATCCGGGGCTGTTGTTTCATAGAAAGAGGCTATGAACATATCTGTGAGGATCTGACCGCACTGGGCGGTCTGCTGATAAAGGACAGAGGAACTTTATGAAAACATCAAAAAAAAAGTCACTGAAAGCAGTTGGCGTACTTCTTGTCCTGCTGCTGGCAGGAATTATTTTCTTTTTTACGTATTATCAGGTAGATGAAGTGCAGGTGATGGGCAGCAGCCATTATTCTGAAAAACAGATCAGGAAGATGGTACTCAGGGGACCGCTGGCATCCAATTCTGTTTTTGCACCGCTTCTTTATACTAAGCAGAACACAAAAGATGTTCCTTTTGTAGAAGGCTATACCGTAACAAGGCTGAACCGGCACACCATCTGTGTCAGTGTGAAGGAGAAGGATATCGTTGGTTGTATCCCTTATCTGGACAGTTACATTTATTTTGACAGAAACGGTATTTTTGTGGAAGGGTCCACGGAACGTGACGAAAAAATCCCGTTTTTTGACGGGATCAAAGTCAAAAAAGTGATCCAGAACGAGAAACTCCCCATCAAGGATGAAACAGTGATGAACACGGCAGTTGCTCTTTCTACTATTTTTGCAAAAAATGATAAGGTTCCGGATCACATTGAATTTGAAGATGACGGACAGATCAGTCTTGTTTACGGGGATATCACGGTTAAACTTGGAAAGGATGAATATCTGGAAGACAAAATGACCAGAGTTCTGGCCATCCTTCCGATGATTTCCGGAAAAAAAGGAATTCTCCATGCAGAAAATGTAAATGATAATTCCAAGAACATTACCCTGGAGCAGGAACAGGATGAGAGCCAGACTTCCGCAGAAAACTGGACCGGTGGCTATGATGAGGAGGGAAATTATACCGGAGAAGGCGAATATGACGAAAATGGTAACTATGTAGGACCGAAACCGCAGACGGATCTGGAGTATGCGCAGGAAAACTGGGTGGGTGGTTATGATGAAGAGGGAGATTACACAGGCAGTGGTGAGTACGATGCCAACATGACCTATGTAGGCGAAGCCCCCACAGAAGAAACCATGGCAGAAAAAGGAAACTGGAAGGGTGGTTACCGGGAAGATGGCGGCTATGACGGAGTCAGTGAATATGACCGTGATGGCAATTACGTAGGCACTCTGGAGGATTATCGGGCCTCGGCAGAAAGCTCCGGAGACGGAACAGACTCCGAAGATCCAGATGCTCAGAGTACGGATACCGAAGATCCGGAAAATGAAGAAGATTCTTCAGACAGCAGCCTGGACAGCATCGGGAAAGAGGCTGATTACAGCAGTGATCTGGGAGACGGGTCTGAGGATTATGATGAAAATACGTACAGCGATTACAGTGATGAGTACGATTATGAGTAAAGATAAAAAAAGCTTTCTTAATGTATAGTACCGGTATTTGGGCATTTTGCCAGAGATTGTTTTGTAAATGTTTCGGTTAATAGAAACAGTGCCGAAATTTAGTGAAAAAAGTATAAAAAAACAAAATTAATGGTTGATTAATTGCCGAAAAAAATATATGATATAACTATGTGTATATGTAGCTTGGAATAGATTATTACACTGAATCGGATATCAGGTAGAAATAAAGGAGGAAGTACATTGTTAGAGATAATGACGAATGAGGCTGAGTCTTCTGCGAAAATTATTGTAATTGGAGTAGGTGGCGCAGGTAATAATGCGGTAAACAGAATGGTGGAAGAGGCCATTGGCGGAGTTGAGTTTGTAGGTGTTAATACCGATAAACAGGCTCTGACACTGTGTAAAGCTCCGACTGTACTTCAGATTGGTGAGAAAATTACGAAAGGTCTCGGCGCCGGCGCACAGCCGGAGGTTGGACAGAAGGCAGCTGAGGAGAGCATTGAGGAAGTTAAGAAGATCATCGAGGGAGCGGACATGGTTTTCGTTACCTGTGGTATGGGAGGCGGAACCGGAACCGGAGCTGCTCCTGTGATCGCCGGTGCGGCAAAAGAGATGGGTATCCTGACTGTCGGTGTTGTTACCAAGCCTTTCCGTTTTGAAGCAAAGACCCGTATGAACAATGCACTTGCGGGAATCGAGAATCTGAAGAAAGCAGTTGACACTTTGATTGTCATCCCCAATGACAAGTTACTTGAGATCGTTGACAGAAGAACAACCATGCCGGAAGCACTGCGTAAGGCTGATGAAGTTCTTCAGCAGGCAGTACAGGGTATCACAGACCTGATCAATCTGCCGGCTCTGATCAACCTTGACTTTGCAGATGTGCAGACAGTCATGACAGACAAGGGAATCGCTCACATCGGTATCGGTGAGGCAAGAGGCGATGACAAGGCTATGGAGGCTGTACAGCAGGCGGTATCTTCTCCGCTTCTTGAGACAACCATCAAGGGCGCTACTCATGTGATCATCAACATTTCCGGAGATATTTCTCTTATGGATGCCAACGATGCTGCAAGCTATGTACAGGAGCTTACAGGTGAGGAGGCAAACATCATCTTTGGTGCGATGTATGATGATTCTGTTGCAGATTATGCAAGAATTACAGTTATTGCTACAGGTCTTACAGACAATAACCTTCAGAATACACCATTTGGAAACAGAGCGTCCAATTCTGTATTTGGAAACACCAAAAAAACAAGCCAGTCACAGCCAGGTGGTATGAACCTTAACATGCCAAGCTTCAGCCTGCCGACTATGAATTCCACACAGTTTGGAACAAAGGCTCCTACAAGCACTGTTCAGAAAAAGGACATCCAGATCCCGGATTTTCTTAAGAACAGATAATAAATGAACATGATAAGATCCGGCAGAGGTTCCATCTGGAACGTTGCCGGATCTTTTTGACTCTTCGATCAAAAGAAACAGGAATGACTGCTCTGTATGGAAACAGGAGTTCCGTTCAGGATATCAGCATTCGCAGTGAAAAGTATCACATTTTGTATCACAGCAGCGATGAGCATTGGCACCGGATACATTGATGGAAGCTGCGGTGCATTTGCAGTGCTCATTGTAGGTACAGTTGTGTGCTTTGCAGTCGATGTTAACGGTCTCACACCCATAGCAGGGATCTGCGGCATTTTTTACAGAACCTTCTTCCTGAGCACGGAAGCTTTCACAGGCGGTATCATCTGCATAACGTGCATCTGCTCCTTCAACATTGATGGCTCCCCGGGAACAGAGAGAATTTTTGTTATAGTAGCAGTTGTGTGCGGAACATTTAAGATTTGTCATAAAAGTGTCCTCCTGATAATTATGATTTTACCGGAAACCGTCAGCCTGCCGGAATGCGCACCCTGTCTGATCGTCAGCACTGCGATAAAGCCTGACATATTCCGATGTTGCATAGTATGTCCGAAAGAAGAAAAAATCATACTCAAAAAAAATACATAATAATATAAAAAAACAGTTGACAAATAGCAGACACCATGGTATCCTCTTAAAGTACGTAGCGAAAAGAAAGCAGAGTTCACTCTCACCTCAGCGCTGAAGATAAGCGACTCAGGTCAATATTGCACAGTACTGCGAACGGATCAACCATCAGTGCGCAGGTGTAATTGTTTGAAGTGTGGACATCTGTCTGCGCTTTTTTTGTGCGGCTTTAGCTACATTAATGAGAAAAAAATAATTCTATCATGTTCATGGAGGTGTACAACAATTAGCGGTTTAATGATTAACGAACAGATCAGAGACAGAGAGGTACGCTTGATTGGTCCGGACGGAGCTCAGCTTGGAATCGTGTCCGCCAGAGAAGCGATGGCGAAAGCGCAGGAGGCAGGACTTGACCTTGTAAAGATTGCCCCACAGGCGAAACCGCCGGTATGCAAGATCATCGATTACGGTAAATACCGTTACGAGCTTGCAAGAAAAGAAAAAGAGGCCAGAAAAAAGCAGAAAACCATCGATGTCAAAGAAGTGCGTCTTTCCCCGAACATTGATACGAATGATTTGAAGACGAAGGTAAATGCAGCAAGAAAGTTCCTTAGCAAGGGTGACAGAGTTAAGGTTACACTTCGTTTCCGCGGAAGAGAGATGGCACACATGGCCAGCAGTAAGCATGTGCTTGACGACTTCGCAGATCTTCTGTCCGATATAGCGACTGTAGAGAAGGCTCCGAAGATAGAAGGCAGAAGCATGACTATGTTTCTGACTGAGAAACGGTAGATATCTCAGTCTTCACGGCAACAGCCGGGCAGAACGGGATGCTATATAAAATTTAGAAGTACCAAATCAAGGAGGAATTCATAATGCCAAAAATTAAAACTTGCAGAGCAGCAGCAAAGCGCTTTAAAAAAACAGGTACAGGAAAATTAGTAAGAAATAAAGCCTACAAGAGCCATATCCTTACAAAGAAATCTCAGAAGAGAAAGAGAAATCTGAGAAAATCTACTGTTGTTGATTCTACTAACGTAAAGAGCATGAAGAAAGCATTACCATATTTATAAGATAGAGAAGACGAACAGGAGGAGAATTAAGAAATGGCAAGAATTAAAGGCGGATTAAACGCAAAGAAAAGACATAACCGTACATTAAAACTGGCAAAAGGCTACAGAGGAGCCCGTTCCAAACAGTATAGAGTAGCTAAACAGTCTGTAATGAGAGCTCTTACAAGCTCCTATGCAGGAAGAAAGCAGAAGAAACGTCAGTTCAGACAGCTCTGGATCGCTCGTATCAACGCAGCAGCAAGAATGAACGGACTTTCCTACAGCAAAATGATGCACGGCCTTAAGGTTGCAAACATCGACATCAACAGAAAGATGCTTGCAGAGATGGCTGTTAACGATGCAGCAGGCTTCACAGCTCTTGCTGAGATCGCTAAGAAAGCAATCGCATAAGTAAAGTATTAAGAGACGAAGGAGTCCAGGGAATTTTTCCCTGGATTTTTTTGTAAAAAAATTCAGACAATTTGCCGAAAAACGACACAAGCTGTACAGCGGACAAGTGTCCGCGTTGTGCAATCAGACGAAAAACAGCAGATAACTAAATTTGCCCTTGAAATAAAAAATATGCGATGCTATAATTTTACCATTAAACATTAGTAACGCGACAAAGCGCAGGAGGAGAGATTATTATGAAGAATTGGAAGAAAGTAATCGGCGTTGCATCAGCAGCAGCGATGACAGCAGCTATGATGATGCCTGCATCCGTTTTTGCGGCAGAGGATGAGACATTTAAGATCGGTGTGATCGGACCGATGACAGGTGATTACGCACAGTACGGTACCAACGTATACAACGCAGCCAAGATCGCAGCTGATGAGATCAACGAGAACGGTGGATTCAACGGATATAAAGTAGAGATTCTTGACGCAGGTGATGACCAGGGAGATCCGGAGAAGGCTGTTAACGCATACAATGACCTGATCGATAAAGGAATGCAGATGCTCTGTGGAACTGTAACATCCGGTTCCTGTATCGCAGTAGGAGCTGAGGCAGCTGAGGATACATTCCTCTTCACACCATCTGCAACAGCACTTGACTGTATCACAGCAGGAACAAACGAGTTCCGTATGTGCTTCACAGACCCGGCACAGGGAACCAAATCTGCTCAGTACATTTCCGAGCACAAACTTGCAACGAAAGTAGCAGTACTTTATGATTCCGCTGCTGACTACAACTCCGGTGTACATGACGCATTCGTTGCAGCAGCTGCTGATGACGGACTTGAAGTAGTTGCAGATGAGGCTTACACAACAGACAGCAACACAGACTATTCTGTACAGCTTGCAAAGATCAAGAAGAGCGGCGCTGAGCTTCTTTTCCTTCCGAACTACTATTCCGACAATGCGCTGATCCTTCAGCAGGCATCTGAGGCAGGCCTTGACATTAAATTCTTTGGTGTAGATGGCATGGATGGTATCCTCAATGTAGAGAACTTCGATAAATCCCTTGCAGAGGGTGTTATGCTTCTGACACCATTCTCCGCAACAGCTACAGATGAGAAGAGCCAGAACTTCGTAAAAGCATACGGCGATGCTCACAACGGTGAGATCCCGAACCAGTTTGCGGCAGATACATATGATGTACTTTACGCAATGCAGCTTGCAGCTGACGATGCAAAGATCACACCAGATATGGAAAATGCAGACATCAGTGCAGCAATGAGCGCATCCATGGCAAACATCGAGCTTGACGGACTTACCGGAAAAGCAAAATGGACCGAGGATGGCGAGTGTGATAAAGAGCCGAAAGCATTCGAGATCAAAGACGGTGCTTATGTAGAGATGAAATAAGGAATTTCTGTTAACGTTAGGGGTCAGGGGACGGTCACCTTTAGTGGGAACCGTCCCCTTTTTCCCTTATCAATAAACAATTAAAAGAGGTGCGTTATGAGTTTTATATCTTATTTAAAAGACGGCATCAGTCTTGGCAGTATCTATGCGATCATCGCACTTGGATATACCATGGTTTATGGTATTGCCAAGATGCTGAACTTCGCACACGGAGATGTTATCATGGTGGGAGCTTATATCATCCTTACCTGTATCACAAGAGGCGGCATGTCACCGATCCTTGCTGTGATCCTTTCCGTTGTGATCTGTACACTGCTTGGTGTTGTCATTGAGAAGGTAGCTTACAGTCCACTTAGAAAAGCTTCCTCAAACCTGGCCGTTCTTATCACGGCTATCGGTGTCAGTTATCTGCTTCAGAACCTGGCACTTCTGATCTTCGGCGCAGATGCCAAGAGTTTCGTAGCTGTTATCAAAGTTCCGTCCATCACACTGTTTGACGGTGAGCTTACCATCAAGGGAATCACCATCGTAACCATCCTTGCATGTATCATTATCATGGTGGGACTTTCCCTCTTTGTAAAAAAGACAAAACCTGGCCGTGCCATGCAGGCGGTTTCCGAGGACAGAGATGCGGCACAGCTGATGGGAGTTAACGTCAATGCGACAATTTCCCTCACATTTGCCATTGGTTCCGGACTTGCAGCGATCGCAGGCCTTCTGCTCTGTCAGACTTATCCGACACTGACTCCGTACACAGGAGCCATGCCTGGTATCAAAGCTTTCGTAGCTGCTGTATTCGGTGGAATCGGTTCGATTCCGGGAGCTATGGTCGGCGGCATCCTTCTGGGAATCATCGAGATCTTCGGAAAAGCTTATATTTCTTCCCAGGTTGCAGATGCGATCGTATTTGCAGTCCTGATCGTCGTGCTTCTTGTAAAACCTACCGGACTGTTCGGCAAGAACATCCAGGAGAAAGTGTAAGGTGGCCGATATGAAGAATATGAAAAACAAAACAACAAAAAATAACATGATCAACTATGGAATTGTCATTGTGCTTTTTGTGATTGTACAGGCACTTTCCTCAACTGGAAATCTTTCCAGACTTCTTATGGGACTTCTTGTTCCCCTTTGTGTTTATACCATTGCATCAGTTTCCCTGAACCTGGTAGTCGGTTTTTCCGGTGAGCTGAGCCTTGGACATGCGGGCTTCATGTGCGTGGGAGCTTTTTCCAGTGCCCTGTTTTCACAGGTTGTTGCAGACTCCATTCCGCAGGTTCCTCGCTTTATCCTTGCAATCCTTGTAGGTGCGGCAGTTGCAGCACTGTTCGGTGTGATCATCGGTATTCCGGTACTTCGTCTCCGCGGTGACTACCTGGCTATTGTTACACTGGCTTTTGGTGAGATCATCAAGAACCTGATCAATGTACTTTACATTGGCGTGGATGACAAAGGACTTCACGTTGCAACAAGTGCAGCCGGTCTTCATCTGGAAGCCGGCGGAAAGCAGATTCTCAAAGGTGCCCTTGGTATTTCGGGAACAGCAACTCTTTATAAAGATATCAAGAATTACTTTTTCCTGATCGGCGTGATCCTGCTTCTTCTCACATTGTTTATTGTACAGAACCTTGTAAACTCCAGAAGCGGACGTGCTATTATGTCAACCAGGGACAACCGTATTGCAGCGGAGTCTGTAGGAATCAATATCACCAGATATAAGCTGCTGGCATTTACCATTTCTGCAGCCCTTGCAGGAGTTGCAGGTGTGCTGTATGCACATAACCTTTCTCTTCTTAAGGTTTCTGTATTCGATTACAATATGTCCATTCTGGTACTTGTGTATGTAGTACTTGGAGGAATCGGAAATATCAGAGGATCTATCATTGCAACAATTATCCTCTATGCACTGCCTGAGCTTCTCCGTGGATTCGCAAACTACCGTATGCTGATCTATGCTATCGTACTGATCATCATGATGCTCTTTAACTGGGCACCTGCAGCAAGAGACTGGAGAGCACGTATGGTAGAGAAATTCAAAGGCAAAAAAGAGAAAAAGGAGGTGGCCTGATCATGGCAATGCTGGAAGTAAATAATCTGTCTATCCAGTTCGGCGGTCTTCGTGCTGTTGACGGCTTTAATATGACCATTGAGAAGGGACAGCTCTATGGACTGATCGGACCTAACGGTGCCGGTAAGACAACAGTATTCAATCTTCTCACAGGCGTGTACAAGCCTACAGAGGGAATCATTAAACTGGATGGCCAGGATATCACAGGAAAAAGCACCATTGAGATCAACAAGGCCGGAATCGCAAGAACCTTTCAGAATATCCGTCTTTTCAAGGATATGCCGGTTCTTGACAATGTAAAAGTAGGACTTCACAATCACCATCCATACTCCACACTGACCGGAATCTTAAGGCTGCCGAAGTATTACAAGGTAGAAAAAGAGATGAACGAACGTGCCATGGAGATACTGAGGGTGTTTGATCTGGATAAGGAAGCAGACACTCTGGCAGGTAACCTGCCTTATGGTAAACAGCGTAAGCTGGAGATCGCCAGAGCTCTTGCCACAGAGCCGAAGCTTCTTCTCCTGGATGAGCCGGCGGCTGGTATGAACCCGAATGAGACACAGGAGCTGATGGATACTATCCGTTTTGTGCGGGAGCATTTTGATATGACTGTTCTTCTGATCGAGCACGACATGAAACTGGTGGGCGGTATCTGTGAGGAACTTACAGTTCTGAACTTCGGTCAGGTACTGATCCAGGGTGAGACATCTGCAGTGCTGAAAGACCCGACGGTTATCACTGCATATCTGGGAGAATAAGGAGGAACGAGACAATGGCAATGTTGGAAGTAAAGGACCTCCAGGTCTATTATGGTGTGATCCAGGCTCTGAAGGGAATTTCTTTTCATGTAAATCAGGGAGAGGTTATTGCGCTGATCGGTGCCAATGGCGCCGGAAAGACAACCACACTTCAGACACTTACCGGAATTCTTTCTCCGAAGTCCGGAAGCATTGTGTTTGAGGGAAAAGACCTCACAAGAACACCGGCGCATAAGATCGTAGAGATGGGTATGGCGCATGTTCCGGAGGGAAGACGTGTATTTGCGGATATGTCCGTTTATGAGAATCTGCTCCTTGGAGCCTATACAAGAAAGGACAAGGCAGAGATCGCAGAGAGTCTTGCAAGTGTATACAAGAGATTTCCGCGTCTGGAAGAACGTAAAGGACAGCGTGCCGGAACACTTTCCGGTGGTGAGCAGCAGATGCTTGCCATGGGACGTGCACTGATGAGCAGACCAAGGATCATTTTGATGGATGAGCCGTCCATGGGTCTGTCGCCGATTTTTGTAAATGAGATTTTTGACATTATCCGCGAGGTAAGTGAGAGCGGAACTACAGTGCTTCTGGTTGAGCAGAATGCGAAGAAGGCTCTTTCCATTGCGGACAGAGCGTACGTTCTGGAAACAGGAAGCATTACTATGGATGGAAAGGCAGAGGATCTTCTGAATGACGAGGCCGTTCAGAAGGCATATCTTGGAGAGTAGGGGGAAAGACATGGATAATTTCGTAATTACCATTGCAAGACAGTATGGAAGCGGTGGACGTACCATCGGAGAGGAGCTTGCAAAGAAATTAGGGATTTCTTACTATGACAAGGATATCATCCGCATGGCATCTGAGGAGAGCGGCATTCATGAGCAGCTTTTTGGAAGGGCAGATGAAAATGTCAGCACAAAGCAGAGATTTTTTGCAAAGTCCGGAATCTACAAGGGTGAGCTGATCCCGCCTCAGAGCAAGGATTTTACATCCGATGAGAACCTGTTTAATTATCAGGCAAAGGTGATCCGGCAGCTGGCAGAAACAGAGTCCTGTGTGATCATCGGACGTTGTGCAAATATGATCCTGAAGGATTATTCCAATGTTCTTCGTGTGTTTGTTTACGGAGACTGGGATTTCCGTATCCGTGAGGCAAGCAAGAAGCTCAGCGGAACCACAAAGGACATTGAGAAATTCATGCATAAAGATGACAAACGCAAAGAAGATTTCTGCAAACGTTTCATGGGTGTTGACTGGGCAGACATGACGAAATATAATCTGTGCCTGGATAACGGTACCCTTGGTTATGAGAAATGCGTGGAGGAGATCGAGAGTGCACTTGAGATCCTGAAAAAATAAGACATATATCAGAGAATATTCCCCGGGAAAGAAAAGCCAAAAGTCTTTTCCCGGGGATTTTTTCATATATTGTGGAAAAGTATATTTGATCCGGCGGGAAATATGGATAAGCGAAAAAAATATTTCTGTGTAGTGGCAATGGTATTGATCCTGCTCAGCGGATATGGAAAAATCTCAGACAGTGCATTTCGGATGCGGGTGACCAGAATGATCGCCGGTGAGGGGATGTTCCGGCTGGTGGCGGCGCAGTACGGACAAAAAGCAGCAGAACCGGTGGCTGAGACAGCCTCTGACAGAAGCGAAAAAGAGGATCGTCCACGTGTGGCTCTTACCTTTGATGATGGACCGCATGCAACATATACACCTCTGCTTTTGGATGGCCTGCGGAAGCGTGGGATCCATGCCACATTTTTTCTTATGGGAAAAAATATCCGAGGAAATGAGGAGATCGTAACGCAGATGCAGAGAGACGGTCATCTCATCGGTAATCACACGTATGATCACGTGCAGCTTGATAAGCTTCCCGGTGATCAGGCATGTCAGCAGATCATAAAGACGAATAATGAGATCTACGAGATCACTGGAGAATATCCCATGTATCTTCGCCCGCCCTACGGTGCCTGGCCGAAGGATCTGGAGCTCTGTGTGACCATGCTGCCGGTATTCTGGGATGTGGATACCCTGGACTGGAAATCAAAAAATGTCCGTTCTGTGGAAAATATCGTAAAAAGACAAGTGAAGGATGGCTCCATTATCCTGATGCATGACAGCTTTTCTACCTCCGTGGAAGCGGCCCTGGAGATCGCGGATATGCTTACGGAAGAAGGATATGACCTGGTAACTGCAGATCAGCTGCTGGTGATGTAACTGTGATTTGCCGAAAAGGCAGAAACGATTGCTTTTTTATGTGCAAACAGGTAAAATTATAAAAATAAGGAATCTGTCCGTATGCCGGAAACAAATGAAACGATCGTTGCCGGATACAAATCTATGAAAAGAATACGGATCGTGAATATCCGCTTTTTACAGAAAATACAGGAGTGAAAGCCATGGATTTATTTGAATACGCAAAGTCAAAAACGCTGGATCAGGAGTCACCTCTTGCATCCAGGCTGCGTCCGCGAACGCTGGATGAGGTGGTGGGACAGCAGCACATCGTAGGAAAAGATAAATTGCTGTATCGTGCCATAAAGGCGGATAAGCTGACATCTGTTATCTTTTACGGCCCTCCGGGAACCGGAAAGACCACCCTGGCAAAAGTCATCGCCAATACCACAAGCGCCAGCTTTACCCAGATCAATGCAACCGTAGCAGGGAAGAAAGATATGGAAGCAGTTGTAAAGCAGGCACAGGACGATCTCGGCATGTATGGGAAAAAGACCATTCTGTTCATCGATGAGATCCATCGTTTCAACAAAGGCCAGCAGGATTACCTTCTTCCCTTTGTGGAGGACGGAACCATCATTCTTATCGGGGCCACAACAGAGAATCCATATTTTGAGGTAAACGGAGCGCTTCTTTCAAGATCGATCATCTTTGAATTGAAGTCCCTGGAGATACCGGAGATAAAGGAACTGATCTTGCGTGCGGTTAACGATCCGGAACGTGGAATGGGAAACTATGGGGCGGTGATCGAGGAGGATGCTCTGGAGTTTCTGGCAGATATGGCAGGAGGAGACGCCAGAAGCGCCTTAAACGCCATAGAACTGGGAATCCTCACCACACCCCGTGATACAGACGGTAAGATCCATCTGACCCTTGAGGTGGCTTCTGAGTGTATCCAGAAGCGGGTGGTGCGCTACGATAAGAACGGGGACAATCATTATGATATCATTTCTGCCTTTATCAAGAGCATGCGAGGCTCCGACCCGGATGCGGCAGTCTATTATCTGGCAAAAATGCTCTATGCAGGAGAAGATGTGAAATTTATCGCAAGAAGGATCATGATCCTTGCTTCCGAAGATATCGGAAACGCAGATCCCCAGGCCCTCTGCGTGGCAACGGCAGCAGCACAGGCAGTGGAACGTGTGGGAATGCCGGAGTCCCAGATCATTCTTTCCCAGGCAGTTACCTATATGGCCTGTGCACCCAAGAGCAATTCTGCAGTAAATGCCATACAGGAAGCCATGCGCTGCGTGAAGGCGAAGAAGACAACCGTTCCGGTGCATCTGCAGGATGCCCATTATGGTGGCCACGAAAGTCTGGGTCATGGTATCGGATATAAATATGCCCATGATTATCCGAACCACTATGTAAAACAGCAGTATCTGCCATCAGAAATCGAAGGAGAACATTTTTACGAGCTCAGTGATATGGGATATGAAAAGAAACTGAAAGAGCATATGAAGAAGATCCACGAAGAAGCGAAATAAATGAATATAAGTAAAACGGAGGAGCCTCTCAGAGAAGCTCCTCCATTATTTTGTCATAAACATTCTGGTATTTATAAGGCCAGCTTTCACATACAGACTGTGCAGCAGCAAGATTTGGCACATTGATGCTGAGATCAACGATGCTGACGCCGCTTTCGATGATCCGCAGACGTACCGAGTAGCTGCCCTCTTTGGTGGGATAGTAATCTGCAGGAGTCAGGAGATGTTCTTCAATCTTGCAGTGGAGGGAATTGAGATATTCTTCCACTTCTTTCTTGATGTCAGAGGAAAGTTCTTTGGAAAAATATTTCAGAGTGTTTTTTCCCTCGGAGGTCAGTCGATAGTAACTGCGGTTGGACTGTGAAGACATTTCCACCAGATCTGCCTCCACAAGTTCGGAAACTGCCTGCTGGAGCTGAAAATAATTGGTGTATTTCCGGTCCAGGATAAAATCGGTGATCTGGGAATTTGTGAGATCCCCATCGGAATTCTGCAGCATATATAAAATAATAAGCTTATAGGTTGTAAAAGGTGATGCCATAAGAATCCTCCTTTTTACTGGCTGCGGGAAAGGGCTTCGAGAGCTTTTCCCTGAAAACTTGCTCTTTCTTTCATCCGGTGATGAAGAAGGTTTAAAACTTCTCGTTTGCGGCTGGCCCATAAAGGTGCGATCAGCAGATCCTTCGGTCCGTCGCCGGTGACCCGGTGGATCACGATATCCGGTCTGAGATGTTCCAGACAGTCAATGACAAGGTTCAGATACTCGTCCCGTTCATAAGTGCGGAAAAGACCGGCTTCATGATCAGCGGCAAGATCTGTACCACGCAGTACATGAAGAAGCTGCAGCTTGATCCCCTGGATATCCATGGCGTTCAGATAAGCCATTGTTTCCAGGATATCCTTCCGGCTTTCGCCGGGAAGCCCCAGGATGGTGTGGACGATTACTTCGATGCCGCCTGCGCGGAGATTTTTCACTGCAGTATCAAAACAGGACAGTGGATAGCCGCGCCGTATATATCTGGCGGTATCTTCATGGATAGTCTGGAGTCCCAGCTCCACCCACACCGGTTTGATCTGATTCAGGGAATAAAGAAGATCCAGTACATCATCTCCCAGACAGTCCGGTCTGGTACCAATGGACAGTGCCACGATATCCGGATGGGAGATGGCTTCTGTGAAGATCTTACGCAGGTGTTCCACAGGAGCGTATGTGTTTGTATATGCCTGAAAATAGGCGATATATTTATGGATTGGGCGTTTGGAAGAGAGACTTTTGATCTGTGTGTTGATCTGCTCTGTAATGGAAAGAGCGGCGTTTGCTGCAAAATCTCCGCTTCCGCCCTGGCTGCAGAAGATGCAGCCTTTTTTGCCCAGGGTGCCGTCACGGTTGGGACAGGACATGCCGCCGTTTAATGCAACCCGGTAGACCTTTTCGCCGTACCGTTCCCGGAGCATATAGTCCAGAGAGTGATAAGGCTTGTCGTTCCAGCGCTTCATTATGCCTCTTTCGGTTCGTTTTTCTCTTCGCCGTTTTCTTCGTTTTCATCTTTCGGTATATAGTTATCGAAGATCTTTACAAAGATCTTTGATTTCCAGTACGCCAGCGTGGAAAATCCCATCAGAATAAAAAGCATGATCAGGATGGATGTAAACCGTGCGTAGCTCACATAAGCAAAAAGCCACATCAGTAGGAGTGGGGACGCAGAGATCACAAGCATCAAAAGTGTCAGCGGAAGATGGCGGACGGACATCAGGAATGCATTTACAAAGGTATTCTTGACGGAATTAAAAAATTTGGAAAGGATCGGATAAATGTACAGAAGGATCATCGCATAGATCAGTGCAAATGCAATGAACAGACTGAAAAGTCCTTTGTACATAGCTCCGCTTCCGACTCTGGCGATCCGAAGATCGATAAACAGAACAGCAGCGGTGAGGAGCATGATGATATTGATGATGGTCGCCTGTTTGAAGTTCTGTTTGAAGGAGTGGAAAAAGCTGCGGGCAATATAGGATTCCTCGTCTCTTGCCATCTTTAGTGTGACATAGTAGAGAGCTGTTATGGAGGCGCCTGCGGTGACAACCGGAATGCAGCAGAGGATGCACAGAAAATTCAGAAGAAGCAGGTCTGCTACGCGTCCCATGAACACGAAGAATTTGTTGTCCATGTTGAAAAAACGATTCATTTGATAAGTCTCCTTTTCTTTTGGATATTACTTTAAGTATACCCAATCACAGCAGAAAAAGCAAATCCCAAATGTTTTCCGGGGCAGTGGAAATGGGAAAATCATGTGTCCGCCATAGAAAGACAAAAAAGAGAAATAGTTTATTAAATTTTCCTAAAAGGCTTGCTTATCACGATTTAGAGTGTTAAAATATCAGTATTGTATTAGACGAAATTCATGTATTTTAAAGGAGCGTAACAATGAGCAAAAAAATCAGGACGGAGGCTGTGGATCATCTTTTTGAAGCGATCCTGTGCCTGAAGGACAAGGAAGAGTGTTATACATTTTTTGAGGATGTGTGCACCATCAATGAGCTGCTTTCTTTATCTCAGCGCTTCGAGGTAGCCAAGATGCTTACTGATAAGCGTACATACCTTGATATTTCCGAGAAAACAGGAGCTTCCACAGCTACGATCAGCCGTGTGAACCGTTCCCTGAACTATGGAAATGATGGTTATGAGATGGTATTTGCACGTATGAAGAAGGATAACGGGGAGCAGGGCGGCGAAGCAGAATAAGGCTTACGTCCATACCGTGATGATAACGGATAATGCTGTAACGAAAAAGAGACAGGCGATCGTGCGTCTGTCTCTTTTTTTTCGGTGCGCCCGGCGACGCACGTTTATGACCGGATGTGAGATCCGGATATTATTTGTCTTTTTTTGAGGAATCCGTATCTTTTGAGGAATTCATGTGGTCGATCATGTTTTCGATGATCATTTTTTTCATGTATACGTCGAAGCTAAGAAGACAGATAAAGGAAAACTGGTGAAGGAATTCCTTATCCTCCGGGTCGGCGTCCTCAAAAATTTCTCCGGCACTTTTGAAACGGCGCATAAGATCCTTTTCCAGGTAACGGATCTGTGACTGCTCCATACTGAAAACCTCCTGGTAGATGTAAGTCATGTCCTTTTCTGTAACGGACTTGAAGTATTTCTCGGTGATCGGTCCCAGAAGGGTCTGGATATCACTGATAGAGAGGATATTCTTAAAATAGTAGATAAAGATCAGCATCAGCAGATGCTCCCGGGAATACCGCTTTTTTTCCGGCGGGGGAAGGAGCTTGTTCTTTGCGTAATTGTTGATCATGGTCTTGGTCAGGATCTTGTCATCATTATGACGCTTGGTGGAAGCGAGATTATCTTCCATAAAGGTTGTGACCTGATCCATGTAAAGAGCAATATTGGGAATTTCATCGGGTTTTATATAATCAAGCTCAGCAATTTTTGCAAAAATGCTGTTCATCATTTCTTTTTCGTTTTCTGTCATCGCATTATCACCTCTGCTCCCTATTATATAGTTTTAAATACTACTTGTAAAGAAACTTTTTTTCAGAGAGGTGGGTTTACCGGAAAGTAAAGTCATGATAGTATATAAAGATACTGTTCATATGGAAAAAGAAATGGAGATCAAAATGAGTATACATGATGCTTTGGACACATTGAATCCTATGCAGCGGGAAGCTGCCGTACATACAGAGGGACCACTTCTGATCCTCGCAGGAGCCGGTTCCGGAAAAACAAGAGTGCTGACCCACAGGATCGCCTATTTAATGGAAGAAAAGGGTGTAAACCCATGGAATATCCTGGCGATCACCTTTACCAACAAGGCCGCCAGTGAGATGCGGGAACGTGTGAATAAAATTGCGGGAATGGGTGCGGAGAGCGTATGGGTCTCCACCTTCCATTCCGCCTGCGTGAGGATCCTGCGCAGACATATTGAGGTGCTGGGCTTTGGCAGTAATTTTACCATTTATGATGCCGACGACCAGAAAACAGTCATGAAGGAAATCTTCCGGAAATTTGATATCAATACCAAGATTTACAAGGAACGAGGCGTTCTTGCTGAGATTTCCCATGCCAAGGATGAAATGATCACACCGGAAGAGATGGAGCTGAATGCGGGCGGTGATCCGGATGCACGGAAGATTGCCGGTATGTATAAGGAATATCAGTCTATCCTCCGGGGAAACAATGCACTGGATTTTGATGACCTGATCGTGAAGACTGTGGAGCTTTTTCAGCATAATCCGGATATCCTGGACTATTATCAGGAACGTTTTAAATATATTATGGTGGATGAGTATCAGGATACCAATACTGCCCAGTTTAAATTTGTAAGTCTTCTTGCTGAGAAATACAAGAATCTCTGTGTGGTTGGTGATGATGATCAGTCCATCTATCGTTTTCGTGGAGCAAATATCGGGAATATCTTAGGCTTTGAGAAGGTTTTTCCTGAGGCTAAGGTGGTGCGCCTGGAACAGAATTACCGTTCTACCCAGAATATCCTCAATGCAGCCAATGAGGTGATCGTCAACAACACAGAGCGTAAGGAAAAACGCCTCTGGACAGAGAACGAAGAGGGCGATAAAGTACATTTCCGTCAGTTCAACAACGGATTTGAGGAAGCGGAGTATGTTGCAGGAGAGATCATCCAGGGGCGCCGCAACGGGAAATTCCAGTACAAGGACTGTGCAGTACTTTATCGGACCAATGCCCAGTCCCGTCTCTTTGAGGAGAAATTTCTCCTGGCAAATGTTCCTTATAAGATTGTCGGCGGTGTGAATTTTTATGCCCGCAAAGAGATCAAGGATCTGTTAAGCTATCTGAAGACCATTGACAATGCCAGTGATGATCTGGCTGTGCGCAGAATCTTAAATGTGCCAAAAAGAGGGATCGGGCTCACCAGCATCGGCCGTGTCCAGGACTATGCGGATATGATGAACCTGAGCTTTTACGATGCGCTCCGCGTGGTGGAGGAAGTACCGTCCATTGGCAGGGCAGCAGGAAAGATCAATGATTTTGTATCCTTTATCCAGGGACTGAAAAGTAAGGCAGAGGCCTATACAGTCCGTGAAACCCTGGAAGAGGTCATTGAGCTTACCGGTTATGTGAAGGAACTGGAGGCAGAGAAAACGGAGGAGGCCCAGGCGAGGATCGAAAATATCGATGAGCTGATCTCCAAGACAGAATCCTTCCAGGAAGCCATGGAGGAGGCCGGACAGCCGGCAACACTTTCTGCATTTCTGGAGGAGATCGCACTGGTGGCAGATATCGATTCTGTTGATCCGGATCAGGATTATGTGCTGCTGATGACTCTTCACAGTGCCAAGGGACTGGAATTCCCAAATGTATTTATCGTGGGAATGGAGGACGGTGTTTTTCCGGGGTATGCTTCCATCTGGTCCGGTGATCCGTCGGATATCGAGGAGGAGCGAAGGCTCTGTTATGTGGGGATCACCCGTGCCATGAAGGAACTGACTTTAACCTGTGCAAAACAGCGGATGATCCGTGGGGAGACTCAGTATAACCGTGTGTCACGTTTTGTAAGGGAGGTTCCACGGGAACTGGTAGATCTTGGACATACCATTCAGGAGAAAAAGCCCAGGGTAGATGATATCGTATCTCCGAAAAGCGCCTATGCCCAGATGAAAATGAATTTCCAGGCAAAGAGCACCCTGCAGAAAAAAGATTTCACAGTGAAGAAGGCGGACAGCCTGGACTATGGTGAGGGAGACACGGTCCGTCATGTGAAATTCGGAGTCGGTATCGTAAAAAATATCGCAGACGGCGGCAGAGACTACGAAGTGACGGTAGACTTTGACAAAGTCGGCGTGAAAAAAATGTTCGCCGGTTTTGCCAAGCTGAAAAAGATCTGAGAGGGATCTCTCCGGGCAGACTATTTCTGCAAAAAACTGTAAAAATCCGGCCTCAAGGTTGTAATTGGAAAACCGGTATGTTAGAATCAGTATCAGCGTAATTGAATTGCTGTGAAGTGGACAGTATCACCGGCACATATGCTGCCGGATACTGTGAGAGGGAATCGGGTAAAAAGCCTGAGCGGTTGCGGCCACTGTATACAGAAGAAGGGATTTCACATGCCATTGCAGAAACTCATGTGAGAAGGCGAAATCCCGATGTCAGAGAGATTCTGGAGAAAATTCTGATACATCATTCATGATCGGCTAAAAGATGAATGGTGTATCAGTTTTTATTTTGCAGAGTTTTTTCTGAGTCTGTAAGTCAGGAAACCTGCTTGACAGTATGTAAGTGGGAGCTTCCGTACAAAGTGTTCCGTGCAGATTTTATGAAGCCCCATCTTTTCGGTTACCCATAGGCAACAGGAGATAAAACAGGCGAAAAGAGAGGAAATGAAATGAAAAACAAGTATGTATCCACAAGAATCATGGCAATGGTAATGGCAGCGGCAATGACCGTATCAGCAGCTCCGGCTGTTTATGCCGCAGAGAGAGCAGACTCCGAGACCATCAAGGAAGACAACCAGCCGGCAGCAGAAGACAGTACAGAGTCTGCAGACACCGAAGATTCTTCCGCAGAGGCAACCAAGACAGAATATCCTCTGACCATCACAACCTATGATTACGATGGAAACGAAATCGAAACCACTTATGAAAAAGCACCGGAAAAAGTCCTTGCTGTATATCAGGGAAGCATTGAGACTATGCTCGCACTTGGTCTGGAAGACCACCTGGTAGCTACCGCAGGTCTTGATAATGAAGTTCCGGAAGATCTCAAAGAAGCATTCTCAAAAACAAATTATCTTGACGAATTTACCCCATCCCTTGAAACTGTAACAATGCTGGAGCCGGACATGATCTTATCCTGGAGCTCTCTTTTCTCTGATAAGAATCTGGGAAATGTAACAGACTGGATCGACAAAGGCTGCAACACCTACTACAACACCAATACTCGTCCGGACGGCGACAGAACACTGGAAAATGAATTCACAGATATCTTAAATATCGGAAAGATCTTCGATGTACAGGACAAAGCACAGGCTATCGTTGATGATGCAAAAGCAGTGATCGACAAAACTCTTACTGCAACTGCAGATGTAAAAGACAAACCAAGCGTAATGGTATTGGAGCCTCTTGGAGATGACATCACAAACTATGGCGTAAAGAGCCTTGGCGGAGATATGGTAACACAGTTAGGCGCAACTCTTGCAAACCCGGATGCTTCCACCGTTGGAAAAGAGGATATCATCGCAGCCAACCCTGACGTGATCTTTGTGGTTTACATGCCATATGCAGGAGATGATCCGGAAACTGTTAAGAACAGCCAGCTTGCAGTGATCCAGGATGATGAGTCCCTGAAGAGCCTTGACGCAGTAAAGAACGGACGTGTTTACCCGATCATGCTCAGTGAGATGTATGCAAGTGCAACACGTACCCAGGACGGAATCGAAACTTTTGCAAAGGGATTATATCCGGACGTAAATCTTGACTGATCGGAGAAAATGCAGTGAAAGAAACAGCTTCACAGAGAAAAAAAGATAAGGTGCTCAGAACATCCATGTATGTGGCAGTTCTCATCGGACTTGCAGGATTCCTTATTTTTTCCATACTTGCAGCCATCACTTTTGGAAATGCGGATCTGTCACTGAAGGATGTATACAGCGTTATCGCTTATAAATTGTTTCATATAAAAAGTCTGTCCGCCTATGCGGAAGGCGCAGTTCATGATGTTGTGTGGCTGATCCGGCTGCCTAGAGTCCTTCTGGCTCTGGCAGTTGGAATGGCTCTTTCCGTGTGCGGCGTGGTGATGCAGGCTATCGTGCAGAACCCGCTGGCAGACCCGTATGTGCTGGGTATCTCATCTGGTGCATCTCTGGGTGCCACACTGGCCATCATGCTTGGAATCGGAAGCTTTCTTGGCGGAAACTCTGTGGGAATCACAGCTTTCATTGGCGCGATGATCACTTCTTTTGCGGTGATCGCCATTGCAAACATGGGTGGAAAGGCAACTTCCGCAAAACTGATCCTTGCGGGAATGGCGGTCAGCGCAGTCTGTTCTGCTTTTTCCAATTTTGTCATTTATATTACCAATGACAAAAATGCGGCAACAGAAGTTATGAAGTGGAGCATGGGAAGTCTTGCCGGAGCAAGCTGGACCAGAGTGGGTGTAATGCTTCCGGTCACGCTGGTGTGCGTGGCTGTTTTCTGGACGCAGTACCGGAACCTGAATCTGATGCTTCTGGGAGATGACGTATCCATTACCCTTGGAACAGATCTGCACAGACTGCGGACTTTTTATCTGATCGTTGCTTCTGTTATGATCGGATTTGCCGTGTACTGTGCCGGTGTAATCGGATTTGTGGGACTGGTGATCCCTCATGTGGTCCGGATCCTTTTTGGAACAGATCACAGAAAACTGCTCCCCTTAAGTGCGCTTCTTGGTGCATCGTTTCTGATCTGGTGCGATGTGGCATGTCGTGTGATCCTTAAAAATTCCGAGATGCCCATCGGTGTGCTGGTATCCATTATCGGTGCTCCCTGCTTTATTTATCTGCTTGTGCGGAAATCCTATGGATTCGGAGGTGCCCGGTAATGAAGATCACCACAGAAAATATTCAGGTTGGCTTTCACGCCAGACAGATCCTGAAGGGAATCTCCATGGAATCCCAGGATAAGGAACTGGTAGGAATCATCGGACCAAACGGAAGCGGAAAATCCACTTTGCTGAAATGCATTTACCGTATTCTGAAACCAGACGCAGGAGCCGTGTATCTGGACGGCGAGGAGCTTCATTCCATGAGTGTTCGAAGCTCTGCGAAAAAAATGGCCGTGGTGGCACAGCACAATTATTATAATTTTGATTTTACGGTTCGCGAGGTGGTTCTTATGGGGCGTGCGCCTCATAAAAAGACTCTGGAACGGGACAATGCAAAAGATTACCAGATCGTGGATGAAGCGCTGAAAACCGTACAGATGGAGGCGTTTGCAGACCGTACCTTTTCCACTCTTTCCGGAGGAGAGCAGCAGAGGGTGATCCTGGCAAGAGCACTTGCCCAGCAGACCTCTGCACTGATTCTGGATGAGCCTACCAATCATCTGGACATTACCCACCAGATCATGCTGATGGAGCTGGTGAAAAAACTTAATGTAACCGTGATCTCCGCTATTCACGATCTGAATATTGCAGCAGCATACTGTGATAAGATCTATGTACTGAAGGACGGAGTTCTGGAAGGTTACGGAACGCCGGAAGAAGTCCTGACCCCGGAGCTGATCCGCAGGATCTATAAAGTAGAAGCGGAGATCGTTTACGACAGCCGCGGAAAGATGCATATTTTGTTTTTATGATTCTGGCTGTGAGGCGGGATGCATAGAGGGAAAAAGATGAAAAAGATCGGGATTTTGACATGCCTTAATTCCAATGATGTGTGTACCAGGGCAGGATGTCTGTCTGCATTTCGGGAAAGAAGAGATTTTTTTTCCGGCTATCCGGAAGATACGATTCTGGCAGCTGTGATGACATGCAACGGATGCAAAGAAACCAATGCAAAAGAACCTGCTGAAGATGAGGGGATTTTGGAAAAGGCAGATCGGCTGGTCATTGAAAAGATCAGCGTCATCCATGTCGGGGTATGCCGTCTGAATGAGGAAAAAAAGGAATGTCCGCGGATAACACAGATCTGCGGTCTGATAGAAGAACGCGGGATCAAAGTGATCCGAGGAACCCATAAAGAATAAGAGAAAACCGCCGTATCTTTCCGGAAATGCCGGAAATACGGCGATTTTTTTACAGAATGTTTCTGCGAAAATTTGTGTAAGTTCTGGTAAAACCAGACATATGGTGGTATAATAAGAACATTAAAAAAAGGCTCGGGTGCAGCGACCTCAAAAAACGCTGCGCTGCAGATTTACTGACAGAAAGTACAGCCGAACAGAAAGAAAGGATGGTGCAGTGTTATGAATTTAAATACAACAAAACTTGAAGAACTGCTCGCAACACTGAAGAAAAAAGAAGAAGAGAAAGATAAGAACACAGTCCTTTGGGTACTGGCGATCATCGGTGCTGTTGCAGCTGTTGCCGGTATTGCGTTTGCAGTATACCGTTTCTTCGCTCCGGATTATCTGGAAGATTTTGAAGAAGATTTTGATGATGACTTCGATGATTATTTCGAGGATGAGGAAGAGTAAGAACTTTCACTGCAGAGGCTGTTTTGAGCAGATCAGAATGGCTGTCTGTTATGTATGAATATGAGAAGCGGATAATTGAAGCCCCGGCGCGATACCGGGGCTTGATTTTTGAAGACGGACCGTGAAACGCTGCACTAGTTATAAAACAGAAAGAGGATTTATGAAAAAAGGTGAAATTTACGAAGGTATTATAGAAAAAGTGGAATTTCCAAACAAAGGTTTTGTTTGGGTTGATGACCAGAAAGTAATTGTAAAAAACGGAATCCCGGGACAGAAAGTCCGGTTTATGATCAATAAGAAACGTTCCGGCCGGGCGGAAGGACGTCTTCTGGAGGTCCTGGAGAAATCTCCCCTGGAAACAAGAGAACCTGCCTGTCAGGAGTTTCCGGCATGTGGCGGCTGCATGTACCAGACCATGAGCTATGAGGCACAGAAGGAGATGAAGGAGCGTCAGGTGAGGGAACTTCTGGATGGGGCAGTAAGAGAGAGCCTGGCTAAGATCGGGAAGAATGGTGATGGGACAGAAGAAGCTGAGGCTGCAGATCGTTTATATCACTGGGATGGGATTTATGGCAGTCCTATTGAGTTCGGGTACCGCAATAAGATGGAGTTTTCCTTTGGGGATGAGTATAAGGATGGGCCGCTGTCCCTTGGACTTCACAAGAAGGGAAGCACTTACGATATCCTGAATACGGATGATTGTAAGCTGGTCCATCCGGATATGACGAAGATTCTGGTCTGTGTGCGGGAGTTTTTCCTGGAGCGTAATGCCAGCTTCTATAAAAAGCTGCAACATGTGGGGTATCTTCGACATCTTCTTCTTCGAAGAGGCGTCACAAGTGGTGAGATCCTGGTCCATGTGGTAACCACCACCCAGGAAGAATATGATCTGGAGCCTCTGAAAGATCAGCTTCTTGCACTTCCGCTGGAAGGGAAGATCGTGGGGATCATGCACATTTTAAATGATTCTTTATCCGACGTGGTACAGAGCGACGAGACGAAGATCCTTTATGGAAAGGATTATTTCTATGAAGAACTTCTTGGACTGAAATTTAAGATCAGCACCTTTTCCTTTTTCCAGCCAAATTCCTTGGCTGCAGAGATCCTGTATTCCAAGGTGCGGGAATATGTAGGAGATACCAGAGACAAGGTGGTGTTTGATCTTTACAGTGGAACCGGCACCATTGCCCAGCTTGCGGCGTCCGTTGCCAGTGAGGTGATCGGCGTGGAGATCGTGGAAGACGCGGTAAAAGCCGCCAGAGAAAACGCTGCACTTAACGGCATTGATAACTGCCGTTTTATTGCCGGGGATGTGCTGAAGGTTCTGGATGATGTGCCGGAGAAACCGGATATGATCATCCTTGATCCGCCCAGAGATGGCGTTCACCCCAAAGCCCTTCCAAAGATCCTGGCTTACGGCGTAGACCAGATCGTATACATTTCCTGCAAAGTTACAAGTCTTGTGAGAGACCTCCCGGCATTTTATGAGGCAGGATATGAGATGACCCACGCCTGTGCAGTGGATCAGTTCTGCCAGGGCGTTCATGTTGAGACCGTGTGCCTCTTGAGCAACCGAAAACCAGATACCACGGTAAAACTCAGCGTGGATATGGATGATTACTACCGTATTATAAATGGTAAAGATGCAGAATAATGATTTTGTCATAGTGGCTGTGTTGAATTTCTATTTTTTAAATTGTTCACATTGATAATGTATCTGATTTTGGAGGAAAATTAATTTATGTACAAAGAAAAAGCAGATATGATTATTTATACGACAGAGGATGGTCTGACGAAAGTTGAAACTACTTTTGATGGTGATACCGTCTGGTTGTCCATTGATCAGATGGCAGAATTGTTTCAGAGAGATAAATCAACCATTTCCAGACATATTAAAAATATATTTATCGAAGGTGAATTACAGCGGGATTCAGTTGTTGCAAAATTTGCAACAACTGCTTCTGATGGAAAAGTTTACAATGTAGACTATTACAATCTTGATGTTATTATTTCTGTTGGCTATCGTGTAAAATCAAAACAGGGAACACAGTTCAGAATTTGGGCAACTGGGATTTTAAAAGAATACATGAGAAAAGGTTTTGCTTTAGATGATGATCGTTTGAAAAATCTAGGTGGCGGTGGATATTTCAAGGAATTGTTGGAGAGAATCCGTGATATTCGTGCATCCGAGAAAGTGTTTTATCCAATGCGTCGTAAAACTCCTTGCTTCAGCTATGGGGATATAAGACGCGTCCATCGAATTTATGCAAGTAATTGAAGATGGACAAAATAGTAATTGTATTAACTAATAAACCATAGTATAATATAAATATGAACACAACATATAAATCAAACAACAATGTCGTCTATTCCTGTAAATACCATGTAGTATGGTGTCCAAAGT
>NZ_JAJEPT010000013.1:0-116764 GCF_020686995.1 Blautia fusiformis
AGGGAACGCTGCTTCGTTGCACAAGAGATCAGTGAATGGAGAGTGGACGAACTAGAAGATTGGCAGCGAGATCTTATCGAAAAAATAAGAGTCGGTGTTGAGCTAAAAGACGATGATATTGTTAAAGCAATGGGTTATTAAAATCTAAATCATGAGCCTCTTTAATCGAGGAATTCAACGATTTATGATAACAACAACAAGTTCCAAACTAAATAAAATTCTGATTTTATTTAGACTACTAATCGTCTGAAACAAGCAAATATTGCTTAAAACAGAGGATAACGATTTTTACGAAAAACAGAAAAATCATGTTTGCGAAAGGATAAGAATGAGTAAAATTTGTTATATTAGTTTACTGTAAAAATATTATGTGAACTAAATAAGAAGAAATCAAAAAGCAGAAGTTTTCTGCTGAAAAAAAAGAGAGATATCTTTGTGGGGCTGTACAGCTACCTTAAAGATATCTCTCTTTTTAAATCACATTACATTGGGTGGGATCTGTTGTTTATATTATCATGAAAAGAAACGAAATACACCAAATACTTTGCCGAGGATCTGCAGATTACCGGTGATGATGATCGGTTCCATATTGTCGTTCTCCGGCTGAAGTCGATAATAACCATTTTCTTTGTAGAAAGTCTTAACTGTTGCAGAATCATCGATCAGAGCAACTACCATGTCGCCGTTTTCTGCTGTTGCCTGCTGCTTTACAAGAACCTGATCTCCATCAAAAATACCTGCATTGATCATACTGTCGCCTTTGACAGTCAGCATGAAACTTTGTTCATTGGGCATATATTCAGCCGGGATCGGAAAGTAAGCATCGATATTTTCCACTGCCAGGATCGGCTGTCCGGCAGCAACAGTGCCTACAAGAGGAACATTGACAACCTCGCGGCGGACCAGATTGAAATTATCATCAATGATCTCGATCGCACGGGGCTTGGTGGCATCTCTGCGGATATATCCGTTTTTTTCCAGAGCTTCCAGATGGGAGTGAACGGAAGATGTGGATTTCAGGTTTACTGCTTCACAGATTTCACGGACGGAGGGCGGAAAACCTCTGTTAAGGATCTCATTTTTCATATAATCCAGTATTTCCTGCTGCTTTTTACTGATTCTGCCATATGTCATGTGTACTTACCTCCCTGGGTTGATTTTATCTGCTGTCGACCATAATATGACAGCATCACGAAATTATATTTTGAATAGTATAACATACTTTTGAAAAAATGGCAAACGGATATTCGGAAAGTATGTTCGCACGTTTTAAAGCTTGTATTCATTTAAATAAAATGTTACAATAAAACGAACTTTAAGAGATGAACGATGTAAAGGAGGCATTCATTTGCCGGATAATAAAGTACATTCCGGAAAAACTCCGGGATTCTTAGCAAAGCTTCGTAAAATTTTTGGTCTGAACATTGGAACTGTAATGTTCGGAGCAATTTTTATCTATATGATCTTTAGTGTGATTCTTTATCTTACAGCTTCTCATATGGAATCTTATCAGGTTCCCTCCGGTCCGTTATCCATGAATGAGACATACACAGGGCTGGCGATCATGACAGAGAACGTAGTGCAGGCAGATGCGGGCGGTTACGTTACATATTACGCAAGGGAAGGTACCAAGATCAATGCCAACGGTGCTGTCTACAGTCTGAACAGTTCAAGATCTGCAGACAATGTAACCTCTCTGAACAGAGAGGAGCTGGCGGATATACGCAGTAATATGCAAAGCTTTTCCAAAGGATTTGATCCCAGCAAATTCAACAGTGCCTATAGTTTTAAATATCAGCTCAATGGAAGCATCCTTCAGTATGCTTCAGACAGTTCGGGAGCTTCTTCTGCAAGCACGACGTCTGAAGATGGAGAGGAAGCCACAGTTACAACAATAGTTTCCAGTGATCCGAATATCCGCCGTGCGCAGACAGACGGGATCATCCTGTATTCTACAGATGGCTACGAAACCAAAACCGTTGATAATGTCACAGCTGCTGATTTTGATCAGAATTCCTATCAGGAAACGGATCTGAAAACAGATGGACAGATAAAGGCCGGAGATGATATTTATACGATCATTACAGATGAACGCTGGAGTCTTTTGATTCCTTTAAGTGAGAAGCAGGCTGCTAATCTGAAGGAGCGTACATCGATCCGTGTCAAGTTCCTGAAAGATGATCTGACGCAGACAGGAGACTTTTCGATCATGGAGATCGATGGGGCTAAATACGGTAAGATTGATTTTAATAAGGGACTGATCCGATATGCGTCAGACCGGTTTCTGGAAATAGAACTTGTCACGAACAATGTGACAGGTTTAAAGATCCCGTTATCTTCTATCGTAACGAAGGAGTTTTATGCAATACCTTCCAAATATCTTACGACGGATGATGAAACACAGCAATCCGGATTTATGCTTTCCGGAAGAAATAAAAAAGGCGACAGTACGACAACCTTTGTCAGTGCCGGTATCTATGGCCGTGATGAGATCACAGACAAAGAAACACAGGAAACAAGCTATATTTATTACGTAGACAAGAATAAATTTAAAGAAGGTGATGCTCTTGTTGAGCCGGATAGTGGAGAGAAGTTTATCATCGGAGATACAGAAGTTTTGGAGGGAGTTTTCTGTGTCAATCAGGGATATGCGGTATTCCGCCGGATCGAGATCCTGGATGAAAATGAGGAATATGCGGTTGTATCAAAGGAAACCTATAATGGGCTTGTCCGATATGACCGTATTGTGAAAAATGCAGATAAAGTAAGTGAACAGGATATACTTTACTAATTAAAGGAGGATTTATATCATGGTAGCGGAAAATTTGGCACAGGTGCAGAAAAATATTAATGAATCCTGCAATAAAATTAACAGAGATCCGAATGAAGTCACACTGATCGCAGTAAGCAAAACCAAACCGGTGGAAATGCTGAAGGAGGCTTATGATGCCGGAGCACGTGTCTTTGGAGAGAACAAAGTGCAGGAGATCGTGGATAAATATGATCAGATGCCTTCAGATGTCAAATGGCATATGATCGGACATCTTCAGCGTAATAAAGTAAAATATATTGTGGATAAAGTTGCAATGATCCATTCTGTAGATTCGCTTCGCTTGGCCGAGACGATTGAAAAAGAAGCAGCGAAAAAAGCGGTTATTGTTCCGATCCTTATAGAAGTAAATGTAGCGCAGGAAGAAAGTAAATTTGGTCTGAAACCGGAAGAAGTTTTACCGCTTATAGAACAGATCGCAGATTTTTCACACATTCGGATAAAGGGGCTCATGACAATTGCTCCCTATGTTGATAATGCAGAGGAAAATCGCGAAATTTTCCGTGAACTTAAGAAATTAAGTGTTGACATTGCTGCTAAAAACATTAATAATGTTACTATGAGTGTTCTGAGTATGGGAATGACCGGAGATTACATGGTTGCCGTGCAGGAGGGCGCTACGATGGTGCGTGTAGGCACTGGTATTTTTGGTGCAAGAAATTACGCATTATAAGACTAATAAGATTGGAGATTTAAAATGGGCGTTTTAGACAAGTTTTTAGATGCCATCAAACTGAACGACGATTATGACGATGACGAATTGTTAGATGATAGCCTTCTTGAGGATGAGGACGATTATGATGACGATTTCCTCGATGAAGATGATGATATGGAAGAGAAACCAAAGAAGAAATTTTTTGAGAAATTTTCCAAGAAAAAAAATGACGAGGAAGAGGATTTTCTGGAGGATGAGCCGGAAGATGAAACGGTTAAGGCACCTGTTGCTAAGTCATCTGCAAAGACAGCTGCAGCCAAGGCCCCGGCAAGGCAGGAACGTATTTCCAGACCGGCACCTTCTTCCAAGATCACCCCAATGCGTACAAGCAAGCGTTCTTCCCAGGCTGCAAATATGGAAGTTTGTGTGATCAAGCCTACAACCATGGAGGAAGCAAGAGAAATTGCGGATACACTGGTCGATAATTCTACCGTGATCCTGAATCTTGAAGGAATCGATGTGGAGCTTGCACAGAGGATCATCGATTTTACTTCCGGTGCATGTTATTCACTTGGAGGAAGCCTTCAGCAGGTATCCAGCTATATTTTTGTACTTGGACCATATAATGTAGATATTACAGGTGATCTTCAGAATATCCTTGGCGGTTCTGTGCCGTCTGTTAGAGTGGGTTATTAACCTCATGGATAAAGAAGAACTTTTTGTTAAGAGAATCCGTGAACTGGCAAATCTGGCCTATCAGAGAGATATTACCACATTTACGGATTTTCTTAATTTAAATGAACGGAATATTTTAAACAGTCAGAATTTTCATAAGCTGGGTGTTACAGCGGAAGGTTTTGGCGGATATGAGAATGCAGAGCGTCAGATGGTAGCCTTTCACCCTGATGCTCTTGCTTTTACATGGGATTATCCCATTGATTGTATCCGGCTTGAGCCAAAAGCAGTGAAATTTTCAGAAGATCTGACACATCGGGATTATTTGGGAGCGATCCTGAATCTTGGGGTTGACAGGAGTGTTGTTGGGGATATTCTTATAGAAGATCATACTGCGAGCTTTTTCTGTCTGCGTCAGATGACAGATTTTTTTCTGGAGAATCTGTGTCGTGTAAGACATACCACAGTTGTGGCGTCGAAGATAGAAGATCCGGGTGATCTTCCGAGGCCGGAACTGAAACCAGTTAGTGGAACCTGTGCGTCCGTACGCCTGGATTCTCTGATCGCACTGGCTTTTGGGACTTCCAGAAGCAGTATTGTGCATTGTATTGAAGAAGGGCTTGTTTTTGTAAATGGAAAACTGATCACATCCAATGGTTATGAGCCCAAAGAGGGAGACATCATATCCGTTCGGAAAAAGGGACGTTTTATTTATGATGGGGTATCCCGTCAGACAAAAAAAGGACGTCTTGGGGTACGGATTCTGCTTTATATCTGAACAGCTAGGAGGAAAACGCAATGACAGCATCAAAATTACTTGTAAAACGAGAAGGTGATTTTCATTATCCCATCTGTTTTGAAGAAGATTTTTCTAATCTGGCACAGGTTATGAAGGAAGAAGGACTTGTTGACAGAAAAATCTGCATTGTAACAGATTCTAATGTGGGACCACTGTATGAAGAATCTGTAAAACAGGTTTTAAGTGAGGTAAGTTCCGATATTTCTGTGTTCACCTTTGAGGCAGGAGAAAAAAACAAAAACCTTAATACCGTTTCGGCATTGTATCAGGCCCTGATCCAAAATGGTCTTGACCGAAAAAGTCTGCTTGTTGCATTAGGCGGTGGTGTGGTAGGCGACCTTACCGGATTTGGCGCGGCAACTTATCTCAGGGGGATTGACTTCATTCAGGTACCGACAACACTGCTTGCACAGGTAGACAGCAGCGTTGGCGGAAAAACCGGCGTAGATTTTCAGCAATACAAAAACATGGTAGGAGCTTTTCACCAGCCACGTCTTGTATATATGAATCTAAGCACTCTTTCTTCGCTTCCGGCAGAACAGTTTGCCTGCGGAATGGGTGAGATTTTAAAAACAGGATTGATCTGTGATGGAGATTTTTTCCGCTATGTATGCTGTGAGCAGAAAGGGATCAAAAAGCTGGATATGGAACGGATTGCCAGAATGGTACGCAGATGCTGTGAGATCAAAGCAGGCGTTGTGGAGCGTGATCCTAAGGAACAGGGAGAGCGTGCGCTTCTTAACCTGGGACATACTGTGGGGCATGCAGTAGAAAAACTTAAGAATTTCACCCTGCTCCACGGACAGTGTGTGGGAGTCGGACTGGTAGCTGCGGCATATCTTTCCATGAAACGAGGACTTCTGACCAAAGAAGAATATCAGGAAATCTGCCAGGGATGTTCGGATTACGATCTTCCGGTGCATGTAGATGGTCTTATCCCGGAAGAAGTTCTTTTCGCAACAAAGAAAGACAAAAAAATGGAACAGGGACATATCAGGTTTATCCTGATGGATGGTATCGGAAAAAGCTTGATCGACAAAACAGTTACCGATGAAGAAATGCTTTCCTGTATTCAGGAGATAACTCTATGATCAGTCGTGTTAACCATCATCAGAAAATGTCTTTTAGTAAGTGTATGTCGGGGGACATTTTTTTGCTGATCTTACTCGTGGCTGCGGATCAGGGAGCAAAATGGCTGTCATATCTGTATCTGAAAGGACAACCATCGGTTTCGCTGATTCCTGGCGTACTTGAACTCCATTATCTCTATCCGGAAAACAGGGGAATTGCGTTTGGAATGTTTCAGGGAAGTGTACTCTTTTTTGCCATTGTGAGTGTACTGTTTCTGGGAGTGATCCTCTATGCATGGATCCGTATTCCGAAAGAGCGGTTTTATCTGCCGTTGCTCACCATTGCTACAGTACTTGCAGCTGGTGCACTGGGAAATTTTATCGATCGTTTTTTCAGAGGGTATGTGATCGATTTTATCTATTTCTCCCTGATCGATTTTCCGGTATTTAATCTTGCGGATGTTTATGTGGTTGTAAGTGGAATTTTTCTGATCCTGTTTGTATGCACGAAATACAGAGATGATGATTTTGCGTTTCTGAATATCAAACAGTGATCCGGGCAGAGATATAATGCATTTGTCTGTTCTTGTAGGAGATATAAATGGAAATATATGATTATACAGTAGAAAAAGAAGAATCAGGTATACGAATCGACCGCTATCTTGCTGAGAAAGACAGCGGTCTTTCCAGGTCTTTCCTTCAGAAACTTCTGAAAGAAGGACAGATTACCGTGGGAGAGAAGGCTGCCAAATCTAATTATAAGGTCCGTGAAAATGACAGGATCCATCTGGAGATCCCGGATTCCAGTGAGCCGGATATCGTTCCGGAGGATATTCCGCTGGATATTCTTTACGAGGATGAAGATGTACTGATCGTTAATAAGCCCAAAGGGATGGTTGTACATCCTGCAGCCGGGCATTATCAGGGAACACTGGTCAATGCAGTTATGGCACATTGTGGTGACAGCCTTTCCGGTATTAACGGAGTGATGCGGCCTGGAATTGTCCACAGAATTGATAAGGATACCACTGGGGCACTATTGGTATGCAAAAATGATATTGCTCACCGGGATCTGGCAGAACAGCTGAAACGTCACAGTATCCGCAGACGCTACCGGGCAGTTGTGCAGGGAAATCTGAAAGAGGATGAGGGAACCATAGAGGGACCTATTGGACGGCATCCGACAGATCGTAAAAAAATGGCCATCAATCATAAAAATGGTAAAGATGCAATAACACATTACAAAGTGCTGGAACGTTTTGGCGAGGCCACGTATGTGGAATGTCGTCTTGAAACAGGACGTACCCACCAGATCCGTGTGCACATGGCCAGTATCGGACATCCGCTTCTTGGGGACACGGTGTATGGTTCATCCAGAAATCCCTATCATCTGGAGGGACAGGCACTTCATGCAATGATCCTTGGATTTGTTCATCCACGTACCGGGGAATATATGGAATTTACAGCCCCACTTCCGGAATATTTTGTTAAATTGCTGACAAAATTGCGAAAATAGCTGGAAAACTTGTGGAATATAGTGTATAATAACTATATTAAAGAGGAAGCGGAGTTAATATTTGCAAATTCGCTGAATCTGAGCAGAAAGGATGTGGCTGTTATGAGTAACAATACAACAAGTTCTATTATTACTATCGGTCGTAAATATGGCAGCGCCGGAAGACAGATCGGCCAGGAAGTTGCTAAATATTTTGGAATCAAATGCTATGATAAAGAGCTGCTGGAGCACGCAGCCAATGACAGTGGGATCTGCAAGGAGCTGTTTGAGCATCATGATGAGAAGCCAACAAACAGTTTTCTTTATTCTCTTGTAATGGATACTTATTCATTTGGGTATTCCTCAGCCGGATTTACAGACATGCCTATGAACCATAAGATTTTTCTTGCACAGTTTGAGGCAATCAAGAAGCTGGCTTCAGAAGGTCCCTGTGTAATGGTCGGCAGATGTGCGGATTATGCACTTGCAGATAATCCGGATTGTTTCAGTGTATTTGTTCATGCAAACCTTGACTGGCGTATCAACCGTATTGCTCAGAAATACAATAAAAATGCCAAAGAGGCCAAGGACATGATCAACAAGACAGACAAAAGCCGTTCCAGCTACTATAATTATTATACCAACAAGAAATGGGGATCTGCGGACAGCTATAATCTTTGTCTGGATAGCAGCAAGCTTGGCATTGATGGAACTGCGAAGGCAATTATCGAAGCCATTCACATTTATGACAGCCTGAAAAAATAAACATCAGATTTTTAGGCACCCTGCCATTTTATGGCGGGGTGTTTTCTGTATCAGCGCGATACCCTGAAGTCGGAATTTATCTTTGCAGGTTATTGGAAAATAATGTTTATGTTTTTTTTAGACACAAACCAGAGATGCTATGTTATAATCACCTGGTGGAGGAAATTACTATGAAAATTCGTTGGAACCATCGCTATGTGCAGTTAGGTGTGACTGCATTTCTGGTTATTGCTGCCAGTATTTTATTTTATTACGGGATTTTCCATATGAAATCTCTGATCACCGGAATTAAAACATTTTTCGGTATTATGGCGCCGATCATTTACGGAGCTGCCATAGCATATCTGCTAACTCCCATTGTTAATTTTTTGGAGAGGAAGATCATTTTTCCGATTTTTGAAAAAAGGAATAAAGCACTTCAGAAAAAGGGGAGGAAAGTAGTACGCTGGATCTGTGTGATCCTTTCTGTATTTCTTATGTTTCTGGTCATTTATGCCCTTGTCATGATGATCCTTCCTCAATTGATTCGAAGCATCATGAATATTATTTACAGTTTTCCTCATTACGTAAGTGTAGTGGAAAACTGGTTAAACTCCGTCGTGGAAAAGGGATGGAAACTGAATCCGGATATGATCAGCCAGATCAATCAATATTCCAGTAGATTACAGGAGTATCTGACAAATACGATCCTTCCCCAGATGCAGTTTATGATGAAAAATATATCCGCAAGCTTTCTGGATCTTCTTGTTTTTCTGAAGAATTTCCTTATTGGAGCGATCGTATCTCTTTATATACTGGCGGATAAAGAGGGATTTGTTGCCAAGGCAAAAATGGCTGTTTATGCAGTTCTTCCAACCAAATGGGCAACCTTTCTTGTTCATTCCATGCGTTTTACGCATAAAACCTTTGGTGGATTTATCAGCGGAAAGATCCTGGATTCCGCAATTATCGGTGTATTGTGTTATGTTGGAACATCGATCATCGGAACCCCATATGCGATTCTGGTCAGTGTGATCGTTGGTGTTACAAATGTTATTCCGTTTTTCGGGCCATATCTGGGAGCAGTTCCATGTATTCTTCTTATTTTGCTGGTAGATCCCATTCAGAGCCTGTATTTCCTGATCTTTATTCTGATCCTTCAGCAGTTTGACGGAAATATCCTTGGACCAAAGATCCTGGGTGAGTCGACCGGACTGTCCAGCTTTATGGTTATTGTTGCAATCATGGTCGGTGGTGGTTTATTTGGAGTTCCGGGAATGATCGTTGGAGTTCCTGTATTTGCTGTGCTGAATGCTGCCGTATGGAAGCTGATCGGACGTAGTCTTGATGAAAAAGATATGTCTGCAGATGCTGAGTTTTATAGAGATATTGATTGTGTAGACCCCGTTTCCGGAAAGGTCCTGCCAATGCCGGTGAAAAAATCCGTATCAAAAGCACAGGAAGTTACAGTAAAAGCGGAAAAAAACAGAATCTGGTCCGGGGCTTGGGATGAAATTAAACGAATGTTTACATTTTTAGTTAAATTTATTCAGGCGAAATATATAGGCTTTCGATTGAAGCAGAAAAACAGACGGAGACGGAGGAAGAACAGGTTATGAAATTTGTAATTCAGCGTGTAAATCATGCAGAAGTCAAAGTAGACGGAGAAATTGTCGGAAAAATTGGAAAAGGGTTTCTTGTTCTGATCGGCGTTGGCCGTGAGGACACCAAAGAGGATGCAGACTGGTATCTGAAAAAGCTTCTGGGACTTCGTATTTTTGAGGATGAAAATGGAAAGACCAATTTGTCCCTGGCGGATGTAAACGGGGAATTGCTTTTGGTTTCACAGTTTACCTTATATGCAAACTGCCGTAAGGGAAACCGTCCAAGCTTTATAGAAGCCGGTGCACCGGATGAAGCAAATAAATTATATGAATATATTATTTCGGAAGCCAGTAAACAGGTTCCGGTTGTGGAACACGGAATTTTTGGTGCAGATATGAAAGTATCTTTGGAAAATGACGGGCCGTTTACCGTTATTTTTGATGAAAATCTACGGAAGTAGCCGTTTGCACTACCCATCTATTTGAAAAACTCGGGTTTGTCGTATAGATATAGATGAGTGTAAAACCACTTCTTTTAACAGATGTTTCAGGTATTTCCTGCAAATTATGTAAAATTTATATATTAAGGAGTTTTTATGGATAACAAAATTACTTACCACGAACAAAATGACATTGACAATACTTTAAAACTCCGTGAGGTTTTAAAAACGCTTCCGCCATTTTGCAGGGATTATTTCCGGGCTATTGATGCAACGACTACAACCAAGACCAGAATTTCCTATGCATATGACATTCGTATATTTTTCCAGTTTTTACTGGAGCAAAATCCAATGTTCAAAGACAAAACCATGTCGGATTTTACAGTTGATGTTCTGGATCAGGTCAAAGCTGTTGATCTTGAGGAATATGAAGAATTTCTCAAAGTTTATAAATCCGCGGACTCTTCCAAAACGGAAACAAATGGTGAACGTGGCGTCAAACGTAAAATTTCTGCTTTAAGAAGTTTTTATGCTTATTATTATAAACATGAAATGATTACCACCAATCCGTCTGTTCTGATCGATGTGCCCAAGATCCATGATAAGAATATTATTCGTCTGGATACAGATGAGGTTGCCATGCTGCTGGATTATATTGAGCATTGCGGAGATACGCTGACCGGGCAGAAACGGATGTACCATGAAAAAACGAAGGACAGAGATCTTGCTATTGTTACTCTCCTTCTTGGTACCGGGATTCGAGTATCGGAATGTGTCGGACTGGATGTTGAGGATGTAGACTTCAAAAACAATGGAATCAAAGTTACCCGAAAAGGCGGAAATGAAATGGTTGTATACTTTGGTCCTGAAGTAGAAAAAGCGTTGAAGAAATATCTGGAAGTCAGGGAGAATATTACGCCTCTGGCAGGCCATGAGCACGCTCTCTTCTATTCTACCCAACGCCGCCGGATCGGTGTTCAGGCTATCGAGAATCTGGTTAAAAAATATGCCAGGGAGATCACAACTACAAAAAAGATCACCCCGCATAAGCTTCGCAGCACCTATGGTACTGCCCTGTACCAGGAAACCGGTGATATTTACCTTGTAGCGGATGTTTTGGGTCATAAGGATGTCAATACTACTAAGAAGCATTATGCGGCTCTGGATGATGCTAGACGGCGTCAGGCGGCCAAGGCGGTACGTCTTCGCGAGGACTGATGAATAATGGGACTGCGGAGCAACTGATTCGTTTGACATGCATTGCATATAAATATAGAGACAGTTAGTTCACATAATATAAATTATGTAAATCAACTGCCTCTATATATTTAATCAGATCAAGAAAATCTCAAATTCCCTGTAGGGTTCAAAAAACCTTAAGCAGTGATTATGGACATCTGTATTATATCCATGACCCAAAATCAAAATCCGTACTTAACTTATTTATCAAAATCTGTCTCGAATACACCCTCCGGAGTACGCATGGTAAGAACACCCAGATTAAATTCACTGTCCATAATTGAGATATGATATTCAAAGATCACATCATCATCAAATTTGGAAAGCAGCACATAGCTTCCATTCTCTTTCCCATCGATCTGATCGCAGATGTCGTCGTAAACGTCCTCTCCGGAAATCTTTCGCGGGTATCCGCTTGCTTTGATCTTCTCTTCGATCGCTTTATATAATTCTTCCATACTTTATCCCATATCCTTTCTGATATTAATTTGCTGATAAACCAGATATGTTTTTATCATACCAGATTTATCGGCAAAAATCAGCAAATATTTGGTTGTTTCTGATAAAGTTTCAGATAGAGATACCGATTATAGGATTTGCTGCATATGAAGGATTTTATTTCTTTTCGTAAAGGAATTCTTCCGGCAAAGTTACTTTGAAATCTTTTGCAAGAGCACGGAAGTCATTCGGTGTGATGGTCTGCAGTTTCTGCGGAGCCATGGATAAGATCTTAACCAGGATCTCTGCGGATTTTTCAACGGTATGAAGAAGTCCGAAGGTCAGGTCGAAATCCTCGCCTGAGCAGAACATACCATGATGCGCCCAGATAACCACATCATATTTTTTCATCAGTTCAGCAGTTTTGATCGCGATTTCTCTTCCGCCTGGAACCATCCATCCGATAACTCCCACACCATCCGGAAATACTACCGGACACTCTGTTGCAGATTCCCAGAGTTCACGGGTGAATACTTTGTCATCCAGAGGAAGAACAAAGGTAAGTGCAATGGTATTGGTGGTATGTGCATGATAAATAACACGATGTCTTCCGTTGGTAAGCTTTTTCTTTACTTCATGGTTCATAAGATGTGTCGGGAGCTCGCTGGTCGGTCTTCCTCCCTCTACAAGACCCCAGCGGATACGGTAATTGGTTCCTGTCTCGTCAAGCTCAATGATCGCAAGACATACTTCCGGGTCAACGATGATATTACGGAAGTATTTTCCACTTCCTGTTACCAGGAAAAACTCTCCTGCCAGTCCCGGAACCTCAACACCGATAGGGGTCCATTCTCCAGGTGCGTTCAGTCGTGGACGGATCATCTCTACTTCTTCTGCTTTCAGACGATAGCTTAAGTTTCCACCGTTTCTCTCGTGCCATCCCTGCTGATATCCATCGTCTGCCATTTTGATAAAACCCTGTACGAATTTAGATTCAAGAATTTTCATAATATATTCCCTCCGTGTTTAAATGTGGTTTGTTGTTGTGTTTACGATTGCTTTAATATGCTTTCTTGTTGTTTGTGACTTCATTATATGCCCGATTGTGTGGATTTGTAAAGGGCTTTTTTGAAAAAATATCAATAAATCCACATATAAAATACGAAAAATCTTGTAAACATTCAATAAACCACATAAAAATAAACACAAAACAACAAAAAACACAATTGGTCAATAGTAATGACATGTACATTGAATGTGGTTTGATGTTGCTTTGTGATATGGGATTTATAGTATGGTAGATAAACTTGGAACGCCGAAGAATTGTAAGAAAAGAAAAAACAGGAACATTTCCGTATTCTGTACCTTAGATACTCACACGAAAATATTCCTGCTGGTTTAAAAAAGATTTTTATTTAATTTTTTTCGGAAGCATACTGAGATAAGAAGTCTGTACAGTGTCCGACATGTGATATCCCAATATGGCAAGCAGATCTTCCATTTTGGATAAAATTTCTTTCCGCTCACTTTCCTGCTCTGTGATCACCTCAAGCTCCAGAAAGTCTCCAAGTCCCTCTACCTGATCCAGACAGGCGGTAAATCTGCCACATTTCATATACTTTCGCATTTTCATGACCGACGCTACCGGAGAAAAATCCAGATGGATGAGAATATTTTTAAGCACTTCTGCATCGGATACTTCTGTTTCCAGTTCCATTCGGGACATGGAGATTTTATCCAGTTTGGGCCCCTTAAAATTAATCTGAGTCTTAGAAATACCGGATCTGCAGTCTGTGCTTGTTCGGATACGCAGTGCTTCATCACGTTTTTTTACATCATGATAGACACTGTTAAAATAGGTATCTTCTTCCTGGATCTGTGCTGTCTCCTGAAATCCCTGCTCTGTCAGAAATTTCAGGGTTTCCTTAAGATTCTTTAATGGAAGCTTGATCTCAATTTCAAACTGGGCCATGTGATTACTTCAGAATTTCTGCTTTTTTGTTCAGAAGTGCTTCGCAGGCTGCACATGCTGGGCAGTCACAGTATTTTGCACCGGAAGCTTTGATCTCCTCAGCATGAGCCAGGATCTTTTTTGCGTCATCTGCGCCAAATACCTGTGCACCCATGTCAGAACCTGCAAAAGAGATCAGTCCGTCGATGGGCATGATATCTGCTTCCAGCTCTTTTACGTAAGCAGTTGCCGCATCTGCTTCTTTCTCAGTTCCTGCCGCATCCAGATAATTCTGTGCCGCTTCTTTTACTTCTTTGCATGCAGATGGTGCCTGAAGAAGATCCTGTGTTAATTCTTTAATTGTTTTTGCCATGATAATTTCTCCCTTCTGATCATAGCACTTCCAGAAATTACTGCATCAAGTTCAGCTGTGCAGAACATGAATGGTTGGAAGTGCTATAATAACAGATAAAATCTGCCTGTTATGTATTGATAACAATATCATACCACAACCCTGGATTATTTGCAGAAAATATTGAGACGTTTTTTATAAAGGCATGCAGGAACATCCGATTCCCAGTCCGTCCGGGCCAATATGGCAGGAAAGTCCAAGGGAAAGATCATCACACATCACATCCATTCCCGGAAAGCTTTCCCGGATCTGTGAGATCCAGTCTGCGGTAATTTCCGCAGTGCTGCTGGAGGCAGCCATAAGATATACTTTTCCAGCATCATATTCTTTTTTGAAAGTTGTTTCCAATTCTCTGTGCATAGCATCGATCATGGCTTTTCTTGATTTTTTCATGCCTCTGCATTTCTGGAAAACATCCAGCTTACCGGTTCCAAATTTCATAACCGGTTTGATATTGAGAAGATTTGCGGCCAGTGCTGTGGTGGTATTGATACGGCCTCCCTTTTTCAGATATTCCAGTGTGCTTAATCCGACATAGATCACGGTTTTTTCACGGGATGCTTCCAGAATATCCTTGATCTGCGGTGCTGTATATCCATCTTCCACAAGGTCTATCGCATCCAGAATGGAACGGTGAAGGGGTGTGGAAACACGCCCGTTGTCTACCACAAACACTTTGTTTTCGTATTTGGGTTCCTGAGACAAGGCGGCAGCAGTCATGCAGGAACCGCTTAAACTACTGCTCAACGGAATGTAGAGGATCTGATCATAAGATAAAAGCATTTCGTCCCACATTTCCATAACTTCCTGTGGGGAAGGCTGTGAAGTTGAAACATCTGCTCCTTCACGCAGCTTCTCATAAAATCCTGTTCTGGAAAAATCCAGGTCTTCATGAAACAGTTCTCCATTCAGATAAAAAGGCATGGGAAGGACATGAATATCCAGTTCCTCTGCTTCTTGTTTTAAAATGCCACTGTGGCTGTCAGCCATGATTCCAATTTTTTTCATTTTCCATTTATCTCCTGCGTAATTTATGAATGTGTTTCGCAACGCGGTTCTTTTTTATAAAGAGCTACACTTTCCCGGAAGCGTTTTTTGTTTAGCTCCCGCATCTGGGAAACCTCGTTTTTCTTTACGAAACCATGACTTTCCATAAAGGTTCTTTGATCCAGCTGGTCCATATATATGGAATAATCCGTATCCTTCTCTGTTGAAATCTGTTTGAGAAGCCCGGTACCGATTCCGTTTCTGCGGTAATCTTTGCTTACATAAAGAAAGAGGATATTTCCGGGAGTCGGTTTCTCCGGGGAAACAGTCAATTGTTTTTTCATATCCTGAAGTTTGTTAAAATGCTCCAGATTCTTCCGGCCTTCCTTAGTAAACTTCAGGCGCAGGAAATGATAGCCTTTTTTCAAACGGAAAACCGGGGCAAAATGGCCATGAGATTCTTTACCGGTAATGAGCACCCCAACTACCTGATCACGGTAGGTTGCCACGGTAACGCTATCTCTGTATATCATATAGGTGTAAAAGAAAAGTCTGGTCAGACGTTTTTCGGTATGTGTTTCCTCAAACTCCCAGCGGTCTTTATAATTTCTTCGGATAAATTCCCGGATTATTGAAAAATCTTCCTTTTCTGCTTTCCGGTAGGCAGGTGCTTTTTTTAATAACATAGTCCATATCTCCTGTATTTTTTCATAAATAACTATCCTATACTTTAAAAGATGATCTGCAACTTAACATCAACTGTTTCTCAACAATTGTTGAAGTTTATGAAAAAGTTTATATAAATAAAAAACAACGGAAGAACCTCATGAAAAATAAGGTGTCCGCTGTTTTTTGGTTTTATGGATATGTGTAAAATATTTGTTTTACAGTATAACAGTAAAACGACAGCCGCTTCCGGGAATATTTTCCACGGAAACGGTTCCCTTACACAGGTTCAGGATCTGTTTTACAAGGGCAAGTCCAAGACCGTTTCCCTCCTGTTTATGGGAACTGTCGCCCTGGTAAAATTTGTCAAAGATATGTTTCATGGAGTATTCACTGATCTGGGGGCCTTCGTTTTCTATGGAAAAACGGATCTTTTCTCCTTCCGGCATCATCCGGATATAGATCGTACCACCACAGGGACTGAATTTGATAGCATTGGAAAGCAGATTGTCCCATACATGACAGATGAGATTTTCGTTTCCAAGATACTCCACATCCATCATGTCCACATCAAATTCAATTTCTTTTTCTGACCATTTCGGTTCCATCATAACAATGGATTGTCGGATCTGCTCATCCAGACGGTACCAGTTCTGACGGGTCTGGATCGACTGGTGTTCGATCTTGGACAGCAACAGGATATTTCCTGCCAGGTGGGAAAGCCTTCTGGTGTTAAAAAGGATTTTGCTGATGTACTGCTCCTGCTCTTCTGATATAGGCATGTCATCATCCTGCAGCAGAGTTGCATAACCCTCAATAGCACTGATGGGAGTTTTGAATTCGTGGGAAACATTGGAAACAAAGTCTGTCTGCAGAATCTCCGTTGCTTCCAGTTCCTGGACCATCAGGTTGAAATTAGAATAAATATCCCGGATTTCCTTCATTTGCTTTTCCGTTTCCAGTCGGACGGAAAAATCGCCTTCAGCAACCTGTTGCATGGCTTTTTTCAGCTTTAGTACAGGACCGAAATACCGGATACTGAGAAAGTTGTTAAGGACACCCCCTGCGGTCACGCTGGCCAGGATGATCCATACGATGTTCGGAACAGCTGAAATATGCAGTACATCCATAACAAGCCAGGATATCAGAGATACACAGACAAGCTCCAACATGATCATAAAGATAAAACGTAAACGAATGCTTAAATTTATGAAGAGTTTCTTTTTCATGCCTTTACCACCTTATATCCAACTCCACGGATCGTCACGATCTTAAAATCCGGATTATCGCGAAAGCGTTCCCGAAGCCTTCCAATGTGGACATCTACTGTGTGGGCATCGCTTGCGGAATCATATCCCCAGATATCATCCATAAGCTGTTGCCGGGTAAAGATTTTTCCCGGAAAAGAAACCATCTTATATAAGAGCATGAATTCTTTCTGAGGAAGTACCATACTTTCCGAGGAGGTGGAGACCGTCAGGGAATCGCACTCCAAAATGGTATCTCCGATTCGCTGTTTCCGCTCATTGATCATCTGTGCTCTGCGGAGAAGTGCACCTACCCGCAAAACCAGTTCATTGATATTGACCGGTTTCACCATATAATCATCGGTACCGGACAGAAATCCCATACGCATATCATCAAAAGCATCTTTGGCAGTGACCATAAGTACAGGAATGGAATCTCCGGCATCTCTGAGTGAGCGGACCAGTTCATAGCCATCCATGTTGGGCATCATTATGTCCGAAATGATCAGATCGTAATAATCTTTTTCCAGGGCATCCAGCGCTTCCTGTCCGTCAGAGACCCCTTTTACTGTATAACCGTTTTTTAAGAGGACATGCCGGAAAAGCTGGCGGAGTTCCAGGTCATCTTCTGCAATGAGAATTTTAAACATTTTTACATCCCTATTCCTTGATCTTTTCAATGTCCATGTTTTCAGGCAGGATACAGCTTAAAACAATGGATATGATAAATACAACAGCAACTACATTTTGCGCAAAAACGGACTGTATGATCGACGGGAAAATATCCCAGATCCCGCTCTCACTTGCTGTGGTGAATCCGATTCCGACAGCAAGTGAAAGAGATAGGCGGCAGCAGTCCGATGTGAAACAAACTACTATTATAAGAAAAATTACGGAATAATCATAACATAGATTCGTTGTGGAAACCAGACGGATTTTGATGAATAAATGTAATAATAGATGAATTAGGTCATATTATGAATATTTATACACGAAAAAAAGAAATACCCTCTTGCATTTTCGAAACTTTTACTGTAGAATTATTAACCAGGTAAACACAAATGTATGCCATACCCGAACACTGATTACAAAGATGTAACCAATCTTAACTGTATCAGTGTTTTTTAATATACAATGGGGAAACGAGGAAAAAATTATGGAAAAAAAGCATGAAATGATGAGTCTGGAGGACTCCGAACAGCTGAAAGGCAGAATGAAATTCTTTGAAAAGGAACTGGTAGAGAATCATCACATCGATCCCAACCTTTATGTGGAATACGATGTAAAAAGAGGACTTCGTGATTCCGCAGGTAAAGGTGTTCTCACAGGTCTTACTGAGATTTCCGATGTTACCGGCTATAAGCTGGTCAATGGCAGACGTATTCCTGCAGACGGTGCATTGTATTACCGGGGAATCGATGTGCAGGATATCGTAAACGGACTGAAGGACAGACGTTTTGGTTTTGAGGAGACGATCTATCTTCTGATTTTCGGTAAGCTTCCCAGCAAGGAAGAGCTTTCCAGATTTCTTGAGCTTCTTTCTGACATGGAGGATCTGGGAGGACGTTTTGTCCGTGACGTTGTCATGAAGGGAACCAATGCCAATATTATGAATGCTATGGAGCGCTGCGTACTTGCTCTCTATACATATGATGATAACCCGGAAGATATTTCTGTGGAGAATGTACTCCGCCAGTCTCTGGAACTGATCGCTAAGCTTCCTGAAATCGCGGTTTACTCCTATCACGCATACCGTCATTTCCGTAAAGACGAGACACTTTTTATCCGCAATCCGCAGAAGGGGCTTTCACTTGCCGAGAATATCCTTCTGATGCTTCGTCCGGACGGCAATTATACAGAGCTTGAGGCCAAGGTCCTTGATATCGCACTTGTACTTCATGCAGAGCACGGCGGTGGTAATAACTCTACTTTTACCACACATGTAGTAACATCTTCCGGAACAGACAGCTACTCTTCTACCTCTGCATCCATCGGTTCACTGAAGGGACCGCGTCATGGTGGTGCCAACCTGAAGGTCCAGAACATGTTTACAGATCTGAAGGCCAATGTAAAGGACTGGGAAAGTGATGAGGAGATCACAGCATATCTGCAGAAAATACTGAATAAAGAAGCATTTGATCATGCAGGTCTGATCTATGGTATGGGACATGCAGTTTATACACTCTCCGATCCGCGAGAAGTGATCCTGAAACGTTTTGCACAGGCTCTTGCAGAGGAAAAAGGAATGATAGATGAATTTAAGCTCTATGATAAGGTTGAGGGTATTGCCGGAAAACTGGTCATGGAACACAGAAAGCTGTTCAAAAATGTTTGCGCAAATGTTGACTTCTACAGTGGCTTCGTTTACTCAATGCTTGGTATTCCGGAAGAACTTTTTACTCCGATCTTTGCCATCGCACGTATGCCTGGCTGGAGTGCACATCGTCTGGAAGAGCTGATCAGTGCCAATAAGATCATCCGTCCTGCTTATAAGTATGTGGGGCATCATGCAGATTTTGTACCTTTTGATGAGAGATAATAAACAGAATGATAAAAGCAGTGGGGATTTCTGACCTATTTAAGTTGGAAATCTCTGCTGTTTTTTTGTTCTCCTAAATTACAGAAAAACAGGATCATAACTATACATAATATATATTATGTAAAATAAATATCTGTTTTCACAAAAAAACAAGGCTCACCGCATAAGATATGATCGGATTGCCTTGTTTTTTGTGGAATCTTACTTTATTATTCTTTTCCTATCGGAAGCTCTTCAGCCAGTTTACAAGAGAATCATGCCAGATGTTGTCGTATACGGTCTTTTTCATCTGGTCATCTACGGGTCCGTTTCCTGCCATTTTTGCAAGGATAGCAGCCTGAAGTTCGCCTACTGTCATTTCTTCTGGTGTTTTGTGCGGATTTGGCGCAGTGACCGTTTCCGTTTCCTGTGTATTGGAGGATTCTGCTTCAGGAGTTGACGGAATATCCGCTGCGTTTGCTGTATTGTCAGAAGCTTTATCTGTATTTTCAGCGTTTGAAGCTTCTTTTTCCGGGGCAGCTTCTGTTACAGTGCTGTTTTCAGCCGCCTGCTCCTCTTCTGCCTCAGATGCAGCGTTTTCGTTCTCTTTTGTTGCGGCAGTTTCCGGAACATTAGTCTGAACCGGCTTATATTCCGGCATATCTCCTGCAGGAAGCCAGATCTCACCGCTGTTTGCTGCAACACGGACACGGATCCGTCCGCCCTGTGCGGAAACCTTCTGACCTGTGAGGGCACCTACGTATTCCGGAGCACTTCCTGTTGGAAGGTTCATCTCTGAATCACTGTCATCATTATTCACAGTAACGATCACTCGTATGCCTTCCAGATCTCTTGCAAAGGCAAACTGACGGTTTGTAAGAGCCAGTTCTGCGTAGGAACCGTAGCTTAATGCAGGAGTTCCCTGGCGGACCTTTCCGAGGGCTGCGATCAGTGCAGTACATGGGTTCTTTGTTGCAGCATCCGCATAATCGTTAAGATCAAGTGCCGGACGTAAGCTGGCATCGGAAAATTTTTCTTTTTTTCCGTCAATACCGAATTCTGAGCCGTAATAAATGCTTGGAACGCCAGGTAAAGTATAAAGAAGTACATGTACAGGAGCAAAATGTGCTTTGTTCTGCAATTTGGTATGAATTCGCTCTACGTCATGGTTGTCCACGAAATTGTAGAGGTCCAGATCTCCCATATTCTGAAGATATTTTACTGTATGAGCAATTTCAAAATAGTTGTGGTCATTATGTCCGCTGTAAAGTGCCTTGTGAAGGGCATAGTTAGTTACACTGTGAAGAGTCTGTCCGTTTACCCAACGGCTGTAATCTCCGTGAATGACCTCTCCCATAAGCCAGAAGTCTTTCTTAACCTCATCTGCGGTATGACGTAGAATACGCATGAAATCAAAATCCAGAACATCAGCGGCATCCAGGCGGATTCCATCAATATCAAATTCGGAAACCCAGAAACGGATCACATCACAGATATAGTTCTGTACTTCCGGATTGCGCTGGTTCAGCTTTACAAGAAGATTGTATCCACCCCAGTTTTCATAGGAAAAACCGTCATTATATTCGGTATTTCCGCCGAAATTTACATTACAGTACCAGTTAACGTAAGGGGAATGCTCACGGTTTTTCTGGATATCCTTAAAAGCGAAGAAATCACGGCCTGTATGGTTGAATACACCATCAAAGATCACGCGGATGCCTTTTTCATGGCAGGCTTTTACAAAATTGGTGAGATCTTTATTGGTTCCAAGACGGGAATCCAGTTTTTTGTAATCGGTTGTCTCATAGCCATGTCCGACACTTTCAAAAAGCGGCCCTATATATAAGGCAGTACATCCGATCTCTTTGATGTGGTCGATCCACGGCAGCAGTGTGTTCAGTCGATGTACAGGAGTTCCGTAATCATTTTCTTTTGGAGCGCCTGTAAGTCCAAGTGGATAAATATGGTAGAAGATTGCTTCGTTGTACCAGCTCATAATATTACACCTCTGTTCTAAAAATTTGCAATTTCCTGATAATTAGAGAAATTACACAAATATCTTCTCTATAATACCAGATTCCTATAATATAATCCAGAATAAATCAGCCAGTTTTTCAGCGAAAAATCCGGCATATTGCTAATTGCCGGATCTTATCGGATGGACATATGTTTATTCGTCAAATTCTGCAGTAACTATAAAGCCGCGTGGCGTATGCTCAATGCTTTTGATGATGCCCTCTTTGGATCTGATGCGGTCTGCGTTTCTGTAGCAGCCAGACATGGCTACTGCAGGCTCAATGATATAGCTGTAGTTCGTGGCAGAGAGAAATTCGGAGATCTTTACTTTATCGCCCACCTGTATCAGCCCCTGTCTTTCCATTTTAAATTTTTCTTCTCGCATAAACATGCCTTCTTTCTGTATAAATACGCAATGTGAATATATCTGTAAATACAATTAATTACATGTTTAAGATCTTTAAGAACCGGATGGGATCCGTACCAGAAGCTTCTGTCCGTCTTTTTCTACTGCTGTAAGAACGGGAATATGTTTTTTTCGCAGAGCATGAACGATGGGATACAGGGAAAACATGGCATTATCTGCAAAAACTGCTTCCGGTTTGTAGCGGAGGATTTCTTTAATTCTGTCTTTTATAAAGCTTTTCCATTCTGTCTTTTCCATGGAGAGTTCTCCGTAGATTCCGTTCAGAGTCAGCTCCGGTAATTGGGGAACCGGCAAATGTATGATCCTGGCAGAAGAAAGATCCGGAAGCTTTTGAAGTAGCATGTCTGTTTCTTTATTTCCGCCAAGGCTTACGATCACAGCTTCTTCATGGAAGGCGGCAAGACTGCTCCTGCAGGCAAGAACAGAATCCTCAAGGGTTCCGCAGGTCATGAGAAATCCTCCTTTATGACAAAAGGCTGCACTTTTAAGACCGGTTACCAAAGATAACTCCTCGCCTTCCAGGCCAAGCCAGGAAGAAGGAAAACTGCATTTGTAATTCATGGAATATTCTTTTTTCTGTGGCTGGATACAGTAACCGCCCCGGTTGGACGGAAAGATCACAAAAGCAATGTTGGTTTCCGAAAGGCGTTTTTGGCAGGGAATAAATTCCGGAAGTATAAGGATATTGGTATTTTCTGCCGGGGTATCACCCGAAGCGAGGGAAGCAGCATGTTCTGTAAGAACTTCTTCCACCCGTCTGTCTGCACGTTCATTTCCAAGGTAACGCTCGAATTTATTTTCCAGGATCATGCCTGCCACACTGACTGCCTGGAAAAAGGCTTCGTCATTACTGCTTTTGGAATCCCATCCCGGATTAAAATTGCCGATCAGTGTGGCAAGTTCATTTTTTTCACCGGTATTATCATTGATATCCAGAGGCTGGACAAAGGATTCATCGAATTTTAGTGCCAGCTCCTCACCTAGGATTTCCGGTCCAAGCTTTTCCCAGAGAAGGCCGAAGGCCGCATATGGGACGCCATTATCGCGGATACGGCTGTCTTTCTGATGATGATCATACTGTCCTCTGCCAATATCAAAAACAAGACCTTCATAGTTTTCAGGAACCTGGTTTCCACGTGTGATGGTGATCTCGGGATTCAGATATAAAAGCAGAGCGGCAGAAAAAACATCGTCTGCGTGAAATTTCCCGCTGTGGGTGAATGCGGATGCATTTTTTTGTTTGATTTTTTCCAGTAAATGATTCATATGAAACGCTCCTGTGTGTTTATTCTGCTCTTCAGTATACCACAGAAATGAAGAATAAACAAAGTTTCCTACAGTTAAAAAGGGATCCGTCCTGAGGACAGATCCCTTTAAAAATTTACGTTCTTTTATGCTTTATGTACAAAATAGGACGTTCATATTCAATTTTATTATAATGCGCAGATAATTTTATCCTGATATGCTTCCGGAACTTCTTCTTTATCCAGAGACATACTGATAATAAAGGAAACTTTGAAGGTCTCACCGATGGCACTTAACTGATCCAGTGTTTCGGTTGCATCCTTTCCTTCAAGCTTGGCTGTTGTAAGGAAACTGTCCAGATATACCTGCTCCAGATCATGATCCTGAGAGAGGATACCACAGATAAATCCTACAAACTCGTCCGCATTTTTAACCGGAAATCCGGAAACATCGATAAGGCGGACCTTGTTGTTCAGCTCATACATGTGCTTGGTGCTCTTGTCTAAGTAAACAATACTGCCGTTGGCGTCCTTAACAGCTCCGTTTACTTTGTCTAATAGTACTTTTGTTTTTCCTTTGCCTTTCTTTCCTACGATCAGTTCAACCATCCTGTTTTCCTCCTTAGACACATATAATAATTTTGAATAAAATTGCTATTGATATGCTTCAAATTATAGTGCATTGTGAATAAAATTGCAAGGGCTTTTTGAAAAAAACTGGTAATTTTAATCAAGCTTTACTGATCTCTTTCATTTTCCATTTGTGCTTTTGCTTTCCTTCCGATCCGGGCAGTGCTGTTCATGATACTGGCCCGGGTAACCTTGTCGTTTCCGTACTTCAGACGGATGGAATCCAGTGCTGCATCCAGTTTCTGCTGGCGTTCCTTCTTGTGAGTATCCTCAAAAAAGGACAGCTGTTCAAAGGAATCATCCGTAAGACCGGTCAGTGATACTCCCAGGAGCCGGAGTGGCTGTCTCATCCAGGACTCCTGAAAGAGGTTTTGGGCATTTCTGTAAATCTCTTCTGTGATATCGGTGGCATTTGGCAGTTTAGTCTGATGAGATTTGTTTCGAAAATCCAGGGTACGGAAGGTTACAGAAATGCAGGTGCATTTTTTCTTTTTGCGGCGCATGCGGGCGGCCAGAATATCGCATTGTTCCAGCAGGATTGGAAGTGCCTGCTCCAGTGAGACCAGATCATCGTTAAATGTAGTTTCCAGACTGAATCCTTTTGCTTCATCAGGTTTTGCTTTCACAGGGGAGTCATCAAGGCCACGGGCATACTGATATAACTGCTGTCCTGCTTTTTCACCGAGAAGTGCCTGTATCTTTGCTTTTTTTTCATGAGCCAGATCTCCGATGGTTCTGATCCCTGCATCCTGCAGTTTTTTTTCAGAGGATTTGCCAAGAAAAAGAAGCTCTCTCACTGGAAGAGGCCACATTTTTACAGGGATTTCTTCCGGAAATAAAGTATGCACCTTATCTGGCTTTTCGAAATCAGAGGCCATTTTTGCAAGAAGTTTATTGGTGGAGATGCCGATATTTACGGTAAAGCCGAGTTCTGTACGGATCTTATCCTTCAGCTCATGGGCAGTTGCCACCGGATCCGGGTAAATATAGGAGGTTCCGGTCATATCCAGAAAAACCTCATCAATGGAAAAGGATTCCATTACCGGTGCATAGGACCCACAGATTTTTTTGAAGGCTCTGGAACATTTATCGTATAATTCAAAGTCAGATGGAACGGCCACAAGATTCGGACATTTGCGAAAAGCCATAGCCATAGGTTCTCCTGTCTGGATTCCGTATTTTTTTGCAGGAATGGACTTGGCGACAACGATGCCGGTACGTTTACTGGGGTCTCCGCCAATACAAGAAGGGATGTCTCTCAGATCCGGAAGTCCCATCTTTACTCTTTTTGCTGCTTCCCAGGAAAGAAAAGCACTGTTTACATCAACATGAAAAATCAATCGTTCCATATAGGGTTCTTCTTTCAATTGTATAAAGTGTGTCTGTTATATCTATTTACAGATTTTTGCAGACAGCTGATCAAAAAGGTTTCGATATTCCTCTTCTACCTGTGAAAAAGGGTATTGCCGGTATTGGATCGGAACATGGACAACCGGTTTTGGAGTGTCCGGTGTTTCATTCAGAAGATATTTCAGGTCATACCAGAGCAGGTCATTGTCGATCTCCTTCAGCTTCTGCTCTTCTATGGCAGAAAGTCCGGATCCCAGATATTTCTGATAGATAATGTTTAAAAGAGCTTCCTCCTGTTTCCGATACTCAGGAAGACTTTTCTTAAATGGTCTTGGAACATCGGACATATAACATTCGCTGGCATCGTGAAGAAGGGACGCCAGTATAAGACGGCCGGAATAGCCACGTGCTTCGGCTTCTTTGGCACAGAGGATGCAGTGCTGCCCTACAGAGAAAAAAGTCCTTACATGACCATTTCCGCGGCATAGAAGAGAAAGTGCGTGTGCAATGTCCTCAATGCAGATCAGCTCTTCGTCCGGATGTGTCGGATCAAAATGTTTTCCAGTGTATGTGGTAATGCAGTCGCCCATAAAATGTTACGCCTTTCTTTAAGTTATGAATAAATATGATTATTTATTATAAACACCCAGAGAAAGTGTGTCTATATGATCGCGAAATAAATTTCGGGAACTGTTACAGAAAAACAAAAGAAATACATGGCTGTTTTACAAATATGAGTGATTCTGTGCTATAATACAAAAAAACGACAGGGAGATCATCAGCGATGAAACATATGGAAGAAATGAAGATTGCCGGATTAGCCATGGCATTATGTATCGTGATGCTGGGAATCTATATTGTCGTCCCAAAGGATGGAACGGTTTCTCATCTTACTGCTATTCCGGATAATAATGCGGCGGAGCCTGTTACAGATTCTACATCAGAGGGAACTGCTGATGCGGATTTTCCAATCTATACAGAGGACAGCTACAGCAGTGAGCCCGAGAGTTCTGACGATACTGGGGACGGAGATTCCTACACGGAAGAGCCGACTTATGATCCAGGTGATAATTCTTACGACGGCAATACGGATAGTGAAGCCAATGGAGCAGATACTTCAGATACATCTTCAGATGGAACCGATGAAGACGCAGGCAATTATGAAAATCCGGACAGTGGCTCCGGTGAAGTGGTCGATGACAATGATTACAGTGGTACTTCGGATACGGATCTTGATAGCAGTGAGACCGAAGATACCGGCAGTGATGGCACTGATGATATAGTAGAAATTAACTGAATGTAAAAAAAAGAATAAAAAAGCAGATCTGCGAAATAAAATTTCAAACAGATCTGCTTTTTTGTTTTTTGTATGGAATCCTGTCAGTTGATGTTCTGGAGCAAGGATGTCATTTCCTGATAAAGAACATCCTTTGAGGACGCACCCATGACGATGGAAATAAATGGCTTCCCATAAGCATTCTGGCTTAAAAGTGCCAGACAGTTACCGGCTTTATCGGTTGTTCCTGTTTTTCCTCCAAGGATAGTGACATCCTTAGGAGTTGCTGCCTCTCCGGTAAGATAATGATCTGTAGCGGGTAAGGTAGCACTTGCATCGGAGCCATCGGAATGCTTATAGCTAACTGTATAAGATGCCATTTGTGTGATGTCTGTAAACTCCGGATAATTCAAGGCTTCTTTCAGCATCAGATAAATGTCATAAGGCGTTGTATAATGATTTTCGTCCTGAAGACCATGGGGATTGGTAAAGTGAGTTCCTGTACAGCCAAGTTCTGCAGCAAAGCTGTTCATCATCTCTACAAATTTATCTGTTGATCCACCTATATGTTCCGCAATGGCAGATGCTGCATCATTGGCAGAATAAACAAGAAGACAATGAAGAAGCTGATCCATGGTAACCTGATCTCCCGCCTGGAAACCAGCTACCTGAGAACCGGATTCCAGGGTAACATTCTCCTGTGAGATCGTTACTGTATCGTCCATGTTTCCATATTTCAGTGCAAGCATAGCTGTCATGATCTTTGTGATGCTGGCAGGATAAACCTTGTTGTAGGCACCTTTTGCATAGAGTACCTTTTTATCACTGAGATTCAGAAGCACACCGGACTGGCTGTCATCCAGACTGACAGAATCCAGAGCAACATCTTTTGTAACAACACAGAGATCATGGGCGAAACCTGCCGCGCGCTGCTCTTCTTTGGAAGTCAGAGTATTATCAAACTCGGAGAATGCATTGAAAGAATTTGCAGGAGTAGAAAAATCTCCGCCCTTCAGCATGTAAACACCAAAACCGCCAGCTGTGCATAGTACGATCAGCAGAAGAAGGAGAAAAATGGTGTTGCGGATCCTTTTACGACGCATCCGTTTCATCCGGGTATTTTGAGCTTTACGTCTGGCAGAAACAGTTCTGTCAGACGGCATGGAAGTTGTTTTTGTCCCCTTGGAAGCTGTATGTGCAGCCCGGGAAGCCTGACCTCTGGAAGGATTGCCAGAACGTATATGATTTTTTACAGGTTCTTTACGTGTCATAAGTATTCCTCTTTCCGAAAGTAGGTATCCGATTTCTGACCTTTTTTCTGTAATTCTTTATTATATGCACTGCTCTGCAGTCCTACATTGAGAACAAGTCCCATACCCATAAACAGACTGATCAGAGAAGTAAGACCATAGCTTACAAAAGGAAGCGGAGTACCTGTGTTTGGTGCAAGGCCGGTAGCAACACAGATGTTGATGAAGCTCTGTATGGAAACAATGCTTCCAACACCGCAGCATATGATCTTACCGGCAAGATCCTTGGCCCGCAGGCTCATACGGATACATTCAAAGGTGATCAGAAACAGCAGCAGTACGATCAGAGTACAGCCGATAAATCCGTACTGCTCTCCAGCCACCGCAAAAATAAAGTCGGTCTGATTCTCAGAAACAAAGTTTCCATCATTTACGGATGTAACACTGGTGTCATTACTGAAAGCACGTCCCACAAGCTCTCCGGAGGCGATGGCTGTTTTTGAGTTGTTCTGCTGTTCAATATCATCTGCGTATTCTTCGTTCTCCGGATACAGGAATGACATGATACGGTTTCTCTGGTAATCCTGTATCAGTTTCTGATCCGGCTGCACGATAATGGACAGAAAGATGATGGCCAGAGGAATCGCGATCAAGGCTACACCTCCGATGATCTTATAACTAAGTCCTGCGATGTAGATCAGAATACAGAACAGGACTGTTACGGTGATGGTGTTTTTCATATCCGGCTGTACATAGATCAGCATCAGTGGGATGACCAGAAGGACAGCTGATTGTATCAGAGTCTTTAAGGTATTCAGATCTTCCTCATGATCCATAAAAAATTTGGCAAAAAACAGGATAATGATGATCTTTGAAAGCTCGGTAGGCTGGAAACGGATAAAACCTAAATCCACCCATCTGGCAGCACCATTGGCGCTGGATCCGAAGAACCGGACAGCCAGAAGCATAACGATATTAAATCCATACATGATCCATTGAAAATTCAGCAGCCAGGAATAATCCATCAGTGAAAGGATCAGCATAAAGACTACACCGATGATCACACCCAGAAGCTGACGTGTGCGAAGGTAGTCGGCAGCTGTTCCTACAAGCTGAATTCCAATAAAGCTGATCGCCAGGAGAAAGATCACCAGTCGAAAATTGTAAAACCGCAGCTTATACTGTTTAATCATAAATTATGCATCTCTTTTCTTAAGTACGGGTATGACTGCATGCAGAACAGGTGGTTCCTGTGTGATCTGTATGGTCACCCCTGGTTCATCAATTACAACGTATTTTTTTACGGCATGTATCAGATCGTTCCGTAAAAGCTTCATCATCTGTGGAGAACAGTCTATGCGTTCCGATACAAGAAGAAGCTTCATCCTGTCGCGTGCATAGCCTGCAGAGTGGTTTTTCCCGGAGAAAAATCCCATAATCATTCCTCCTGTGATGAAAAATGTCAGACAGCAAAGCGTCTGTTATTTTCGAAAAATGCTGCCAAGACGGTGGAATACACCATTTTTTCGACGCACAGTAACATAAGGGACCTCTTCGCCCATAAGCCTCCGGCAGATATTGCGATACTCTTCTTCTGCCTGGGAATTTTTTCCGGATAAAGGTTCTCCCTGATTTGTGGAGATCACGATCTGTTCATCATCCAGGATCGCACCGATCAGATCTACAGCCAGGATTTCCAACACATCTTCTACGGACATCATATCACCTCTGGCGATCATTTCCGGTCGAAGCCGGTTGATGATCAGCCGGATATCACGGAGCCCTCCGGACTCCAGCAACCCGATGATACGGTCTGCATCCCGGATCGCGGAAACTTCCGGTGTGGTCACGACCAGTGCACGGTCCGCTCCGGCTACTGCATTTTTGAATCCCTGTTCAATTCCTGCCGGACAATCCAGAAGGACATAATCGAATTCTTCCCGGAGATCATCGGTAAGCTTGATCATCTGTTCCGGAGATACGGCAGTTTTGTCCTTGGTCTGGGCAGACGGAAGAAGATACAGTTCTGAATGCCGACGATCCCGGATCAGTGCCTGTTTCAGGCGGCAGCTCCCATTGATCACATCAACCAGATTATAAACAATACGGTTCTCCAGTCCCATGACAACATCCAGATTTCGGAGTCCGATATCGGTATCTACAACTGCAACCCTTTTTCCCATGGCAGCCAGTCCGGTCCCGATATTTGCCACGGTGGTGGTTTTTCCAACACCGCCTTTTCCAGATGTAATGACAATGACTTCACTCATGTTTTCTGATTCCTCCTATAAAATGTTCCACACTTCTGGTATCCTCATAAAGTTTGTTTAGTCATTCGATACATTACTGGTATCGCTTGCTGCATAGCCAGTGAGAATGGTGCTTTCATCTGCAAGTCCGAAAATGTATTTAAAGATATCATTAGCTGCAAGGCAGGCATTACCGGATGCATATCCGTTTGCGATTCGTACAGATATTGCGTACTTGGGATCAGAAACAGGCGCATATCCGATAAAAAGTGCATTGTTCGGATGATAATAGTCAATCTCGGCAGTACCGGTTTTTCCTGCTACTTCAACTCCAAGTCTGTTAAACTGATCATGAGTCTGCACCACACGATACATACCGTCATGGATGTCATCCCAGATATTGCTGGAAAGATCCAGCTGTCCAGCTGTTTCGGAAGGATATTCCTTTATAAGTTTTCCTTTGGAATCCGTCACACGGTCCAGAAGGGAAAGCTTATAGATCGTACCGGAAGTGGCGATCGTTGACGCATAACGTGCAAGCTGGCTGGTCGTAAACGCATTGGTACCCTGTCCAATATAGGAAGGGACGGCGTTTTTGTCAGAAACCTGCGGAGAAGCTTCGGAAATTTCAATGCCGGTTTTCTGATCCAATCCCATGAGGGAAGCATATTTCTGAAGCATTCCAAGACTTCTGGCTTCAGAAAAGTTACCTTCGGAATCTTTACCAAGTTCGAAACCAATCGTAGTGAAAAATACGTTACAGGACTGCTCAATGGCTTCACGGATATCAAGAGAACCGTGGCCCTGTTTATTCCAGCAGTTGATCGGAGGTGTTACAAGGTCAAAGCTTCCTGTACATTCAATATATGTGCCATCATCTATTACGCCCTCAGACATGCCGGCAACAGTAGATAAGATCTTTAAGGTAGATCCTGGAGCCGTCTTCTGCTGTGTTGCCTTGTTGAAGAACGGGCTGGAAAGATCTGTGGAAAGCTTTGCATAATAATCAGTATCCATATTGTTGGTCAGACGATTATTATCATATCCCGGATAGGAAACACATGCGAGAACATTTCCGGTTGTAGTATCTGTGATCACCGCAGATGCAGAGCACGGAGCCAACGCAAGCTGGGCCGGTGTGATCTCAAGATTTGCGATCTTGCGATACATGAAGGTGTAGGCATCAAGACCACCGGAGGCCATTGTCTGATACAGCTCGTCTTCTTTGGAAAGAACGCCCTGTTCATAGAGAACAAGACACAGATCTTCTCCACTGATGGTGTCTTCCTGAAGCATATATTTATACAGAAGCTTTGAAAAGCCTGTATCTGTTTTCAGGTAATCAATGATATAGGCGGTAAGAGCCTGATAGATCTCTTCAGAATCCAGATATTCTCCGGAGGTTGAGATCTGGGAAATATCGATCCAGTTCTGACTGGCAGCGTAGTTCAGATAATCCTTCAGACTGATACTCTGATCATTTTTCCAGGCTTTGTATGTTTCATCCGCGGTATCAATGGAATCACTTTTCAGTACCTTCAAGGTATTGGTAAGAAGATCATCACAGATATAGGTAAGATATTCCTGCATCTGCGTATCTTCATCCTTATAGGCTGGAGGATTGTCGCCTGTCAGCCTGTTACTTATTGTATCAAAAACCTGTTGCTGTTTTTGCTGAAATTTGACGTATAAATTTTTTTCTGTGTCGGAAGCATCTGCATCACTGAATTTATTGATATCGATCACACTGTTTGCGATCAGTGCATTGTATACATCATAGATTGGGATGGTGATCTTACTTGCATCTTTCTCTGCTTCATAATCAAAGCTTTTATTCGGTGTCAGTTTAGAGAGGACAATACCAGCAACACGCTGTTCCAGGATCTGGTAAATACTCTTCTGCCAGTCGGAATCAATGGTCAGATAAACATCGTTTCCGGCCACAGGATCAACAGTTTTAGAATTGTCGATGTCAAGGACTTTACCAAGATTATCAACTGTGACCGTTTCTTCTCCGTCTTTTCCCTGAAGTTCAAGCTCCATATACTGTTCGATTCCGGCTTTTCCAACAACCGCATCATTGGAATAATCAGGATTATCCTTACGAAGGGTTTCCAATTCCTCAGAAGAGGCCTGGCCTGTGTAACCGAGGATCGGCGCCATACTCTCATCGTCCACATATTTTCTGGTGGAATCTTCTACAATGTCAATACCCTGGAGAGCGGCCTGATTTTCTTTTATGGCTGCCACAGATTTTTCACTGACATTTGTTGCAATGGTCACCGGCATATATTTCTTGAAACTGTTGGTGTTCAGCTGATAGCGCATGATCGCAATTTCGAGGATTTCCTGTTTGGTAAGCTCTTCCGGAAGAGAATGTGCGGCAAGTTCTTCCGGGGTGTAGGCATCTTTTCCGTAAAGAACGATAGAAAATCCGCTGCTTCCGGTAAGATGATCCATGATCTGGGCTGCGGTTGCGTTTTTCTGCTCCTCACTGAGATCATCAATCTGTGCTTCTCCGTAAATATCCGCACGGAAACGGTTAAGAGTAAATCCTTCATCTACATCAAAAGCATAGTCGCCATGATCATTGACGGTAATATGAAAATTATCAGATAAGCTGTCCCCGTTTTTGGAAAGGATCTGTAATACCTGGTAGGCGATACCGTTCAGAGTCAGATTCTTTTCTCTGGTGCTGTTGTATGTACCGCTATCTTCGAATGTGACAGAATATGCAAGTACATTGGAGGCGACAACTGTGCCGTTACGGTCATAAATATTACCACGGGTGCTTTTGATCACGCGTGTTTTGGTGGTACGTGTCTGAAATTTACTGATGTAATCCTCTCCTTGTATGATCTGCAGACTGAAAAGCTGCCGGACCAGGACAGATGACAGAAAAATAAATACGATCACAAGAACTGTAGTACGTTTCAGACGGATTTTTTTGATGATTTTTTTTATTTTAATTCCCAAATAGACTCACTTTCTTTCCTTACAGTATCCATTAAGTGGTAGTTGATCCAGTAAAATACCCGGTATACGATGATGGTGAGAAAAACCGTATATACAATCTCGGGGATAATGATCCTGTATATGTAGGTCCAGAATCCAAGACGGCCTCTGAGCAGAAACTGGAGGCCATACACAGCCAGATTATAAAGAAGATCTGTTCCTGCTACAAGAAAAAGCGGAACTTTCAGATCATCATCATAAAAACTGCGGAATGCATAGCCGCTGATAAAACCTATATACATATAGATCAGTGCATAAAATCCAAACAATGATCCATAAAAGAGATCGACAAAAAGCCCGGAAAAAAATCCAGTCCACAGACCGACTTTTCTTCCACGCATAAGTCCCATGGATACACACAGGATCAAAAGCAGATTTGGAGTGATGGATCCAATGGAAATACGGTCCATTACTGTGCACTGAAGGAGAAAACAGACAATGATAGTGATAAATAATATAATCCTATTTTTCATTGGACGCATCCTCCGATTTGTCTATCGCGTCCTGTTTATTGGTGGTGATCACAAATACATCTTTCAGATGACCGAAATCAACCGGTGTAACGATCGTACCTGTTTTTGTCAGGTTATTGGGATCCTGCTGGATCTCACTGACATAACCAATAAACAGTCCTTCCACATATTTTTCACTGATGTTCGAGGTGACAATACGTTCTCCGACTGTTACCTTGTTATCCTGATCGTAAAGCTGCTCAAAGCTTAATTTGCCTTCATCGATCAGTTTCAGATCTCCAGTGACAACGCAGTTGTCGGAAGTACTGACTGCCATGGCACTGACATTGCTGCTGTCATCGATGATGGAACGGACAGTAGCCCAGGAAGGTCCCACTTCTGTAACGATACCCACAAGACCCTTTCCGGCGATCACGTTGTTATCAACCCGGATCCCGTTATTACTGCCTTTGTTGATCATAAAGGTATCATACCAGTTTCCGGGATCTTTGGAGATTATCCTTGCGGCAACCTTGGGATAGTCGGTATATTCCTGATCAAGATCGTAAAGTTCCTTCAGGCGTGTGAGCTCTGTCTGGTCCTGGATCAGGATGTTATTCTGTTCCGTAAGACTGTTGATCTGACTTTTCAGCTCTTCGTTTTCCTGAAGCACGTCCTGTTTATCACGAAGATTGTTTTTTACATTTCCAAATATATCGCTGACACCGGCGATCCCCTTTTCAAAGGGAACGATAAGAAAACCGGCTGCTTCCTGAAGTGGTGCGGAAGAGGTTCCGGAGGCTGCTGTAGCTACGATGCAGCTTCCACAGAAAAATGTCATGATTACCAGAAGATGTTTACTTTTTAAATTAAAATGAAAACGCACTTTTTTTCGGATGTTTTTCATTATATATGCCCCTTTACAGTTTTTTCTGCTTTACCGGCTGGGCCCATTTGCGCAGGTTTCTGTCGCGGATGATCTTTTCCAGGCCGTATGCTGCAGAAGTTTCATACAGATCAGAAAGATTAAAGGCAAATCCGGTATAGCTAGCCAGATAGTTATCTATATAAGGAAGCCGTGTGCTGCCGCCGGTCAGATAAATGCCCTCTTTTGCGATATGATAAGCGATCTGTGGCGGGGTACGTTCCAGAAAAGATTTCATTTCTGCTGCGATCTGGTTCACACAGTTGGCGATCCCTTCATTGACAACGTAGGCAGAAATAACTTCTTCTCGTGGAAGTCCGGAAATACTGTCGATCCCGACTACTTTTCGGGCTTCTTTTTTCTGATCATTCAGTCTTCCCATAACTACTTTCAGACGTTTTGCAGTTCGTGTTCCAATCTGAAGATTATAATGTTTTCGGATTTCGCTGCAGATAGATTCGTTCATCTGTCTGCCTCCGATGGGGATCTTACGGCTGATGATGATCTTGCCGTCGGTTATGATGGAAAACTCTGTACTCTGTGCACCGATGTTTACGATCATGCTGCCCTGATTCTTTTCAGGGTCGATTCCCATGGCAATGGCATCTGCAATAGGGGACTCCACCATAAAAACACGGTTTTTCCGCAGCCAGTGACCATTGACCAGATGATAGTATGCCCTCTTTTCGATAGCAGTCATATCAAGTGGTACGGAGAAATACATGTCTGCTCCGAGACCGGATGTATGATCGATTTTTTTTATCATGCTGTAAAGGACGATCTCTTGCAATTCCAGATTTGCCAGCATACCGAAAGCCATAGGAGAATTTACGGAAATATCTGCAGGTGATTTTTCAAACATTTCATAAGCTTCGTTCCCTATGGCAAGGATCCGGCGTCCTCTGTAGGCTACCATGTTCTTTTCTATGTAACTTTTGTTTCTGAAAAATGAATAGACTTTTACAGAGCTGCTTCCAAGGTCTACTCCGTAATTATTTCTAAAAAGCATAAATCTGTCCCTTCACTTAAGTATATTCATCAAAAATCCCTTTTTCGCGGAAACTGACATACCTGTGATCACCGATGATGATATGATCCAGAAGATGGATGCCGAGGAGTTCACCACAATGATAGATCCGTTCCGTAACATCCAGATCAGCCTGGCTGGGGGAGGGATCGCCTCCTGGATGATTGTGGACCAGGATCAGGTTCACCGCCCGATACTTTACAGCTTCTACAAAGACTTCTCTTGGTGTGATCAGTGTGGCATTGACTGTACCGCGGCTTAAAAGCTGTTCCCCCGACAAATGGTTATGTCCGTCCAGCATCATGCAGTAAAGCAATTCCTGCTCTTCATGCCGGAGCCGCTCCATATAATATTTCGCAATGGTTACCGGATGGTGAAAAGATAATTCCGGTTTTGCAGCTGCGGTTGCCATACGCTTGGAAAGTTCCCCGATACATTTCAGCTGTATGGCTTTTACCTTACCGATCCCATGGATCTTCATCAGTTCTTGCATGGAAATATGAAACAGTCCAAGCAGGCCACTGTATCCGGTCTGTTTCGATAAATTCAGGATTTTATCTGCCAGAGTCAGGGAACTGGATCCCTGTACGCCACAGCGCAGGATCACGGCAAGAAGCTCTCGATCGCTTAAGGACTGTTCTCCTTCCCGCAGACATTTTTCATACGGACGCTGATAATCTGGCATTTCCATTATAGTATCTTTCATATGATTTCCCTTTTCGCTCTCGAAGAAGGGGATGCAAAATTGCAGAAGTTATTTTAGCATAAAAAAGCAGGGATGTACACTCTATCCCGGAAATTTCCACTTTTTTCACATTTTGTTTACAGGCAGGGCATAAACAGAAGCGACTGCTTCTGCCACCTTGATCCCGTCCATCGCTGCGGATGTAATGCCTCCGGCGTAACCGGCGCCCTCTCCGCAGGGGTAGATTCCTTCTATATTGGAAGTGAGCTTTTTCGGTTCCCGAACGATCCGTACAGGAGAAGAGGTACGGCTTTCTACTCCTTCCAGCAATGCATCCGGTCGGTCAAAACCGGAAAGCTTTTTTCCAAAAGCATGGATTCCTGCTTCAATGGAATCGCCGATCTCTTTTGGGAAAATACTGCGGACATCGGTAAGTGTATAAGCTCCTTTGATACAGGGGATCACATCTCCAAGCCTGGTACTTTTCTGATGGGTACAGTAATCTTTGAAAAGCTGTACCGGAATTTTTCCTTTTCCGGCTTCCCAGGCAGCGCGCTCCAGTTTTCGCTGCAGAGCGATTCCGCCGAGAACTCCCTCTTCAGGAAAATCAGAAGGGTTTACCGTAACGATGATAGCACTGTTGGCATTATGGCTGTCACGTGCCTGATAGCTCATACCATTCACTGCAAGCATACCTTCTTCAGAAGATGCATTTACAACATATCCGCCGGGACACATACAGAAAGAATAAACGCCACGTCCGTTTTCCAGTGTATGGGTAACCTTGTAGCTGGATGCACCCAGACGGTCGTTTTCCGGTTCCCCGTAAAGATCCTGGTTGATCATGGTCTGCGGATGTTCCACACGTACCCCCACTGCAAAAGATTTCGGCTCCATGTTAATATTGTGTTTTTCCAGCATGGCAAACGTATCTCTGGCGCTGTGGCCGGGAGCAAGAATGCAGATTTCTGCCGGTATTTCCTCTTTTGCATTGACAATGACTGCAGTAAGCTTCCGGTCACGGATCATCAGATCAGTTACTGTGGAACGAAAACGGAATTCCCCGCCCATTTCTTCAATCTGATGACGCATAAACTGAACGATACCTACAAGCTGATCTGTGCCAAGATGAGGCTTTTGCTGGTAAAGGATCTCAGAGGGAGCTCCTGCCTCCACAAATCGGGAAAGAACTTCCCTTCCTCTTCCAAAAGTATCTTTTACCAGAGTATTCAGCTTTCCATCGGAAAAAGTCCCTGCACCGCCCTCTCCGAACTGTACATTGGAATCCGGATCCAAGATGCCGTTTTTCCAGAAATTTTCCACGGTTTTCTGGCGTTTGTCTGCTTCTTCTCCCCGTTCCAGTACCAGTGGACAGTACCCGGCTTTGGCCAGGTACCAGGCACAGAATAATCCTGCAGGTCCGCTTCCGATCACTATAGGACGATGGGACAGAGCTTCAGAGCCAGATGAGGAGAAATGATATTTTTTCTCAGAGGTTAACATAATATTTTTATCGTGAACCTTTTTGAGAACACGGGATTCGTTATCCAGTTTAATATCTACAGTGTAGACAAATTTTTTGTCCTCTTTGTGCCGGGCATCCAGAGATTGTTTTCGGATCTCATAGGTGAACGGCTGATTTCCAAGACGAAGCATTTTTGCTATTTTTCGGTGAAGCTGCTCTTCTGTATGAGTGATGGGAAGCTTCAACTGTGTGATCCGGATCATTGTTATTCCTCCTTTGCTGCCCAGATACCGGCGGTAGCTCCACTTGACCATGCCCACTGCAGGTTGTATCCACCGCAGGTGCCGTCAATATCAAGGAGTTCTCCGGCAAAATAAAGGCCTTTATGAAGTCTGGATTCCATGGTTTTACTTTGAACTTCAGAAGTATCCACGCCGCCGGAACAAACCTGTGCCTGTTCGAAGGAAAGGCCGTTTTTTACCGTGAGACGAAAATCGGTGATCCCGCGGATAAGATCCTTCTGTGCACATAAAACACGGATCAGTTTTTCAGGAAAAAGTCCGATGAGAAGTTCTTTTTCTGTTTTGTAAGGACAGGCTGTTTTTCTCTGTTCCAGGTATTCTTCCAGCTCTTTCCGGTTCAGTTCCGGAAAAAAATTTATGGAAAGCTCCACATTTTTGTTTTCATGGACGGCACGGATAGCATAGCGGGAAATCTGGAATACCGGGATCCCGGATACACCGTAATCGGTAAGCTGCAGTTCTCCCTGCTGGGAAACTGTCGGTGTGCCGTCTATATAAAGTGTTATCTTACCTTCTGTCCGTACACCACTCCAGCCGGAAAAAGAATTTCCCTTACATTTCAGAGCTGTCAAAGCTGGAAGGGGTTCGATCAGATGATGTCCGAGACTTTTTGCAATTTCATATCCGCTTTCGCAGGAACCTGCAACGGAAGACGCACGGGAACCATTTGCAAGGATCACGGCATCACCACTGTAGGTCCATCCGTCCGTATGGATCTTCCACTGTCCGTCTGCAAAAGACACGCCGGTAACGGTCTGATTGGTTTTCAGCTTTACCTTCAGGCTGCGTGCCTTCATGACAAGAACATCTACCACACTCTGTGCCTGGTTGCTTCGGGGATAGATCCATCCGCTGCGGTCTGTGGTACAGATTCCCAGTTCCTGAAAGAATTTCAGAGTTTTTTCCACAGGAAACTGTGCCAGGGCATCTTTGGCAAATTCAGGATGAGATCCCCGGTAAGCGTTTTCATCCTGATTCAGGTTCGTCATATTACAACGGCCGTTTCCCGTAGCACAGATTTTTTTGCCGGGACGGTCATTTTGTTCCAGAACCGTAACTGCAGCTCCGTATACAGCAGCCTGAATAGCTGCCATAAGACCGGAAGCCCCGGCTCCTATGACAAAGATCTGTTTTTTTAAGTCCGGTCCTTCGGATTTTTTCATAATCTCACAAGTTCCTTATCAACCATATACTGAAGAGATTTCAGGATTCCCAGCTTTGCATGCTCCCAGGTGAGACCACCCTGGAAATAAACTGCATAAGGCGGTTTCATAGGACCATCGGCAGAAAGCTCGATGGAAGAACCCTGGATGAAAGCCCCTGCTGCCATGATCACCTGGCTGTCATATCCCGGCATATCCCACGGCTCCGGTGTTACAAAGCTGTCTACCGGTGCAGCAGCCTGGATACCCTGGCAGAATGCTACAAGACCCTCCGGTGTTCCGAGAGTGACCGCCTGGATGATATCCTGACGTGGTTCTGTGCTGTTCGGTACCACCGGGAAACCAAGTTTTTCGTAAATGTTTGCTGCAAAAACGGCGCCTTTTAAAGCTCCTTTGGTAACCATCGGTGCAAGGAAAAATCCCTGGTACAGAGAACGGTTTACACCAAGGGTTGCCCCCACTTCCATGCCCAGTCCCGGGCAGGTCATACGGTAGGAAGCGTTTTCCACACAGTCTTTTCTTCCGGCGATATATCCGCCGATAGGGGCAAGACCGCCGCCTGGATTTTTGATCAGGGAACCCACCATGATATCTGCACCTACATCACTTGGCTCTATGGTATCTACGAACTCACCGTAGCAGTTATCTACCATGCAGATCACATCCGGTTTGATCTTCTTTACAAAAGCGATCAGCTCACCGATCTGTTTTACAGAGAAGGAAGGACGAGTCTGATAGCCTTTGGAACGCTGGATGGTTACCAGCTTTGTTTTTTCATTGACTGCTTTTCTGATGTTTTCATAATCAAAGGTACCATCCTCGAGAAGATCCACCTGACGATATTTTACGCCATATTCCGCAAGGGAACCATTGGACGGGCGGATACCGATCACTTCTTCCAGGGTATCGTAAGGCTTTCCTACAGGGGAAAGAAGCTCGTCACCGGGGCGCAGGTTTCCGAAGAGAGCAATGGCAAGTGCATGAGTTCCACAGGTGATCTGCGGGCGTACCAGGCAGGCTTCTGTGTGGAAGGTATCGGCATAAACCTGCTCCAGAGTTTCGCGGCCAAGGTCGTTGTAGCCATAACCGGAGGAAGCTCCGAAACAGGCCTCACTGACACGGTTCTTCTGCATGGCGCGGATAACCTTCATCTGGTTGTATTCTGCAGTCTTATCAAATTTCTCAAAACGTTCTTTCAGGGAATCTTCCACAGATTTACCGAAATCGTAAACTGCAGAAGAGATTCCAAGCTGTGCATATAATTCTTTCATGATCATTTTTCCTTTTTTATTTTATTTGGCAGGGAGGATTCCCTTTTCCCTGCATACAGAAAGCATGTAGGAAAGGATCCTGCTGTCATCGTAATCAAAGTTATCTTTATCTACCCAGGTTACTTCGCCTTCTCTGCGGAACCAGGTAAGCTGACGTTTGGCAAAGTGTCTGGTGTCACGTTTCAGGACCCTTACGGCTTCCTCATAAGAATAGTTTCCGTCCATCCAGTCCAGGATTTCCTTATAGCCAAGCCCCTGCATGGAAACCATTCCCCTGTGGCAGCCCATCTCCCGAAGCTTTTTAACTTCTTCTGTCAGACCGTTTTTCAGCATTTCGTCCACTCTTGTGTCAATGCGTTCATAGAGAAGTGGGCGTGGTGCGTTCAGGACGAAATAAGCCAGTGCATAGGGACTGGTATGCTCCTTCTGTTCTTCATTATGTTCGGAGATCCTGGTACCGTTCTGTTTATAAAATTCCAGGGCACGGATCACCCGCTTGACATTGTTCTCATGGATATCTTCGGCTGACTTGGGATCGACCTTGGCAAGCATGTCATGGAGAAATGCAGGCCCCTTCTGCTCTGCCAGCTCTTCCAGCTCCCTGCGGTAATGTTCATCCTGGTCGGAGCTGGTAAAATCAATATCTCTGGTCACAGACTGAATATAAAATCCTGTGCCGCCTACCAGGATCGGAATCCGGCCTTTGTCATAAATTTTGTCCATGGCATCTTTTGCCATCTGCTGAAAAAGGACAATGTTAAAATCTTCTGTTGGCTCCAGTACATCCACCAGATGATGTGGGACGCCATCCATTTCTTCCGGCGTGATCTTGGCGGAACCGATATCCATATGGCGGTAAACCTGCATGGAATCCGCGGAAATGATCTCTCCGTTTACTGCTTTTGCAAGTGCAATGGAAAGCTTTGTTTTTCCCACGGCAGTAGGTCCGGTAAGGACGATAAGAGGTTTTTTCATAGATTTTCTCCGTTTATGATAGGTATCTTACACGATACGTTTAAATTTTTTTTCAATCTCTGTCTTACTCATGGCAATGATGGTTGGCCTTCCATGAGGACAGTTATAAGGATTTTCCAGTGTCAGAAGTTCATCGATCAGCTTGTCGGCTTCCTGGGGTGACATGGAATGATTGCCTTTTACAGCAGCTTTGCAGGCCATAGTTGCAAGCCTTGCGGTAAACAGTTCAAATGCATCTTTGGAGCCGTCTGCAGTGAGATGGTCCAGCATTTCCAGAAACAGCTCTTCCTCTGTCATTCCCAGAAGACTGGATGGCACCGCACTGATACTGTACTCTCTTCCCCCAAAAGGTTCGATCTCAAAACCGAAATCCCGAAAATATTTTTCGTTTGCTTTTAACAGGTTTTCTTCCTCAAGGCTGAGTGAAACGATCAGCGGAGGGCTTACGTACTGAGACTGGATATTCTGAGACTGGAACAGCTTTACGAACCGCTCATAATATACTTTTTCATGGGCCGCATGCTGGTCAATGATATAAAAATTATCTTCGAACTGTACCAGCCAGTAGGTGTCAAACAGCTGTCCGATCAGCCTGTGGCGGCTTCTGGATTCCGGGGCAAGAAGCCGTTCTTCGAAAAGTTCCAGCTGTTTTGGCGTTTCCTGTTCCAGGGATTTGATCGGCTCGCTGTTTATCTCAGGAGATGTCGATTCGGCAGGTTTTTCAGATATCACTTCTGGATCAGCTGTTTCTACAGCGGAAGTCTCTTTTTTTCCGTCCTTCAGTGTGCCGGAAAACATTTCCTCTTCTTCTTTTGTAAAGGGCTGAGATCTATATACGGGATTTTCCCGCAGAGAACCCATATGCCTGTATTTATCTGTAAAAGAATCTGAAGAACTGTGAGCTGTTTCAGCTGAGCCATAGGAGGCTGTACTATTTGTCAACTTATTATAAGGTATCGATGAAACCGGCGATGTATGTACTTCAGAAGCTGTCGGTGCAATATGGGAAGCTATATTCGCCGTCCGGTTCTGGTGTCCGTACATCTCCTGCCGTCTTTTTACCTCGAAAGGTTCCGGAACATTTCCTGGCTTCATCTGCTCGTTGTGAGATGTCGGTTCGTCTTTTCCCACAGATACCTGCGGGATTAGTTCTCTGTGAGTCAGTACCTTACGAACAGTTTCATAGATAGCCGTATAAACTTCGGTTTCTCTGGCAAAACGCACTTCTCTTTTTGCCGGATGTACATTAACGTCCAGGTCATTACCATCCATTTCGATCCGAAGGGAAACAAATGGAAATTTATGCTGCATGACCAGTCCTTTATACCCATCCTCAATAGCCTTGGTAATGATCTTGTTTTTTACATACCGGCCATTGATATAATAATTCTCAAAAGTGCGGTTTCCTCTGGAAATCTCCGGTTTTCCCACAAAGCCTTCGATCTTCATAAAATCATTTTCATAGGAGACTTCCAGAAGTGCTTTGGCGATCTCCCGTCCGTAAACGCTGTAGATCACATCCTTTACGCTGTAATTTCCGGAACTGGAAAGTTTCACCTGACGATTCTGGATATATTTAAAGGAAATTTCCGGATGGGAAAGCGCCAGCTGTTCCATCAGCGTATTGATGTAACCGGCTTCTGTCATGTCGGATTTCAGAAATTTGCTTCTTGCAGGTGTGTTGTAAAAAAGGTTCCGGATCAGGAAGGTGGTTCCCTCCGGTGCGCCCATCTCCTCCAAAGACTGTTCTTTTCCACCTTCGATCACATAGCGGGTACCGCTGATGGCAGAAGGAGTTTTTGTGATCAGTTCTACCTGGGAAACTGCGGCAATACTGGAAAGAGCCTCGCCACGAAAGCCCAGGGAGGCAATATGTGTCAGGTCTTCCACTTTTTCAATCTTGCTTGTAGCATGACGTAGAAAAGCAAGGGGAACCTGTTCTGCTTCCATTCCGGAGCCGTTATCTGTGATACGGATCAGCTTTTTTCCACCATCTGTGATCTCTACTGTGATGGCGGTAGCTCCTGCGTCAATAGCATTTTCCACAAGTTCTTTTACAACAGAAGAAGGCCGCTCCACAACTTCACCTGCTGCGATCTTATCAATGGTATTCTGGTCTAAAACTGCAATTTTTCTCAAGGTATCACCACCGGTTCTTTATTTTGTTCTGCAGATTATAGAGAATATTCAGGGCCTCCATTGGAGTCAGGTTGCCAATCTCCAGGCCTTTGATCTCTTCGATGATATCATTATCCTGCACCGTGTCAAAGAGTGACATCTGTGCCATATCCACCTGATCATAGGTGATCTTCTGTTTCTTTTTCGGAGCAGTCAGGTCTTTTACCGCTGCGGTGATATCTGCGTCACTGAGCTCTTCCACAAGTTCCTTGGCACGCTGGATCACGGAATCCGGAACACCGGCAAGCTTGGCCACCTGGATACCATAACTCTTGTCAGCGCCACCTTTTACGATCTTACGAAGAAATACGATATCGTCACCCTTTTCTTTGACAGCAATACAGTAATTGTTGACACCGGAAAGTTTTCCCTCCAGTTCGGTAAGCTCATGATAATGGGTCGCAAATAAGGTTTTGGCACCGCAGAGCTTGGTATTGCTGATATGTTCGATCACTGCCCAGGCAATGGAGAGGCCGTCAAAAGTACTGGTTCCACGTCCGATCTCATCCAGGATCAGAAGGCTACGGGAAGTGGCATTGCGAAGAATATTGGCAACCTCCGTCATTTCCACCATAAAGGTACTTTGTCCGCTTGCAAGGTCATCAGATGCACCTACACGGGTGAAGATCCGGTCAACCACACCGATGTTTGCACTGTCTGCCGGAACAAAGCTTCCGATCTGTGCCATCAGTACGATCAGGGCTGTCTGGCGCATATATGTGGATTTTCCGGCCATGTTTGGTCCTGTGATAATGGAGATCCGTTTTTTGTGGTTGTCAAGATACGTATCGTTTGGAATGAACATATCATTTTCGATCATCTGCTCCACAACCGGATGACGGCCGTTTCGGATATCAATGAGGCCTGTCTCATTGATCTTTGGCCGGACGAAATTATTCCTCTGGGCAACCAGTGCAAGAGAAGCGAAAACATCCAGTGCAGCCACTGCTTTTGCAGTGCGCTGGATACGGACAACTTCCGCTCCAACCTGATCACGGATACTGGAAAACAGTTCAAATTCCAGCGCATAAAGCTTATCCTCAGCTCCAAGGATCAGATCTTCCAGATCTTTCAGTTCCTGAGTGATATAACGCTCTGCATTGGTAAGGGTCTGTTTGCGGATATAATCCTCCGGCACAAGATCTTTGAAAGTATTGGTAACTTCCAGAGAATAACCAAATACACGATTGTACTTGATCTTCAGGCTTTTGATACCGGTACGTTCCCTCTCTCTTGCCTCCAGCTCAGAAAGCCATTTCTTTCCATCTGTCCGGGAACGGCGGAATTTATCTACATCTTCATTATATCCTTCCCGGATAATGCCACCGTCTTTCTGGGCAAGAGGCGGATCATCGGTGATAGAGTTCCGGATCAGCGAGGTAATGTCTGTCAGAGGATCCATATCTTCGTTGATCTTAGTAAGCAGTGGAGATTTGAATTCTGCCAGGACCTGTTTTATATAAGGAAGCATTTCCAGAGAAGAGGCAAAAGAAACCAGATCTCTCGGATTAGCGGATTTGTAACTGATACGGCTGATCAGACGTTCCAGATCATAGATCGGGTTTAAATATTCCCGGATCTCATCCCGTTCCATGGGTTTTTCATTCAGTTCTTCCAGAGCACCCAGTCTCTTTTCGATTTCCTCTGCATCGATCAGAGGCTGTTCCACATAAGACCGAAGTGTTCTGGCTCCCATAGCTGTTTTGGTCTTGTCCAGTACCCAGAGAAGAGAACCTCTTTTCTGTTTTTCGCGCATGGTTTCCACAAGCTCCAGATTACGACGGCTGGAGCTGTCGATAAGCATGTATTTCTCGGCAGAGTAAGGGCGGATACTTGCCATATGGGAAAGTGCTGTTTTCTGTGTTTCCTTCAGATACAGGAACAGTGCACCGGAAGCAATGATCCCGCTGTCATAATCTCCGATCCCGAGACCTTCCAGATTTCCGACGTGAAAATGCTCTTTCAGGGTTTTCTGGCACAGCTGGTCGTCAAAGTACCAGGGATCCAGAGCAAATACACAGATTCCAAGACGCCCCTTCAGATCCGCTACATCCACACCGCTTAAAAGAAAGGCGTCATTGCAGATGATCTCTGCAGGTGTAAATTTATTGATCTCATCCAGAAGCTTCTGAGGTTTATCCAGTTCTGTGAGAAAACAGTCACCGGTTGTGATATCTGCAATTGCACAGCCAAAATGCTCTCCAATGGAGACGATGGACATCAGATAATTGTTTTTGGACTCGTCCAGTGACATGGTATCCAGAGTAGTTCCCGGCGTGACAATGCGGACAACCTCTCGTTTAACAAGACCCTTGGCTTTTTTCGGATCTTCTACCTGTTCGCAGATGGCAACCTTATAGCCCTTTTCGATCAGCCGGTTGATATAAGTTTCCGCAGCATGAAAAGGAACGCCACACATGGGCGCTCTCTCTTCCAATCCGCAGTCTTTTCCTGTAAGTGTGATCTCCAGTTCCTTGGATGCAGTCAGCGCATCATCAAAGAACATTTCATAAAAATCGCCCAGACGGTAAAAAAGGATACAGTCGCTGTACTCTTCTTTGGTCTTTACGTATTCTTTCATCATCGGTGATAATGTACTGGTATCAGCCGGAAACCCAGTGTTTATGCGGGTTTCAGATGCCTTATATTTTTTTTTGACCCACTTTTGACCCATTTTTTTCTCTTCTTCAGTGTTTCTTGCTTTTTCCAAATATTTAAACCTCTTCCTAAATTGTCATTTTATCAGTAAAATTAGCTTTCTTTTCCATACTTTTCTTCATAATTTCTTATCGTGGTTGCTTTAAGATTCCGAACCTTATAAAGTTCCATCCATTTCTCATACCATTTTGAAACGGACATACTCGAATCAAAGCCTGGAATACCTGGGAGAACTTCCGCCAAATACATGTTTCTTTGCTTTTTCACCTGCTGAAGATTTGTTCCATAGATAGAAAAAGGCGGTTGCCAGATCCCTTAATTGTGATTCTGGCTTCTTACCGCCCATCTTTTCTTTGTCGGATTCCCTTACCTATTTCTTTTCCTCTTAGATTTTTTCCATAACATTACCATCCTTTTTCTAATAACAATAGATGATCATGCATGGCACTGGACTTAATTTTAACACAACCCCAAAAACCTTTCAAGACTGCCGATCTATCCATTTCTGAAATTTTTTCTTATCAATCAGGGTTCTTCGCCCAATTCGTACCATGAAGGTATTATTCTTCATAAGAATTCTCATGGTTTTCTCTGAAAGACCTGTGCGTTCACAGGCTTCCTTGACTGATATAAGAATCTTATCGTTATCTGCTGCTTGTATTTTTTATGTATCATATATATTACAGCCAATATCTGAAGGCAGATGATATTGGCTGTTCCTCTCTTCGATTAAATTATTCTTTTGTCATCTGATTTTAATTTCTATTTTTCCTTCCACTAGGCTATATAAATCCAGAGGATCTTCATCACTTTCATAAACACGTCCTACGCCTTCTCCGTAAGTATCTTCTGTTCCAGTTTCATATTTTTTATATGTTGTTCTGTTTTTTTCTTCTTTATTTACATATAATTCTAATGTCACCGTTTTAGCATCTGGAGAAATTCCTTTATATTTTGTATTATTTCTGCTTTCTTCAAACACAGTCTCTGTGTCTCCATAATTTGTCATTCTATAAAGCCCCTGATTTCCTTTATCGTCGGTTCCTAGTAAATAATAATCTTCATATTCTTTATTATCCAAATTTCCATAAATTGTACTTGCCAAATCGTTTAAGCTCATTTTTGAAATCGTCAGATTTTGATTTGGAGATATCTTTATTTTTTTATTCACATTTACATTTATTGTATTCTTCTCTAATTCTTCCCAATTTGATGAAAATTCAAAAATATAGTCATCCGTATCTTCTGTATCTGCAGTATCCATTTCTGTTGGATCAAATAACCATACTTTCATTTTTATATCTGCTGTATTATCTTTAATAGTTGTATCTTCCAACCTATAATGACAAACCTGACCATCTGCTCCGTTCTCCTTTTTCTCCAGAGCATATGTTCCATCTAACTGTGCCGCTTTTCCATTTATCTCCACTTCTGTTAGTAGAATAGTCTCTTTTTCTTTTGAATCATTTATATTATCAGATATTGCCACCCATAAATTCTCCTTATCAGCAGCAATTTCATCTAACGTAATAGAAATTCCATTTTTAGTAATCGTTTTTCCAACACTATCTATATATGATTCTACATTTTCATTAATCCCCAATGCAGTTTGAATCCACGAAGTAATCTGTTCCCAGGCCGCCTTTATCTCATGCGGATGTCCCAAACCTCCTATCAATAATGCTATTACAACTCCTGCTGCTGCAATCTTTGCTAATTTAAATTTCAAATTAACATTTCGCTTTTTCCATGGCAAGGAAGCTTCGTAAACAAATTTTTCATCTATTTCTCCCATCAGATCCAAAAAATTGTTTTCTTTTTTCATATGATTTCTTTCACCTCTTCCCATAATCTGTTTCTGCTTCGAAAAAGACTGGATTTAATTTTAGTCTCAGAGCATCCATGTCTTTTTGCAATGTCTTTAATATTATCCATATACCAATATCGCCTGACAAAAATATCCCTGTCTCCTGCTTTTAAATCACTTAAAAATTTTTCTAAAATATTCAAAATTTCCTTTTTCTTTATATCCTCTTCCACATAATCCTTTATTGTATTTTCCAGTTTTTCCACTTCACCACAAATATCCATCATATGTGTATCTGCTCTTTTTGAAGCATTTTTCTTTCTGAAATTGTCCAATGCCAAATTTCTGGTTATTTTTCCAAGAAATGCAGATAATTTTGTTGGCGTTTTGGGCGGAATCTTATTCCACGTTATCAGCCACGTATCATTTACGCATTCTTCTGAATCTTCTGTGTTATATAAAATATTCCATGCAATCTTAAAGCAAAATTTTTCGTACTTTACTTCTACCTGGCGAATTGCATCTTCTGATCTTTCTAAAAATAAATTTATAATATGTATATCTTCCATATCACATTTCTCCCCTGTATATTAGTGTTTTTATGCAGATAGGTTATTTGCAGTGTGCCATATTAATGTTTTCTATTATATAGAACGTATTTTTTTCTGTTTGGTTGCACTTTTTTTATAAATTTTTTTGTTACCATAATTCCATTATCACTATAACATATTATCTAATCATTCTTCTCTCCCTGGTCAACTATTAATATCGTAATCTGCTTCTGCAAATAAAGCTACATGCCAAAAATGAAAAAAAGGAGCTGCCATTCAATGTGCATTCATGAACGGCAGCTCCTTTTTAAATCATTTTTATTTAACAACTACTTTTACTTTTTTGCAACTATTTCCAGATTTCACTGTGATATAGGCTGTTCCCTTTTTCTTTCCAGTGATCACACCACTGGAACTTACCGTTGCAATCTTCTTATTCGAAGAACTGTAGGTAACCTTCTCCTGGGAAGTGATCGGGCTGATGACTGGTTTCGACGTAAGTTTTTTTATTCCTTGCAACGGTCACGCTTGATTTCAGTCCGGTGATCTTTGTTGTCCTTACCGTTGTTTTCTGCACAGTAATGGAAATGACCTGTTTTTTGCCGCTGGCCAGTGTAATGGTCACTTTGATTATTATTTGAATTCCAGCCCTCAGCCTTTTCATTGACAGAGGGCTAATTTGGGCTTAACAATTATTGAGCATCCCTTAACTGATCTACAATGCTGCATTTCGCTGCATTATCATACATCATGCAGGGAATCAGCCACCCAAGCAGAAGAAATACCGGAATTGTCAGCAGGACAGGCAGAACGGTGAACCGATACTCAAAGAACCAGAACATACTGCCCAGCATTTTCCCCGCAAGAGGTCCCACCGCCAGTGAAAGCACAAAGGCCACCGATACGGAAGACATTGCGTAAAACAACCCCTCGTAGATCAGCATGGTTTTGAGCTGTCGGGGCGTCATTCCTACAGCCTGAAGCACCGCAAATTCCCGGCGGCGGGAAAGAATACCGGTCATCATGGCGTTGAAGAAATTTAAGAGTCCCACCAGCCCAATGATAGCACAGAGGATACCACCGATCAGAAGGAACATCTGCCGGAACTGAGCAAACTCAGAGCGAACCGTGGCTTTGCTTTCATACATCAAGGGCGAAAACTCACCGGCCGTGAGCTTTGACAGATATTGCTCTGCTTCGGCCTCGTCAGCTTCGTCCGCTGTGTCGAACAGGTAGAGCATCGGAACGACTGCACCACCGCTGTCCCTCTGTGCGGTGTCCACAGGCAAAACTGCGTTATATCCAATACCACCATAACGATAACCCATGGAGTTCGGAAGTTCTACCAAGGCGCAGACCGTGTACTCTACATCTCTGGCTCCATACAATTTTGCCTGAAAGTACTCCTCCGGTGTATCTTCGGTGAGTTCCCCGGTGCGGCTGTCGATATATTTCACATCGTCCGCATAGGTAACGGTGATCGTGTCTCCCACCTTGGGGTAGTATTCAAGATTGGGCAGATTACCGTAGTCATCTAAGGAAACCGCAATGGCAATGGCGTTATTGTCCGGCTCCAACATGGGAGAAATATCTCCGTCGAATACTTGCAGCTTGTCAAACAGACTGTTATCCAGAGCCTCGATTCTGGTATCTCCCATCACCATATTGCCCCGGTGCTCCAGACGGCTCATATGGCTGTCCAACTGTTCGGCGCTTTCGTACCTTGCATAGTCCTGCCGCAGAGCATCCTCCGTCATCCACAGGTAGGCGGGTTTTCGCACAGCATATCCCGTGCCGGAAAGACTGGCCTTTGTGTTTGCTGCGATCTCCTCAATCTGTTCTGGCGTGATGAATTCATCTGCCGGGTTGTAACGGAAATAGTCGGGAGTGCTGACGATAAAATCGGCGCAGGTCATGGAGGATACATACTTCTCCATGCTGAAGCCTCCCACAAAGGCACACAGCGCATTGAACAGTGTCACCGACAGTGCCAGAGACACGACCACCAGCACCGTCTTTTTCTTGTTTCGTCCCAGATTGGCAAAGGCCATCTGATGGAGCTTGGCTCCCCGGGTGCTGCGCTGTTTTTTCTTAGTCTGTATCGCATCCGTATATTTGGTAGCCTCTACCGGAGAGACCTTAGCTGCCATTTTTCCGGGCTTGGAACAGGACAAAAGCACCGTCAACAGGGCAAACAGCATGGAACCAAGGAAGATCACAGGCGAAGTGCTGATGGTGGTGATGCCTGCATCCAACTGGGTGGAGCGCAAGACAACAGGTACCAGAACAGCGCCGATGCCGTAGCCCAGCAACAGTCCTGCCGGAATGCCGATCAGACAAAGTAGAAGTGCCTGCTGGCGAATGATACGTTTGAGCTGCCGGGGCGTTGTGCCAATGGTTTTCAGAAGTCCGTAAAACCGGATATCCCCTGCAACAGAGATCTGAAAAATGTTATAGATGATAAGATACCCCGTGAAAATCACCAGCAGCAAAAAAGCTGCTATGGCGATCATCAGCTCTGGATCGAGCTGTGACTCCAGCTGGGATGAGGTATATCCCCAGTTGACGCCGATCCGGACGCTGTTGGGATCGGTATAGCTGTCCCATGTGTAGCCAAGATCGGTATCCACCTGCTCCATCTGCCCTTGAATATTTGTGCTGGAGGCCAGCATGACATTCAAATCGGTGCGGAAAGGCTGTAACCCTGTTTTCACTGCCTGCGCTTCGATGTCATCTGCGTAATCACGGCTGATGTTGATGTAGTGAACAGGCATTAGTTCATCATATTCCCAATAGCCCACCAGCGTAAAGGTATCTGTTACAGTAAAGGCGGTTTGATCCTTGTCCGTGATGGAATAGGAAACCGTGACCTCGGCGCCCAGCTCCGGCGTTACGCCAAGCAGCTGCAACGCTGCCGTATCCATGGCTACTTCTTTGCCACTTTCGGGCATCCGCCCGGTAGTAGGGGTGGCATAGCTCCATTTGGTGCAGTTGGCATCCATGTAGCTGATCTCTGCAGGCGTTTTGGAAAAGACACCATCCACAGTGATGCCGATCACCTTCCGTGCCCCCGCAGCCTTCACCTTTGGATGAGCAGCGATACGTTCCGCCTGCTCGGGGGAAACATCTTTAAAGGTACCGTGTGCATAGCCACCTACCTGCCGAAACTGGTAGGTTTCATAACTGGCGTTCAACGACAAGACAATGGTGAACATGGACGTAAATAGCATCGTTGTCAGCGCAATGGCAAAAATGGCGATCAGATTGCGGCGGCGGTTCGCATAAAGGGATTTTAAGCTGAGCTTTCGAATACATTTTCTGTTTTTGACATTCATCGTAGCCACCTCCCGTTAGTTCTGGGAGACGATCCGACCATCTTCGATACGGATAATGCGGTCTGCCATCTGCGCAATTTCTTCGTTGTGAGTGATCATTACGATTGTCTGGGCGAACTTTTGACTGGTGACTTTCAAAAGGCTCAATACATCCTGGCTGGTTTTGGAATCCAGATTGCCGGTGGCTTCATCTGCCAGAATGATAGCGGGTGCTGCCGCCAGCGCACGGGCAATGGCTACTCGCTGCTGTTGACCGCCTGAGAGCTGATTGGGCAGGGCATCCAGACGGTCGCTCAGTCCAAGCGTCTGCACGATCTGCTGCACAAAAGCCTTGTTTACCTTTCCGCCATCCAGTTCAGTGGGTAGAATGATATTTTCATATACATTCAGCACCGGAACAAGATTGTAGCTCTGAAATACAAAGCCGATTTTCCTGCGGCGGAAGATGGTCAGCGCTTCCTCCTTCAGGGAGAAAATATCCTGTCCGTCCACTATGACCGTGCCGCTTGTAGGGCGATCCAGCCCACCCAGCATGTGTAACAGCGTAGATTTGCCGGAGCCGGATGTGCCGACTATTGCAACAAATTCGCCCTTCTTCACACTTAAATCAACTCCATCCAACGCATGAACTGCGTTATTGCCGGAGCCATAAATTTTTTTCAGGTCTTTTGCCTGTAAAACCTCCATAAATGAGTATCTCCATGAAAAAATCTGTATGTATGAAAGGAAATGATCCTTTGATACATACAGATTATCGCATAAGATTCTTTCCACATTCTTTCCTGCGGAAAATGAAATCTAACAATTTTGATAGAATTGTTGTTATTTCGGCAGAAATATGGAAAACGTACTTCCTTTTTCCGGAACGGAAGCAACCTTGATATAACCACCCTCGCCGGATATGATCTGTCGGGCAAGGTATAAGCCGATGCCAACCCCTTCTTGTTCCTGAACAGCATTTGAACGATAAAAACGGGAAAATATCTTTGCCTGCTCGTTTTCCGGGATACCTGAACCGGTATCCGATATATCGATCCTTGTAAACATTTCGTAACTTACGGTAGAAATCGTGATTGTTCCATGCTCCGTATATTTGATGGCATTGTCTACAATATTAGCCAGTGCTTCCGCTGTCCATTTGAAGTCAAATGTAGCGGAAATATCTGTATCGTACAGATATATGGATAATCCTTTTCCAGAAGCCTTGGCGGCATATTGTTCTACTACGCTTTCAAGCAGCGGCTGAAGTGATGCTTGCTGAGGGGAAAGTGAAATGATCCCATTTTCCAGTCTGGAAAGTTTTACGAGAGAATCAATCAGAAATCGTAGCTTTTCCGATTGTTTGTACAGTGCCTCCACGTTTTCCTTTGCCGATGCAGGCAGAGTTTCCTTCATCAAAAGCTCGCTGTATAACAGCAGGTTTGCAATCGGCGTTTTCGTCTGGTGGGAAATGTCCGCAATCAAGGATTTGATTTTGTCTTTTTCCTGTGCCATATTTCGAGAAGATGCTTCTGCGGCAGAAAGATAGTGTGCAAACTTTGTTTCCAAAGCAGACAGCTGGCTTTCATCAAAAGTTGTTTCAGAAAAGGAGCCGGTCATGGCGGCGTCCAGCATCCTTTCGATTTCTTCCATCGCTTTTATGACCTTTCTCCGCTCCCATAATACAACAGCTGCTGCCGCCAGAAAACACAGCAGTATGATCGCGATGCCGCTTTTATTCATCTTTTGTCACCCAACTATAACCGATTCCATAGACGGTTTTAATGTATTTCTGTGCCCCAAGCTTATCCCTCAGACGCTTGATCGTAACAGACAAAGCATTTTCATCCACATATTCAGCACCATCTGTCCAGATCCTGTCTACAAGGTCTCCACGGGTCATGGTTCGACCACGATTTTCAACAAGCAGACGCAGTAATTTTTGCTCTGTTTTACTCAATTCCACTTTTGAATCTCCCACATAAAAGGTCATAGCCTCAAAGTCAAAGTGAAAAAGATCAATATGGATCGGTGCATTTTTATGGCTTGACGTTTGCTTTCGCAGTTGGGTATTCACCCTTGCCCGCAAAACCGAAAGAGAAAAGGGCTTGGTAATGTAATCATCAGCGCCCCTCTCCAGTCCGTCCACGATGTCCAGATCGGTATCATTGGCAGTCAGCAGAATAACAGGAATCCCGGGTGTGTTTTCCTTGACCTCCCGGAGCAGCTCAAGCCCACTGCCATCCGGTAGATTGATATCCAACAGGATCAGGGATACACCGCCGCAAAGCAGCTGCTCCTTCGCCGTTTTCAGGTCTTGGCAGGAAATAATCTTCCGATCATCTACTTTCAGTGCTTTGCATAAACCTTGATTCAAACCAATATCATCTTCAACAATCAATAATTGCTCCATATATCTCACTCCCTCGTTACTCAAAGGTATTCGGCAAAGTTAATAACAAGACACAAAAATAACCGCCCCAGCAAAACTGAACGGTTATTTTCAATCAATTAAGTATGTGGACTAACCGTTTATCGGCAGCACACTTTTTCTATAATCATATTAGCACGCATATGTGACAATGTCAAAAAATTTCTTCATTCTCTTGGTTATTAATCTCCTTGATCAGCTGTACTGCCTTCTCTGTATCATCGGTTTTCACGAATATATCCACGCCATATATTCCAAATCCGGGTGCCCCATGCATTGCAACATTCGCACCTGCTTCCTGGGAAAAAGCTTCTATTTCACTTTGCTTTAACATTTCTACGAGCTGTTCTGTCTCTACTATATTCTGTGCATTATAAATCTTTGTCCATTCTGTCTTAGATTGGGAAGTTTCTTTTCTCTCCTGAACATTTGGTGAATTCTGATTTCTTTTTCGATTAATAAATGCTAAGGTCCTAAGAATAATAAATGACACAATAGTAATACCTATCAGAAATCCCAATGCCAATCGTGTTATCTGTGTTTCTGTAGCTCCCATTCTAAATAAACATATACCATAGATGACTGTAAAAATTCCTGCACATATTACACTGGTGAGAAAATTTCGCCATATAGCAGCACTTTTTGGCAGGCATTTATCCCATATTCCATTATACACCATAATAGCTACATATAGGATTCCTCCTACTAAGACAGTTACTATCTCTCCCAAAACCAAACGAGTATCCACCATTAATAGCATCTGAATAATAATCGCTAACACACCAATCACAAACATTGATGCAAATGCAAGATTTCCAGCCTTTAATGCTTTTTGTTTCACCCATTCTTCATACACCGCAACTTTGTCCAGTGTTTCTTTCATATCTTTATTCATAGTCTGGCTCCTTTCTCCATCCAGGAGCTCTCTCATCTCAACATCGTAATATTCAGCAAGTTGAACAAGTACACTGAGATCTGGCATATTTATTCCTGTTTCCCATCTGGAAACTGTTCTTGCAGATACCCCAAACTTCTCGGCAAGCTGTTCTTGCGTAAGATTCTTTTCTTTACGACATTGCTTTAAAAAAGCTCCAATCTTTTTTGTATCCATATCTCTACCTCTCTTCCACTTACAGCTTACCAATATGCACCAAAATTACCACGACATAAAACGAGAATCCGTTAATTTTCAACCGGACATCTTATGTCTGGAATAAATAAACGGTATTTTCATACCGAAAACAAATACCTATAATCATTCCAACATTCAAACAAGAAGTATCTCTCGCCCAATGCGCTCGGTCATATGTGAGAATGTCACAATTTTTTTAAACTCAATATTGCAAGACTGCTGGCATTGTTATTTCTTCTCATTCAATAATTCTTTTACTCTTTTAACCGGAAATCTATCTTCAATATCAACTACTTCAAACAGATTTAATGGCAATTCCTTTTCACCAATCAGGGAAAGGTATTCATTAACAGCTCTACGATCAACCATAATCTTTCCATGTCCTGCCCAATGACGATTGCTCTCTTCCTTTTTCAGTCCGGAAATCCAATATTTATCACCATTCTCAATATCTATATAATTTGCATAGTTACCGATATTTTTCTGAAAGGCATGGTCATTAAAATAGATTGTTTTCTTACTTTTTGAAGTTTTGACATATCCAATCCATGCCGGACCATCATCAGAATATCCCGTTTTTAATTCAATATACATCAAATTGTTAATCATTCTTATTCTCTCCTGATTCCAAATTTTGCAACATCTCAACTAACTGGAAGTTATTACTTTCTGCATAGCGTGTTTCCCAAAATGATAATTACCGCGACATCAATCAAAATAATTCCCAATGCAATATATACAAAAAATGCAGGCAAAATATTTTCAAGCACGCCCATAATTAATGCAAGAATTGCTATAATAGACATTCCAATTCCCATTGTTCTGCATAACTTCTTTTCATCATATTTTTCCTTTTCTTCTTTTGTAGCTGTATTATATCCAGAAATAAACCAGCTTCCGTGTCCAGAAAGTAAAGTTATAGAAAGTGCAGCAAATATTACAAAGACAATCCACACTATCCAATCAGAACCTGTTGCTAAATCTGCTAATTTCATCTATATGCTCCTTGAATTCCAATTTTCTAAACTCTCAATTCCATCTTCTTGCCATTCAAACAAGAAGTATCTCTCGCCCAATGCGCTCGGTCAATCCCGATTTGAGTTAAAGCCCAAGAGGCTTTTAATGCCCCTTATGCTTTTCTCTTTTCTTTTGCTGTTTCAATTCAAACATTCGCTGTTCTTTCGCCTCTTTTTTCTTGCGATTTCTCTCTTTACGCTCCTGTTTGTTATGTTCCTGCTGTAACTTCAATGCTTGCTGCGATTTTGTGCCAATACCTGTCCCTATTGTCTGCTTTTTTACTTCTCGATGCATCCGTTTCGGATTTCTTTTTATATCCTTTACAACAGTTTCAACAGCCGGACTGAATTTCAAACTGAAATAGTATTGTTGAATATATTCCTGCACTTCGTAATCTTTTGGTTCTGCACCAAATATTACCTTCGCTACAGATAATTTACCATCCTCAATACGCTCGAATACGCCTACCCAAAATGGTTCTTCAAAATATACCGTCAGTTTTCCATTTGTTTTGTCCATAAAAATCCCTCCTAAAATGAATTGAACAAAGAATGGACAACCCGGAGGGGCAGGTTACTTACCCTATTTACATAGGACGGCTGGGCTACATACCAGCTCTAGCATATCTTAAAAATATGCATTGCGTTTTTATCTTGTTTTTATCATATAAAGTGCAATATCACACAATATATCCTTACAATTTATATATTCTAATTTCTATAGTAAATCTATACAATCATCTTTTCCATTGATAGTACGAGACGATTTTAACATAATACTTTATCTGCTTTCAACACATAATCATGGGAACATATAATTCTGCTTCTCTGAATGATATCACCTCTAACAGAACAGTTTCCTTTTGCACAGCCTTCTATCGGTGTAAAATTTTCGCAGGAACCACATTTTCTGCGTTCCTTTTTCATTCCACGTCCATCGCACCGGATCATTTCATAACCAACAATGTATTTTTGCAATTCATCTTCCGGGATTGTCTTTTCGAGCTTTTCCCCTGCATCATTTCTCAGTTCAAAATGAATATCCTTGCCATTTATGTCTGCTTGCAAGGCTATATTATTATTTAAGAGACCTTCCTCGTTTAACTCATTGATTTCTTCACAATCCAGATTTTCAATAAATTGCAAAATATCTTCCATTATGTCCACAGACAAGCCATATCCTCCAGAGCTGTATTCATAGAATATATTTCCATAATAATCGCCTTATTTTAAGGTTATCGCAATCACATAGTCCCTGGATTTGTAATCATCAGATAGATCATGGTACATTTTTGTCTTCTCCTTATACTGATATCTGTTCTGGTTTTCTTCCCTATACTTTTCATTTTTTATTTTATCGACTGCATTTTGTTTTTCTATCTTTGCTTCCATTGCAGCATAACCATTTTGCTTAAATTTTTCTATCAGCTCGTCCCCATAACAATCACGAAATTCTTCTCTACATTTCTTTAATGCATCCAGCTGTGTAGATAAAAACTCATCAAAGAAGCTTTCCGGAATATGTAGCCTGCTTGAAAATTGTCTTTTTCTCTTTGGTATCGTTCTTTGAGTGCTGGCATATCCCAACACTCCCATAGACACATCTAACACCCCTGCTAGTTCTACCGAATTTAATTCATATACTTTTTCAATCGCATCATAAATATTTATTTCTACACCGACTCCCTGTTCATCCTGTTGTAAAAGATCCAGAAATTTTTCATAACTTATTTTACATTGATCATAAGGTTTCTTAATATACCAAGGTGCTTTTTTCGTAATCTCGGTATAATACTCCAAAGAAGCTTCCCAGTCATCGCACTCTTCGCCTTCCTTTCATGTGGTATACATGCCACACACACCATTGGAGTCAAATCCACACGTTTTACAAATCTTATCAATTCTCACACTTATCACCTCTCAATCCATCAACATTTTTCTGCATAGATAAATTTTTTCATCAATTCTTTCCTTGTAATTATACACTTTTTCTGATGATATTGTTATCTGCAAGGATATTTGAACTGAAAAACACTCTGACTACTAATAAGTTGGAGTGTTTTTATAATTCATATTATATTTATAGATTTACTCTCAGTGCTACACATTCCGGGGGTTGAGGCCGTCCCCAAAGTGCGTTTTGATGTCCAAACGCTATGCTTGCCAGATACTTCCGAACACTTTTTAAGGAAACCATACCATCCGTCCAACCATTTTATATTAATTCTCATCCATATTATCTTTCTTCTCCATCAGCTGTTTCAGCTTTTTATTTATTTTGCTTCTATTCTCCTCCTGTAATTTTCCGCAGAATAGATAGCAAAATTTCAGTGCAAACCACCAGATATACAAAGCTTTAAAGCTCTGGAATGCCTGATCATCCAGCATTCCATGTGCCACATTGTTGCGCATGTTAAATCCAAATTTTGAACAGAAAATCGTATTTAAAGCAAATATAAGGTCTTCATCCAGGCTTTCTTTTACTCCTTCCAATTCTAAGACAGCGTGCATTGGTTTTACTTCTTCAATCCCTTCTTCATTCATGTTGTAAACAGGTTCTCCACATTCCACTGCCAGATATCTTACTGCATTTTCTATCTGTGGAATCAGGATACTTAGCGCCGTCAAAAAATCTCCTGAAAAGCCAAACATAAGACCCTTGGTATACGATTCTTTTCTCCCCTCTGGAATCGCACAACTTACATCTACAATCTTTTTTACATCACTCTCTTCGATCACAAATCTGGAACGAATATATTCAAACGTATTTCTCACCAGAATCTGTGCAAAATAATCCATCTCCATGGCTGCTGTCCGCTCCATATTATCCTTAAGCGCACCTTCATCGATTGTTCCATCAGGCTTTTTCACAGGCCTGCTTTTAGCAATTAATTTTCCTCCTTTTCCAAGGATTGCCGCTGGAAATATCGTGTTCAGGATCCCAGTCCTATTTAATACTTGATTCTTTACCTTTTCTCTTACCGGAATCGGAAGAAATGAAGCAAAATAACATAATGCCTCTTCTTTATCAAGATCTTCCAGTTGGCGGAACAGTTCTTTTACAATGCCGCTGGCATCCTGTTTATCACTCCATACCATCATCTCCGAAAGGGAAGCTTCTTCTATCTGTGCTATTTCCTGCAACAGTGCCTTTCTTTCTTCTTCCGTACCCTGTATGGTCTTTAACAACTGAATAACCTCTTTCAAATAGTGAATCTTTCTCATTAAATTTCCTTTGGAAGAGGCCCCGGCATATTCAGCCTCCATCCGGATAGCCTGAATCTTACGTCTTCGTATCGCAATCAGTTTAGGTTCAGTAATACACTTTTTCTTCTGCCTCTTCTGCCAGTTATTTTTTCTGCAATAGAGTTCTTCCAACAGATCACAAAACTTACCAATGAGCGGTGCATCACAGCTATTATCATCGTAAGTTTTCAAGATATTTTCCACATAAGGGATCAGATATCCTGTATCCACTTTTTCCTCCATGGCGGTTTTTATCAAATATCCAATTTTTGCGTGGCTGCTGTTATCATACTCTTCTAATACTTTTATCAGCAGATTCTTTCGCACCTCTTCATTGATTTCCTTGCTTCGGATTTTTTTAGAGATAAACAAGATCCGGTTTATAGCCATGATATGATCTGCAAATGCACCGGTGTTCTTCAAGTGTTCGTAATAAGCCGTTTCTGCTATTTTAGCATTTGAAAAATCATTTTCCACAACCCATAAAAAATCCGATATCTTTGCCTTGTTGATCGGTGCGATGGGATAGCTTCGGATTTCCTCCAGCAATGCCTGATACTCTTCTCTATTTATATCTTTCCGATTCCAAATGCTGCGGGCATAGGAAAACGGTACGTCTTTAGGCGTATCAATCCATCGTTCCACAATAATATCCACCAGAAGATTCCTGAATTCCCCATCCATCGTTCCGCAGAAATCTGTCAGTGCTTTCTCTGCCGTTTGAAAATTAGGTCCTTTTAAAATCTCTGCAATCTGCTCTGCCATTTTTTCTGCCATACATATCCCTCCAACCTTTTTCTATAGGAAAAGTATAACGCATTTTTCTTTTTCCTGTAAAGCAGAAAGACCTGAAATTCCAGGTCTTTCGGTCATCATTGATTAGAAATTGAAATTCACACTCTATTTTATATCCTTGGAACCCATAGAAGCCGCCCATCCAGCCTGAATCCTTTGTATTACGCTTCCATCCCGTGCATCAATCGTAAGGAGTGGAACACCTGCAGCATCCATCGTTACGTCTCCCATGACCGGTCCATCCTCCCCATTTCCGTACTCATACTCTGGCTCTTTGGATGTCCAGGTTCCATAAAAATCCCACACCGGGATCAGGACTGCTTCGGTATCGCTGCCTTCACTGTCTGGCATGCACATATAACCCAGTTGTACCTTTGTTATGGTTATCTCCGCACTCTGTGCATCAATGGACGGATAACGGTAGTGGCTTCCTCCATCGACAGAGATCAGCCGATTCTTGTCTTCTGTCATTACCTGCAAAGTGATCGTTTTTTCAAAGATATCCTTGACCTCATCAAAAGGAAGTAAGAACAGCCTCTCATCGGAAGCATTCGATGCTTCTATGGGATTTCGGTGCAGAAAACTCTGAAGTGTCCCACTGCAAAAGTCCATCGTCAGTACTTCATTTTCCCATCCTTCAGACTGTCCTTCATGAAGTGTTCCATCTTCGTTTTCCCATTCAAGAGCCTGCTCATTAACAGGCAGAGAGGTTTCCCTCACATAATTAACCGGAACCCCGTCTATCATCCGTTCAAAAATGAAATCATCTTTTTCCAGGGTAGTGCTTCCTTCAGTAAGTGCTTTTGAGGAACTTTCAAATATCTCCCAGTTTCCGGACACAAGACCTGAAACCTTCTCCTTTGCTTCCTTTTCAGATACTTTCCCGCTTCCTGCCTTTATATAATTTTGAAAGCGTTCTTCCCTTTCTTTTTTCTCACTCGATTCCAGGGTCATGTCTCCACAATCGTCAAAGATAAACTTCGCTATCCCAAATCCGAGTTCCTCCACATCCGATACCTGCTCACTCTGTGTATAAGAATACCGATAGGTCAGTCCATCTACTGTATATGTCCCCGCCTGTTCGTTCTCATTCTTCTCTTCCTGCATGGGCTGTCCTTTTCCGAATGTGTCTTTTATTTTATTCTGTTCTTCTTCAGGAATCGCCATTCTTTTTACCTTTTTTAAACAGATTGCATCTACATCCGGCACTTTTACCGGTGCATCCGCTGTCAGGGTAAAATTCATCGGAGTTTCTTTATCCTCCCGGTCCGCTGATCTTAGATCTGCCTGGATCGTTGTCTGGTATGTTTCCGGTGCCTGTACCTGTTCGGCAACGGTTTTCTGAACTGTCTCCTTTTTCTCTTCTTTTTTCTGTTCTGTCTGATCCTTTTCTTCCACAACAGCAGACTGGACAATACGGTCACATCCGGATAATGTCAAAAGATTCATACACAGAACGGCTCCCATAAACATTTTTATTTTCTTCATCCTTTTTCCATCCTTTCCTTTCGGTATTAAAAAAGGTACCCTCTTCTTATGAGAAAAGAGTACCATATTGCTTCGCCGATGTATTCATCAAGATGTAAACAAATTGTAAATCAGAAGATGGCTCTTACCGTGGTCCCCTCTCTCTGTCTGCTTTCGATTTTCAAGCATCCGCCATGGATTTCAGCCACCTTCACACAGAGTGCCAGCCCAAGTCCGGATCCGCCTTCTTTTCGGCTTCGTGATTTGTCCACCATATAGAATGCATCTGTGATCTTTCCCAGTTCTTCCTCCGGGATCCCCATTCCGGTATCCGACACCTCAAAGATCTTTTTTCCAGCTTTCTCATAAGCCTTTACCCAAATGCTTCCACCGGCATCCGTAGCCTTTAGGGCATTGTCGATCAGGTTTATCAGAAGGCTTTCCATCAAGGCCGGATCCATTTTCATGGAAAAAGCTTCACATTCCATCTTGAGATGCACCGCTTTCTTTTCTGCCTGTTCTTTTTCCATGTCTATGACATGGTTTAAAAGGTCACCTGCCATGGTCATTTCCATCTGTATGGCATGGTTCTGATAAAGCCCCAGCATCTGCAGCATCTTCCCAGAAAGAGCCTCCAGGCGCTTTCCCTCCCGGTTGATATGTTCCAGTGCCCGGTCTTTCTGTTCATCTTTCAGCTTTACATGGCGCAGGGTATCCGAATACCCGATAATGGACGTTAACGGGGTACGCATTTCATGGGAAAGTGCCCCCATGAGCAGCTCCTGTTTCTCTGCCACTTCCTGTAACTTCTCCATCTGTTCCACAGTTCTTCGCATCATCATATAAATAAAAAGGCCGGCGATCAGGAACACAGCCAGATAAATTCCCAAAAACCAGACAGCGGTCTGTCTCAGCTCTGCAAAAAGCCCTGTGACTTCCCGGACAGAGAGGACTTCGTATCCTTCCGGTCTGGATAATGGTTCCAGCTGGAGAAGGAGGTATTTCTGTCCCAGTTTCTGTATCTTGTAGGCATACGGATCTCCTTCATCCTTTAAGCCTAAGTTTTCGAGCCCCACCACTTTATAATCTGTCAGGTTTTCAATGACGGCATTGCTTTTTCGGTCGATCAGGGCCATGCCTTCCCCACAGCATCGCTGGAACTGAAAGCCCATATAAGCCTGCTTTCCAGTCTCGGACATCTGCTCATATTTGCTGTTATCCCAAAATTGTTCCAGGAGTATCTTGCCATTTTCCAGCTGTCTTCCGTAGGTCTCTGCAGCATTATTGAGGCTTCGTTTTCCTGTGATATAAAGACTTAGCGTTCCCACTGGGATCAGGGCACATAATAGCGTTACCAGCATAAGAAGTACCGTTCGTTTCCACAGCTTCATCCTTATTCCTCCAGACGGTATCCAAGTTTCGGGATCGTCCTGATCTCATCATAAAGTTCCAGCTTTTTTCTGAGCTGTCCGATATGGACATCCACCGTCCTGCTTTCTCCCAGGTAGTTTTCTCCCCAGACCCGTTTTAACAGTTCTTCCCTTCCAAGCGCAATGTTCTTATTTTGCAGGAGCAGCACAAAGAGGTCATATTCCATTGGCTTTAGGCTTACCGGAAGCCCGTCTTTGTAGACCTGATGGCTTTGCATGTCCACCAGGATGTTCCGGACCGTTAAGACTTTCTTGGCCCGTCCCGTCCTCTCCAGCACCTTCTCAATGCGTACCAGAAGTTCCAGCATCTCAAAAGGCTTTACCATATAATCTTCCGCACCCAGCTTTAATCCCTTCACCTTGGAAGCCACATCATCCTTTGCAGTCAGGTAGAGCACCGGAAGCTTCTTCTTTTTAAAATCCTCCATCAATGCAAACCCGTCTTTTCCCGGCAGCATGATATCCACTACTGCCAGGTCCGCGTCCTCCTGCCATAAGAGCAGCCTCTGGGCTTCTTCCCCATCATACGCTGCCACAGTCTCATACCCTGCTGCCTCCAGGTTCATGCACAGCAATTCTGAAATTGCACGGTCATCTTCTATCACCAAAATTTTATTTTTCATTCCCGCTGCCACCTCTAACGCTTTTCTATAGTATAGTTTTTTAAATCCCAGGTCTACATTGCATTTGTTCTTGTTTTCTCATCATTTATACGCATCAGGGCACGATAATGTGACCAGCTCAATTCAGGGCACAGTGTGTCTCGAATTAGAAAAGTACAATAAAACTGAAATTATAGATTTTTGTCCCTTTTCTTTTTTGCCATTACGAATCCAAACATTAAAATCAAGTTCATAAACAGTACAACTATGCCACCTTCAATTTTACAGCTGCCACCCGACAAAATTGAATTTCCACTAATTACCATGTTGAACAAATGCGGATAATCTTCTGCTAATGATACTCCACCCAAAATAATTGCACCAACTCCATTCCATAAAAAATGGATTACAATCGGAGCAACTAAGGATTCCGTGTATTCCAAAACTGCCGTCACGAAAAGACTCATCGTTATAACGTTTAGTACAGGAAGTATTCCTGCCTCAAAAGCCCCACCATGTGCAAATGTAAATAATCCGGTAGATATAAGGACAGCGACAACTATGTTGTAATTATTTTTTATCATCTGATATAAGTAACCACGAACTAACACTTCCTGCATAACGCTATTGATAAAAGCTGAAAATAACCATAACCAAAGCATAGAAATTTGGTTTCTGCCATTAATATGTATGGCCCCTGTTAAAGATAATATTACAACAGATACTCCTAACCAAATAGCTCCTGTGATACACCCAAGTACGATATTATAAACAGGTTTTCCAGTCAGATGTAATCGTATGTTTCTTTTATCTATTAACCAGAAAATAATTGTAAAACCAATAACTGACAATAATGGAATCAATTCTGCCCAAAATCTCCAGACTGCCGCACTTTTTGTATCTGGTATAGGCAAAATTGAAACACATATAGCCCAGCCTACAAAAAAGGCAAACGTTTTTAATGATACCAATAGTGAACTACTCGGCAACTGAGTTATCAGAGCATCTGAAATCTGGCGGGATACTGCCTTTTTTCAGGGTGCGTCCATGACACCAATACTGCTTGCCTTTCGGCTATGCAGCTACTTTTATTATTTCTGGATTTTTTAGTCCGGTTACGGACAGTTCTTTCTGCTTTCCGGATACGGAAAGATATTTCCGCAGGATATTAAATGCTCCTACTGCATCTGCATTGTATCTTACTCCATCAGTTATATACATGCCCCGTTCTTTTCGGTTTGATGCTTCTGCATATCTTTTTGATACTTCCGGTGATAATGGGCTGCACTGGCTGGTATAGCTTTCCTCTTGTTTTATCAATGGAATCCCATACAGTTTCAGCTTATATTCCAGCATGATATACAGCTTATTATACGGCAGGCTGTGAAGCTTCTGGTTGGTCTTATGCCCCATATCTTTTTCTTTGCGGATATTTCGCATGTCTCCCACAACCACACAGCGGATATCTTCTTTTCTGCAGTATTCTGCAATCCATCTGGTCACTTTGTGAAGATAATCCTTTACTGCATTCTGCTTTTTCCTGTAAAATCTCCGGATATGTTTCGATGATTTTGGATATTTTATTCCTCTTTCCGATTGCTGCGCATACCATACTGACTGCACTCTGGCGATTTCTTTATTAAAATACCTTTCCAATGAAAGATATTTTCTTCCAAGGATAAAAGTCCTGCCATTTTCGGAATCATAACAGGTCATCAGATTATGAAGTCCCAGATCAACAGATAAATAATGTTCATTCTGAGAGAGCTGCTCTGGTTCTTCAATCTCATAGATAACAATAAGGTCGCATTTTCCGTTTTCCGGTGGATAAATCCGCAGCTGTTTTATATGATCCATGTCCCTGAAAATCTTATTTTCAAGATATAGAAATTTTTCATGGATCCCATATGTTTCTTCCATGTAGCTTTTCAGATCCTTTGGCAGAGACAGCCGCAGCTGGTCCGAACCTTTCTCATGCCGGAGCCCCATCTGCATGTATGTGACCGGTATATTTCCCTGTTTAAAATGAGGTGGATTTGGATCTTTGATCCCTCCGGTCTTTTTAAGGACATAAAAGGATCTCCATGCTTTGTCCAGCTGCTTGCAGGTCTCCTGTGCTGTCTGTGACGGAAGCTGTTTATACCACAGATTTCCTTTATGTGCTTTTTTCTGGTAATACCAGTCAGGATACTTTTCCAGTCCCAGTTCTTTATAATGGTGACGTTCGTAGTTACAGATATTCCAGAGTTTGGATGCTGCATAACACATATGCCCTATGATATTGGAATATTCCGGCCGGATTTTTACAGATGTTCTGTGTGACAGCAGCATTCCTCTTCCCCCTTCAGACAGTTATGCGGACCGCTATTCACAGTCCGTCTTAAATCAATACGACTTGCTCTGATGTTCAATATAACGGCGGATATTTTCCTCAGATACAGATCCGATTGTTTCCACATAATAGGAATGATTCCACAGCTCTCCCTTCCATAGCTGGTTTCTTATTTCCGGAAAACGTTCGAACAGTTTTCTGCCGGTGATCCCCTTCAGATACTTGACAATTGCTGTTATGGACAGCTTTGGCGGAGCTGATACAAAGCAATGGACATGGTCACCTTCACCACATTCGAATAGATGAACGGTAAACCCCTTATCCTCAGCAATCTGCTGCACCAGTTCCTGAAGGTATTCCTCAATTTCTGGGTTTAATATCTTCCGCCGGTATTTCACCGACCACACCATATGGTAGTTGATATTACATACACAAGTCCTGTAATGTATTAGATTTTCTTTCATACATATAGTATAACATGATGAGCGGAAATACGCAACAAAAAATCAAACATATTTTCGATTGATTATATGCCAGTTATGGCATTAATATCAAGGGAGATTATTATATTATCAGATTATTTCAATGTGCAGCCATGCACACTCCTGCGCTTTCATCTCGGTAATTGAATTGCCGAGGATTCCCGCTTATTGTCCTAATTTCTTCATGTAATATTTTCCTCTACAATCCTGATTTTCTTAATTTCACAAACTTGAATCCGTCGATTCCTTTCTTGTCTAATCTGTTAGCAATTTATCCAACAGCATCTGCCTGTTATTTATGAACATTTCTGTTACCCGATAGCTCTCTGTTTCTTCATATTCGCATAAATGTATTCGTCCATCATCAAAACAATAGATATCTGCATCAGGTATTCCTAACAAAATTGGCGAATGCGTAACTATAATAAACTGTGCTCCCTCTTTTGCACAACTATATATTTGCATCAACAATGTAAGCTGTCTCTGTGGGGATAATGCAGCTTCCGGTTCGTCAAAAAGATACATCTGTAAAATTCTTTGCAAATCTGGAACAGCTCCTGCACTTTCCCACTTAGATACTGCCTGTCTGGATACGCCCAACTGATTGGCTAGTTCTTCCGGTAACAAAATGTCAATAGTTTTTTAATCACTTTTTTCAAAAAGGCAAAAAAAAATAGAACGTATAGATTATTTCCATACGCTCTATCTCATATTTCATATTAAATTTTTGAATTCTACAAACTGGATTTTCTGCATTACTCATCATCCTTAATCATATATAACAAATTATTATATCCTGACTGCACAAGTAATTGCTTAAAGCCAGAAAGCACTTCTTCTTTTGTATAATTGTTGTTAATCAAAAACTCACTATCTTTCTCACTAAGGTATTGATAGAAAAGAGCTGCCGCCATCACTTCATCATTATTTGCATAATCAATGTTATCTAAAAGTATATTCTCTGCTTCGTTAATTTGCCCTGAATCAATCATATCAAGAAAACTTTTCAAATTTTTCCCTGACACTTCATATTTGTTTTCTTTTTCAAGCTCAACAGAAACATACTTTTTCCCATATATTAAAGAGAATAATATTCTCACCATTTCTTTTATCATTCGCATAATGTAATCTTTCTCATCCGTGAAATACATTTTCCACCTCCTCAAATTCTAAATTTATCTTACTTTCCCATAAATACATAAATCAAAAATATTGTTATTCTTAATAACTGCTTTTTCCATTTTTCCTTCAAGTAAAAAGCCATTTCTTTCTAACACTTTTCTTGATGCGATATTTGCTTCATATACAAGCCCTGTAATACGGATAATGTCTAATGTTTCAAATGCAATTTCACAAATCTGTCTTACTGCTTCACTCATAATGCCTTTTGAATATACTTCCTGCAATAAATAATAACCAATTTCAGAATCCTTGCGATACACATCGTCCTTCTGTTCAACAGATATCGTTCCTACAATTTTACCATCAACAACAATCTCTCGAAAGACACCTTTTTTACCTTCGTTGTCTTTTACCATGGTTAACCACCACTCAGCAGATGCATTTGTATATGGATTAGGTAATCTATCAGATAAAAAACTTCTATCAATTGAATTACACATTTTTATTAATACTTCTTTATCTTCAACCGACCACTTTCTTAATTCTATATTCATATCTATGTTCTCCTATAAATTCCGATTTTCTTGATTCTGCAAACTTTATCGTCTTGTTCCATTCTTATCAAAATTCTTTTTTAATGCTATTTCTGTTGGGAGAATAGACCCAATTAAAGGAATAAGTTGAACACCACAAATAATTCCTCCCATACTCCCAACACAATCTTCATTTTTTCCAATTACTAAAAGCATGAATATTACTGTTATCGGCAACATAACCATTCCACAGACATACCAGACTTTACCACAATATTTATGAGCAAATTCCCATGTGTCTTTATTCTTCATAGACATCGAAGTTCGATATCCAAATACTGAATTTATTTCCTTTGGAGCCTTTTTCATAAAATATCTTCCAAAACCAATCATCGTAAATGGAAGAAGCAAATCCATAATCAACATAAAAATCCAAAACTTCATTGTGAATCTCCTTTACTATAACTTCCGCTTTGTATTTTCGTTTTTATTCTTTTTTGTAAAATTCTTTCAAATTTAATTCACGTTTCAATTCTTCCTCTGACGGCAGATAGGTGAAATATTTCGATGCAAATATCTGGTGATTATCTTCAGGAAGCGTATATTTTACAATAGAATCTCCCTTATCTGCACAAAGTACAATTCCAATAGGCTGCGTGTCTCCTTCATTCATCATTTCACGAGTATAGTAATTCACATACATCTGCATTTGTCCTAGATCCTGATGGGTCAGTTTACCCATTTTCAAGTCAATGAGAACGAAACATTTTAAAATATAGTTGTAAAATACCAGATCAATAAAAAAGTCCTGTCCATCCAATGTAAATCTTTTCTGGCGTGCTACAAATGAAAATCCTCTTCCAAGTTCCAAAAGGAAATGTTGAAGATGATCAATCAATGCCTGTTCCAAATCTCCTTCATATACATGTGTGTCAGGCTGAATCTGCAGAAATTCCATAACATAAGGATCTTTCACTATTTTCTCATATTCTGGTTTTGGCTCTGTTATTTGAATTTCATTTGCAACCGCTATCTTATCCTGGCTTGCTAAAATACGCTGATAATACATCGTGTTGATCTGCCGTTCCAGTTGACGAACACTCCATGCTGCTTTTGCACATTCTTCCATATAAAATCTTCTTGCCTGTTCATCATTTATACGCATCAAGACACGATAATGTGACCAGCTCAATTCAGGACACAGTGTGTCTCGAATTGGAAAAGTGCAATAAAACTGCCTCATCTTACGAAGATTCGATTTATCAAAACCTTTTCCGAACTCTGCGGTCAGCTGCTCAGAAAGATATTCCAATAATTTCTTTCCGTATTCTGCGCGATCATTTTCTCCACATGCTTTAAAAATCTGTTCTCCAATTTCCCAATAAGTTGTTACCATAGCAGAATTTACCGCTGTGCTTAAACGATGTTGTGCAGACACAATAGAATTACGAATAGAATGATAAGTCTGTTCTGCATTTTGATTTTTTTGTAAATTATAATCCATGCTCTTTACTCCTCTGAATTTCCAAAATAGAACTTACTGTTCTTCTATTGATTCAATATTTTCAATCCGCATCAGCTTAACTACCTGCTTATCTTTTTTCTCTGTATAACAAATTTTTATCCATTCATCATCTGCGTCTATTATCTTGCAGGATAATTCAGTTTTTCCCGCAAAACTAAAAATGAACTCTGATCTGATAATACACTGTTTTCCTACAAGATCATTAATCAGCTTTGACATATATGCCACTCCTCTCTGCTTTTTCTCTAACCGTTTTACTTTCGTTTCCAAACGCTTTACTTTTCCCGGATACGCCGAATAACAAAGTAGCAGCAATAATGCTGCAATTCCAAACCATTCCATATTATTCTCCTTAGCAAACTTAACGCTAATATGTCTGTTCCTTAAAATATCTTTTGCCATTCAAATCATATCACACTATCAGCCATATTTCCATTTCAATTTACTTAGGCAAGTCACTTCGCTCAGCTACATTTCCCGTTGGCTTGCTTCTGTAACCAGCATCCTCTTGCTTTTCTCCTGCAAGGTTTCCTTTGCATCATCATCAATCGAATAGTTCTCATTTATCTCGATTTTTTTCGGTTGCCGGTCAAAATGGTCAAAGACTTCTTTCCATATCTGGATGGAACATACACACTTTTCTTCCATGAAACTATTGCTGATAATTATAAAAAAACAGAAGACCAATTAAGATCTTCCATTTTATAAACAAACCTCTATATAAAACTATATATCCTGCCCATTTTTAATAAAAACAGACAATCGGCACACTTTCGTCTATCCTATTATAAAGTTCTGCCGCTTTGTCCGCCGGAAGATTAATGCATCCATGGGATCCACCACCTTCTCGGAAACGATTTCCTCCAAAGTATGGCTGCCATGAAGCATCATGAAATCCAATCCCCCCATTAAAAGGCATCCAGTAAGTTACTGGTCTTTCATATTCATATTTCCCATTTTCCAACATCTTTCCTTTCAGCACAGATGGACTTTTCTTGTAATACAGTTGAAAAATTCCCGGTGGTGTCTGCCGTTCTGCATACTGCATATCTCCTGACACAATATCCGATTCCAAAATGATCGAACCATCCTGATAGTAATATAAATGCTGTGCAGACAGGTCCACTTCAATATACGTGCTGCCTATATCATTCATACCCCGTGCATTTGCCCGCATAGCGTATACCGGTTCCCGGTTTATCTGTACTCCTGCAATCATTTCCTGCATAATGGTTTCTATTTCCTTTTCCTGATCGATCTTCCATCCATAAACGGAACTATACACCTGAACAGTACGTCCGCTTGTTGTACAAAATTCCCTCTCTGTATTTACGGTATCATGTGTGGCAGCCAGCTTTGCCACATATTCTGCCACGTACTGTCTCAGTTCATCCTCATTTTTTTGCAGCCGTCCTCTCTCATCAAAAATGAGCCAGTTTCTGATCTCGTCCCCCTCCAATGTTACCGTTTCTTCTCCAAATATATATACGATTTTGGTCCGGATCAGATTTTGGCATTCTTCCAATGAATTTTTAAGATCTGGATCATCTTTCATTACTGCCGCTTTTACATAAACAGCCGGACAGCTATTCAGGTCAATCGTTCTTTTTTTGTCAGTAATCGCTTCTGACAGTGCCTGATAAGCTCCATTGAAATCCAGGGTATTCCCTTCTGTTTCCGGTACGATTTCAAACTTCGAATCTTTATAAGCTACATAAGCATCTTCTGGTGCTGTCTGATTCTCTTTTTTTACACATTCCAGTTTTTCCATCTGTTCTTTTAACTTCACTTTATCATAGGTCATGTTTTCCTTGGCTGTATAATTTTGCTTTTTCCAAAATCCCCGAACCCATTTATATGGTTTTTGTTCATCCAGATATTGGGAAATACTGCCATCCGAAACATAACGATATCCGATCAATTTTCCATTGATACTCTGTGATTTCAGATTTCTTGCCTTTACTTCCAGCAGATAATCCTCTGCTTTTTTAGCAACCGCCTGTTCTGCCTCTTCCGATGTTTTTCCAGAACAGTTAATTCCATTGATCGTTGTTCCCCGAAAAAATCTGTCTGAATAGTAATAAGACATTCCTGCATAGCCAGCCATAGCAAAGAACACTATGATGACAGTGATCATTATCCACATTTTTTGCTTTCCATTATCCTTACCGGTTATCTCTTTTCTTTTTCCCATCCATGCCCCCTGTTTTTAACGATAAACAGCATTCAGACAAACTTTTTAAATCGTCTGATTTTAATATCTCCGATTTAATAAAAAATAACCAAGGCTGCTGGAAAAAACATTTTCTTTTACAAACAGTAAGCTGATTTCTACAAAACATTTTTCCCCTGCTCTTTTACGGATAGGAACACCGCATCATCATTTATCTCACATTTAGCACTTTTGGGGTACTTTCAGACACTTTCCTTTTTCTCTGTGAACAGAACCCTGAAAACAGGAAAAAAAGGGCTGCCATGACCGGTCAGGGATTTTTCATCCTTGACTGATTCACGACAGCACCTAATCAGATCTCACTTATTTTCTTCTATACAAAATCGCTTCTCTGTTTTCTCCTTCTGTCCGGCCGGATTATACACGTGTTTGTTTTACACTAATCAGATGCAGATACAAGCAAATCGGTTCTCATAATAATAAATTTTTTCTTTCTATCGAATTTTCCTGGTTCATTTGATAAAATGTCCTTATCTAACAGGAGGTGATTTTTTGAAAAGAGTATTTGATAGTCCTTTTTTGAATAAAGCTGCACTGGTGCTGATCTGGCTTCTATTAATGGGCGGGACATTCTTTTATGCCAATAAAAACTATTTTCTTTACCATGAAAATCCAAATTTAATCAAAGCAGACGGATATTATCTTTATAATTTTGGTAGTCCGCGTCATTATTACTGGGCACTGCCTGTTAAATTCACCCATGAAGGCAAAGTATATCATTCTCAGCTTCCTTTAGATATACGAGATGAAAGTTCATCCTGTACTGTAGATCTTCGCATTTACATACCGGCAGATTCTTCTGGCAGTGCATTTGCATTCCGAAACAATATCACCATTCCTGCACTATGGAGGATCTTTATTTTTGTTCCACTGCTACTTCTTCTTACATCTAAAAGAAAAGCCTAGGAAGGTTTCACACCTTATAAAAAATATTCTATTTTCATCATCTTCCTTAAAAAAAAATGGGAGGTTTCACTTACCTCCCATTTCCCAAAGAATCCTTTTATTTCAATTTTTATAATGTTTCAAGAAAACGCATGAATGCTTCTCTTCCCTCGGTCGTACATTTGTATACTCCTGCATCTTCCAGAACATGGGTAAATACGATTCCAATCTCTTTCTGAAGAATGCCATGGATGTTTTCTTTTGTGATTTCCGGATATTTCGGAAGGAACTTCTTAACCCACTCTGCATGTTTCTCAATCTGCTCATTTGAAGAAATATCTTTGCCTTCAAGAATATACTCTTCCAAAAGTTCCATCTCACCTTTTAATCTGGCCGGAAGAACTGCAAGGCCCATAACTTCGATCAGGCCGATATTCTCTTTCTTAATATGATGATATTCTGCATGCGGATGATACACACCCAGCGGATGTTCTTCTGTTGTAATGTTGTTTCTTAATGTCAGATCCAATTCGTAGATATCCCCTACTTTACGTGCAATTGGTGTAATTGTATTATGAGGCTCTCCATTGGTTTCAGCATAAATAAATGCTGCTTCATCCGTATAACCTCTCCATACTTCCAGCACATGTGTTGCCAGATCTACCAAACGGTTAGAGTCTTTATGACGAATACGAAGTACAGATAACGGCCATTTTACAATTCCAGCCTCTACATCTTCAAATCCCGGAAGTACCACGTGCTGCTCAATTGGTGCTTTTGCCATTGCAAATGTATAATGTCCACCCTGGAAATGATCATGGCTTAAGATCGAGCCGCCTACGATCGGCAGATCTGCATTAGATCCAAGGAAATAATGCGGAAACAGTTTTACAAAATCAAACAGTTTAATGAATGCATTTCTCTCGATTTTCATTGGAGTATGCTGGCCGTTAAACACAATGCAATGCTCATTGTAATACACATACGGAGAATACTGGAATCCCCAAGGAGTATCATTGATTGTGATCGGAATAATCCTGTGGTTCTGCCTTGCCGGATGATTAACACGTCCTGCATATCCTTCATTTTCCGGGCAAAGAAGACATTTCGGATAGCTTCCGGATTTTACATTCCTTGCCGCGGCAATTGCTTTTGGATCTTTTTCCGGTTTGGACAAATTGATGGTAATGTCAATCTCACCGTATGGACTGTCTACCTTCCACTTTTGATCCTTCTCTACGCGATATCTGCGGATATAATTGCTATCCTGACTCAGTTTATAAAAATAATCGGTTGCTTCCTTTGGGCTTTTTTTATATTTATCCCAGAATTCTTTTTGCACCTGGCCCGGACGCGGCATCAGACAGTTCATTAATCTGGTATCAAATAGATCCCGGTATACAATACTGTCTTCGATCAGTCCTCTTTTTACAGCTTCGTCCAGCAATTCGCCCAATGTTGCTTCAAGATTAACAGGTTCCTCAATGCTGTCCGGTTTCTCATAGTCATCCTCATGAAAAACGTCCAGCAGAAGATTTGTTGTGTAATTTCTTTCACATTCTGGTGTCAGACCTGTTGTAATCCCATACTGTACCAGTTTTGCAATGCTTTCACTTAACATTTTTCTTCCTCCTGTGCTTCACTTTTAAATTTATATTTTTGGTAACATATATACCGATTTCCCTGATAAGTCAGCATACCTCGATCGCCTTTTTCCAATTCACGAAAATCTCCCTGTTGCATTTGAAATTCCATCAAACTTCCATCTGTCATCTCAAATACAACGCGAAACCAAGGTACATGTGATTCAGACTGCATATGGGTATAGATTCCTTGCTTCTTTTCAACTACAGTCGCATCAACAGATTCAACTGCCGCACTGCTGTTATTGCCAAAACTTAACAACATTTTGGTAAATACAAACATCATGATTATGAGTGCTGCTATACAGATTATAAATGCCATCCTATTTCTCCATTCCAGATATTTCATCCTGGGTCTGACTTATATATTGTTCACGATAAAGATTCCGGTATTCCCTTGACGTTACTTTATATCTTTCACGAGATACCCGGTTAAATGTCCTTTGGCTCTCAACTCCTGCATCTAGGCAAATGTCTGTGATACTCTTACCAGTACATTCCAATTAATCTCCTGCAAGTTTTGTCTACTTTTTCTTCCCATTTGGCAAGTAATATACGTCTTCTGATATTATAATATGCTTGTAAGATAAAGAAAGGAGGAAAACGAAATGAAAAGATTTAAAGCATATATCAACTACCTTATGAACTTCTATGCCAACTACTTCAGAATTTACCGCTATATGTAAAGGACACTCCTGCCATCACAGGAATGTCCAATACGGAAAACCCAGTTTTAATGGTTTCCCTTATTATACTCTAATTTAGTTGCATTTGTACATGAACAGAATTCTCGAAAACATAGACAAAATTGAACAGAATTATGAAAATACTCTTACCATGTTTTTTGATTTGTAAACCACTTATTAGCAGACGGATCCGCCAATGTTGAAAACGGATAGGCCGTTTTCCTTTCAGCTTTCAATTTGTCCATTAATAATCTCTGAATTTCCATACATCTGATGGATTTGCATTTTTCATCCTCAGCATTCTTTGAAGCTGCTCTTCTGTAAACCACAGATCGTGCAGTATTTTCCGAAATATAGAGGCTAGATATCAGACCGCTTCATTGCAATTATAAACTGTTGATTTACCAAGATTATTTACATATACGGTAATCAAGTCACCTTTTTTAAGATCCGGCTTTTCCCATACCAAACGGCTTTTGTGATAATACACTTTATCATGATATGTAAAACTATATAAAATCCTGTATGGAATCTGTCTTCTATATCTTGTGTATTTTTGCAAATATACTTTTTCTACCAAGCCCTTCACTTTTGTACCATTTTCGATTAATTGTAAATGTAATTTATCAAGCTTTGCAGTATAAATTCCCAGAGCAGCACTTATTATACACAAAAGCACTCCCGTTATAGAAAACACAGTTCCCAACATGTCTGGATTCTGAATGCCTGAGTTTACTGCTGGTTTTGATATTCCAAGAAAACTTAAGACACCGGAAACAAGAAAGAATATTCCTATCCAAAAGAAGATAACTCTCAATAAATCTTCTGTATAATTAAGTTTTTTCATATTTATTTTCTCCACAAGCATTCCATCAAAATTTTTTATCCTGTTTCAATCATATCTAATTTTACTTCAATTTAGTTAAATCCTCTAAATACATTTCTGTATGTCCACACTCTGGACAGACTGCAACTTTAACATCATCTATAGTTGTCGTTTTTTGTTTTTCATCTACATCTACAATGATCCCATAGCCACCGCCATTAACTTTAAGTCTTAAATCCGCTCTCATGACTGTTCCACACTTTTCGCATTTTCTCATTGCTGTCCTCCAAATATATATTTCGCTTTCCTATTTTTCTTACTACATAATAGCAGACAAAATATTAACCCTGAATGATCTACCGTTCATACGATGCAATGATTTCCTTGCTATCCGCTATTTTATAATCAAGTGTTTCCAAATTACCAATCAAATCAAATGTCATATCCGCATTAACTTGCAATTCATCTTCAATCTTAACTGCAGACGGCTCAACTTTTAGAAATACTGTTAATCCATAAGGCTTCGTTTCAGACTGTATCTGTATGCTATCATAAGAATATCCTTCCGGATACTCTTGCCCACTTACAATATTTATAACATTCGAAGAATCTCCTACATAATCTGTCTTGTACTGTGACAGGTCAGGAATCTCGTACAGTTCTTCTTTTCTGCCACATGCAGAAAGCAATATTGCTGATACCGTAAATAAAATAATTGGAATTACTTTTTTCATCATGAACCAGCTCCTCTTCACACTTTGATATAAAACAGCCTGCCCAATGAACCAGAAACTGCCATATATCTGCTTCTTTATTTATAGATCAGCCTTTAAACAAACGAAGCATAAATCATAAAAATTTCTGCGATCAATATAATTCCTAAAATACAATCAATCATCAGGTTATATTGACCAACTGTTAGCCAAGTCTTCGAATGCATCAGAACATACTTTATACTTTTTATACCACTCAAGATTGTAACAGCCAGAAGGAGTATCGGCATTAAAAAAATTTCTATCTTATTGCCAAAGTCATCTGCGACTCCATTCCCAGCAAAGTGAACGGGAATAATCTCCGGTAAGAAAAAGAAGCTTATTATCGCAATCGCAATTCCAACGATGCAAATTCCCCATGTTAATTTCCTGCTGCTTATACCATCCATAACAGTGCCTTCCTCTCATATGTCAGATACTGGTACTTACTCAAAGCCCTCTAATAAGCTTACTTTTTGAGCAATTCTATAACAACCCAGCATGTAGCTATTGTTTGCATCAGAAAAACGAAATCACACACTTATTTCATTCCAAATTTCATAGAAGAGCTCCCAATCAATCCAAAACCTATGCAAGTCGCACCTATGCTGAATATCAAAGCCAGAATACAAATAAGTACCTTATATTCTTTTTTCATATCCCTTTCCTCCCACATCTACATTAATTTGTTGATAAAGATTTAAGGTTCCATATTTCTATTTTACATGAAGAATATGCTGCCTTGCCTCATCCGGAACGATATCTAATAAATATGTTTCCTTAGAAGAAATTTTTTCAAGAAACTCATCCAGTAAATTTTCTTCCTTACCTTCTGCTATTGGCAGAAGTTCCTTATACAAAACCGTAGGAATTCCAATAGAATACTTTTCTTCCTCATATACGAGAGAACCAAATGTCCAGTCTTCCTGTTCCTCTGGGCCTAATTCCACAATCAACTCAACAATCGGCAAATAATGATATATTTGCAGGAAACTTAAATTGACTTCAATCTGTTCCATTCCACCCTCTGGGTCTTTTTCCGTTATCTCTATTCTCTTTCCTGTTACGGTCATTACAACTAAAGAATTTTTTGGAGGTTTTCCATTTATCTTATCTATTGATTTTGCTTGAATATAACCACGTTCCATAGCATTTGAATCATAAGCGCTATAACCTTTTGATTCGAAAACACCATAATAACGGTTCGAATTGTTTATTGCTATTAGATCCGGTGATTTGTATGTAGTTTTGCCATTAACTGAAAAAAATCGATGTTTTTTTATACGTGGATGTGAACTAAAGTTTGATATCATCGATAAGTGAACCATATACTCATAACCATATTTTTTCTTTCCCAGTACAGTGATAAGTATCATTCCAATCCAATAATTAATTGCACCAATTTCTGTACTATCCAAATAGACTTTTCTTGCAGGATCGAATAAAAGTTCTCCGTTTGGCAATAAAGCAACATATGTTTCAAACAATTTAATTTTGAAATATATCTCCTCTTTACGATTTCTTTTGTTCGCCTTGTTCAAATATATATCTGGCATCCCAGCTGACACAATAGCATCCATTAGTTCCACTCCGGTAAATGACAATGTTCCATTGCTTCTTTTATTGTGGTCAGAAATTTTTCCAGGTTCCAGATACAACTCTATATAGTAAATATCTCCACGTTTTATCTTCATCGCCTGATTCCTCGCAATTAATCGTATTCGAATTCAATTGGTTCCCATCTCTACTTAAAGCATATTTTTCAAAGAATTGAAAATCTCAATATTCGTAAGGGACAATAATCTTTCTGCAAAAATCACAATTATAGGCAGCTATGCGGTCTCCAGATATCCTTGCTGCCAACTCTGGATCCGTATTTAACCGCAAACTCTCAGAGCCTTCTTTCCACTCCAGTCCTGCCCCTGCACCAACCGCATGCAACTGACCCTTTCGCATTTTTCCTTCACAATATGGACATCTCATATTCACGTCATCTCCTTTAAGTAATTAAAGTTCCTCTTGTTCCCGAGAATTATCCTGTTCCTGGATAGCTTGTATATCTTCTTTCGCATATAATTTTTGCCTAAATGTTCTTTTCTATTTTTTCTCGTTTCATACGTTCTTTCATCAATAAAACAAATTGAACGGTCCATATTACACACGCTGCCAGACACCCGATTCCACTGTATAATAAATCTATGGCTGCCCCGGCTACAAATGGCAGTGCCATCCACATCATCCGATTTCCATATACTCTGCACATTTCTTTTTCATCATACTGTTTTCGTTCTTCCTTAGATTTCATATTATAGCCAGACAAAAATGCAGCGGCCTTTCCATTTGATTTTACAAAGCAGATTCCGAATAAAAACATAATCACTGCCATTCCCAAATCAAAGATAACACAAATTAGCATTGCAGACACCTCACTTCCCGCTCTGGCTATCAAATAAAAAAAGCCAAACACAACAGTAAAACTTATTATGTTTGGCTAGGTCAACTTGTTATTTTTTTATCACTTCTTATGGTTGTATTATACTATATATTTCTCTATAGTAAAACAATTTTTTATTTTAATATTATATTTCTACTATCATCAATTTTTCAGATATTTTCAACGCATAAACAATGCTATTAGCTACAATATTTCCGTAAAATTCATCATAGGTTTGTGTAAACGCAAAGTGTAAATGCCGCCAGAATCTTGGTAATTGCTAATTGTTTACGCCCGTATTCGGTGGTTCGCAGGATGCTGTCACCGCCCGTTTGATATTCTCCAGCGAAAGTAGGTACTGCGATTGCCACGCACAAAATAGCAAGGAACAAAATATAAAACTCAATATAATCAAAGGCATCTTTAGAAATTCCAGAATGAAGATAAAATGGCGTATCAAGTTCTGAATATTTTTCAAGAGCTTTCTGCTGTGCGGTTTCGTTTTCTCTTTGCTCGTTCCGCATGACATCCTGTAAATGTTTTGCGCACTTTTCATAATAGGCTCCGTTAATGTCATTCGGGTCAATATCCATTAAATCAGCACCAATGTCTGTTAATGGATCAGCAAACGCTTCGGACAGACCGTTCAGTAAAGGACGGATCGGGACGATTTTTTCAATATATACAGCCAGATGAAAGCCATCTTCCTCGACCGGCCCATATTCTCGACCGCAGCTTTGATAAGTTTCCAAAGCCGATTTGATCCTATCCGGGGTCGCATATTATCTGTCCTCCTTTTCCAAATCTGTCTGCGGAAACAACCACAGATACAGATCTTCCAATCGTGGTTCCGTTGTAACAGATTCATCAATTTCCAAGTGTTCGGACAGATAACGAATAGAAACCTGATTGTGATCTTCGCCTCGCTGATTGATAATGCGCAGCCGCATTTCACATTCCGGCAGCTTTGAGGTCGGAATTATGCAGTTCCAAACCTTGCCCTCAATCCGCTTGACAGATTGGAGATTTTTTTCTTTTTCACATCGGAGAGCGAAAGAATGTCCAACAAATGATTAATCTTTTTGGTAGTTATCTCATTCATTATGGAATACTATTGAAAGTAGACATTTTTTTGTGCAAAACCACGAACTTGTCCATTTATAAGAAAAAGAATAAATTATTAGGGATATTTTTGATTTCTGCACGTCTAATAGATGTAAAGAAAATGCTGGCTGGCAAAAAAAGAGGTGGTGTTTAAATGACAAAGGAACAACTTGGATCTCTGATCCTAGATTCAGAAAGACAATTATACTCAACTGCAAAAACAATTTTATTTAGTGACTATGACTGTGCAGATGCTATTCAGGAAACAATTGTGAAGGCTTTTTCCAACGTCGGTACATTAAAAAACGATAACTATGCCCGGACCTGGTTAATCCGTATCTTAATCAACGAATGTTACAGTCTTGTGCGTAAATCCAGTAAATTTATCCCATTGGAAAATCTAGCTGACAGACAGGAACTGGAATTAGAAAAAACAAAGAATTACAGTGAATTATATACAGCCGTAAATTCCTTAAAAGAGGAACTGCGTTTACCCGTTATTCTATACTATATAGAAGATTTCAGTGTAAAAGAAATCGCCCAGATCCTTGAAATATCGGAAGGTGCCGTTCAAAAGAGACTTGCAAGGGCAAGAGGAAAATTAAGGCAGGAATTACAGGAGGTGTCAATATGAGATTAGAAGATATGAAAAACGATATTCCCGAAACACCGGATTTTATCCATAATATGATTCAAAATGAGGTGGCAAAGCAGCTGGCGGATAATAAAGTGGCGAATCTGCGAAGAAGAAAACGATGGACAGCTCCGAAAGTTGCCGCAGTGGCAGCTGCGTGTGTGCTGGCAGTTTCCACGGCAGTATATGCAGGAGTAAATCTGTATCACTGGTTTTTGGAAAAACAGGGTTCTTATGGTGTTTCAGTCAAAATTGATGCTGGTGATGCAGCAAAGAAGACCGTACTTCCAGATGAGGTCCCAGAGGTAGATCTGTCTACTAAATATGTTCCGGAGGGCATGAGCTGGATTGACGAGTACCATCTCCAATATCCTGAGCATGACATGACTGGCGGGTTCAGTTTTTCATTTGTCCTGTTGGATAAAAATGATCTGGGACAGGTAGTACAGGATCAGAATGTTATTGATAGTGAAGAGCGTACATTTGGAAAATACCAGGGGATATATCTCAAATATAATAGCATTACCGAAAACGGGGCTCTTAACCAGAGAATTTATCTTATCTGCCCGGATTTATATCGTGTGCTTATGATCTACATCGGAGATGATGTGTCAAAGGATGAAGCCATAAAAGTTGCAGAAAATCTGGTGATTGAGGGAAACACGACTATGGTAAAGACCGCCGGATTACCTACATGGAGCGGAGAGATGATATCTGAAAAGACAGAAGATGATAATGATGAAATAAGTACTTCTGTAAATGAGAAAAAACTACCCATTTACCAAATTGGTGACACCTTTGATCTGGATGTGATTGGTGAAAACACAAATGGTGAATATCTGGAAAAAACGATTTCTGTAAAGGTAGATTCTGTTCAAATTTCTGATGATCTTCAGCTTCTCGATCCGGACAAAATACCACAAGAATGGGCGGAAGCCATTGATGCTGATGGAAAGCTATCTACAAACACATTGAATTATGTGAAATCTGGCGACGGAATCGATTCCCTGGATGAAATTGTGAAGTCAGAGGAAGTGAATCAGAAACTGGTCTATGTTACAGTTACCTATACCAATCATTCAAATGAGGAAATCGACCATATGCTTTATCTTGGTGCTTTACTGACCCTGACTAAGGAAAATGGAAAAGTACAGCTTTACATTCCAACAGAACAGGCCGGCGATGGCTATGACTACATTAGCTGGGACGGCGTGGCAAAGACTGGAGGAATGGTATATTATAGTGTCTCTGAAAATTATGGCAATGGTGGAAACTACATTTCCTCTATAAAACCAGGCGAAAGTGTACAGCTGAACATGGCCTGGATCGTAAATGAAAGTGACCTCAAAAATCTGTATCTGAATGTGACTGGAGACGGAGCTTCATATGAGTTCTCGGAATATATACTGAAAAAGGGACTGGTAGATATTCGCAAATAATATGCTATCGTTTATGATTCCATTTTTTTATATGTCATATATGAAAAAGCGTTTTTCGATTCCTTTTGGTTTCGAAAAACGCTTTATTTGCTTCTTCAATCTCTGCACATGAAGTGTAATCTGTGGTATCCAATACGATTTCCTCATTCTTTCCATTGCCGGTTAATAATTATAACGACAGTGTACTATATGAAGCAACCGACAACAACAAAAATCGATAGATGAGTTTCGACAGAAAAAGAGATTCCACACTGTAAGTGGAACCTCTTATCTATTAACGCAATGGACAATCAGATACTTTTATATTTTGAGCCAGTTTATGCAATCCAAGATGTCTGCAGTAGTTTTCCAAATCTTTTGGATTCTGGGATGAACGTGGTCCGATAATAATTGAATTGATAATATCTTCCCTGTGCATATTTTCTGTTTCTAAGACTTTTTGTAAATCTAAAATGTAGAACTCTTTTATTATATTGAATGTTTTGTATTCGATATGAGAATCGTTGTCCGTTACAAAATATGGTGCGATTCGGATTTCCTTTTCAGCAGTAAATGTAGGATGTTTGTGAATAAGGGCACATAATGCTAAATTATCAATGAATCCATCTAAGTTGGAAAATCCTTCCAGAATTCCAGTGGAAATATATGAAGACAATAATTTGTATAATTCATGATCCCTGGTCTCCTGAGTATAATACTGTTCGCCAATGATCATCCCATGATAATATAACAAGTTGTGCAATGCTTCGGTATTGAATTCTATTGCAACACCACGTCCATAATCGGCATAGCGGTCCCATTGAGCTGCATCGTCTAATGCCTGTGACAAACAGAACATAAAAAGGTGTTTTTGCGATGTTCTGTCATATATTTCTTTAAATATTTTATCAACATCACATTTGGGTTTTATATTATTTTGGGTAAGACCGTTCTCAATGTTCTGCTTCAGGTTATCAATAAACCCAATCACTTCTTTTGCATCATTCACATTCGTTGCGCTGCCAAACCAAATCTCTTTTTTCCTTAAAATTCCATCCAAGGCTGGAAAAGAAGTGTAATGCCATAAAGTTTTACCAACTTTCTGAACAAATTTGTCAGTAGATTCCTGTCTTTTCTGAATTTCTACTAAATTGTAGGTCATATACAATACCTCTTCTGAAATAATATCATTTGAATATGCATCGATCGGACAAATCCTTTATTCTGTATAGATGTTCCCATTCTCATCCGTCCAGGTACCGTCACCATTGTCTGTGTATCCGACCCCATCTGCGTCACAATAATAATAATCTCCGTTTGTTGTTTCTATTACATTAACAGTACCGTTACTGCCCTGGAGTTCATGCTGTTCCAGTTGGTTTCCGAAATGATAACCTTCGTCATTCCAGGTACGATATGAATTTCCATTGGCATCTGCCCAGTTTCCATCTCCCTGATAACTGTATCGGCTCCCATAATAATCAGAATAGGTCCCATCTCCGTTATCGTAAAGAACTCTGGATTCTTCATCTCCTCCACCCGGTGCTACAATTGATGCTACACCGGAAGTAGTACTGAATCCACTGGTATATGGTACGCCTGCTGGCAGATTTTCATAAGATGAAACAGACCCGTTGTTGTCAGAGGTAATTCCATCATCGGTCGTTTCACTTACCTGTCCGCTGTTTTCCATGGCAGGTTCATCGTTTGTTTCCGCATCTGCTTTTTCCTCTTCGTCTACAGAATCCTCTGTATCTGTATTCTCTGTCACTCCTCCTTCGTCCTGGGTTTCAGCAGCTTTCTGCATAGTTACCATTTCAGAAAATGGTGCATAATCCGGTACATTATTTTTCTCTGGATCTGCATTTTTTTCAATACCAGACTTCTCCGTCTCTACTGAAACTGTATCTGTCCCGGCAGAGACATTAAATACCAGATTACCGCCTGCAAGCAGCAGCGTCACAAGAATTCCCGGAAGAATTCCTTTGCGGAGTTTCCGAATGTTCACCATATACAGAATCCGATCTTTAAACACCATTTCGCTGTCATTAAGACTTGCTGTCACATATGGAATCTGATTTTCCATGGCTACTGTCCTGAGAAGCAGCTGTCGATATAATTTATGTTCCTTTTTATTAACTCTGCGAACAACTGCTGTATCACACAGATTCTCAATATCCTTATCCGCTTCTTTCAGCATGATAAGAAGAAAGGGATTGAACCAGTATATCGATGCACAGATTCGAAGGAGCATCTTATACCAGAGATCCCGATGGCAATAATGTGTAAGTTCATGGTAAAAGATAAGTTTTCTTTCTTCTGCTGAATACCCGGTTGCTGGTAGATACAATTTTGTATGTAAAAGTCCTGCAAGAAGCGGTGTGGTAAGACCTGCGTTTTGCCTGAGTTCCGGTATTCTGCGTACGTGCTTCTTTTGACACGCTGCACGGTACATCTGAATACTCACCGTATCACTTACCTGCAGACTCATCCGTTCCAGATTCCTTATAGAAAAATAATATGCCAGCAATTCTCCCGTCAGTTTAAGTACCGCTACGCTCAGCCAGACAGCAGCAAAAATCAAAGCCACAATTCCCAGCCATTTATCTGATTCGTACCTGACAGTTCTCTTTTGTTCCGGGATTTCTGTCAGATTTTTCATGTCTTTGCTCGCAGATGATACGTTTTCTGTTATCTTCTGACTTTCCTCTGGTCTGACTGCGTAATCCGTTATCTTCGGGCTTTGCGTATTCTGTTGACTGCTTCTAAGTACTTTGAAATCCACCAGTGCCAGATTCGCCGGAAGGCGCACCGGAACACAAAGGCTTATCGTAATCAACAGCCAGATAAGGTACTTCCATCTCGCTGATACACGTCCTTTAAACAGAGTCGCAAGCACTTTTACCAGTAAAATTACTACTGCTGCAATAACATTCAGTTTCAGAATGTGTAGAATGAAAACCTCCATAATTCGCTATTCCTCCCTGTCCTCCAGGTTCTTAAGAAATTCACTGAGATCCTGGACTTCTTCCGAGCTGATCTTCTTTCCATGATAAAGTGAAGTTACAAACTTTTTTAGTGAATTCCCATAAAGTTTCTCAAGAACACTCTGGCTTTCATGTGCCTGATAATCTGACTGCGAAACCAGGGGTGTATACAGATTCATTTTTCCCTGTTTCGTCACTTCCACGAAATTTTTGTTCTCCAATCTGGTCAGCAATGACAAAATTGTTGTTGATGCAAGTTTTTTCTTCATAGTGATCACTTTCTCAATCTCCGGTCTGGTCATCGGCGGAGTATTATTCCAAAGAACGAGCATAATATCCAGCTCTGATTCCGGAAGTCTCTGGTAAGTTTTTTTCACTTTTTCATACCTCCTGTTACATATTTTCTACAAATGTAGGAATAACTCTATTTTACCACGGTTCACGGAAATGGCAAGGGCTTTTGCACAATTTGCAAATGCCCTTGCCATTCCTGCAGCTACTGACCACTATCAGTCTATTTCTGTATAACTGCTGCCATTTTCATCACTCCATGTCCCGTCTCCATTGTCCGTAAATCCTGTACCATTTTCGTCCTGGAAATAATAATCACCATTTGTAGTTTCCGTAACCGTCACAGTATTACCGTTTGCATCCTGAAGGTCATGCTGTTCCAACGTATGTCCCAGATGATGAGTATCATCATTCAGAGCTGAGTAGGTATTTCCATTTTCGTCGGTATAAGTCTCATCCCCATTATCGGTATAGTTCATTCCATCATCTCCACGATATTCACAAGAATAATCTTTGTGAAGAATGTAATTAATCTCAATGGTATTTCCATCACTGTCAACTAATGTCATTGGTGAGGTAGAAAGGATATCGGAATCATCATTGCTGTCCGAGGATTTTGCAGAAGCATTTTCTTCTGTATCGGAGGAATCTGAATCTCCTCCTGACTTCTGACTGGCAGTATCTGTAGTTGCCTTATCAGAATCATCAGAAGAATCATCGGTCTGGTTTTCATTCTCCTGTCTGGTAAGTGAAGGATTTCCAGGATACGAAATATATTCTACAAATTTTCTGACGTCACTGATGTCATCTGCATCTTTTGCATATCCCACTGCCATATACAGGCTGTTTCCCTCTGAATAAATTGTCTGATAGCAGGCATCGTATGTGTCATTGCATTTGGCAATCCCTGTTTTGACATCCTCCAGTGAATATTTATAGATATTTACATAATCATTTCCGTTCGTATAGCTTGCATAGGTACCTTCCGTATCTGCTTTTTCCCATTCAGATCCAGCCGGCGGCTGTGTATAGAAATCGTTATTTCCTGCTGCCATAACCGTTGCAGCTGAAAAAATCCCAAGTGTTGCTACCGTCATAAGTGTCATAAATTTTGTCTTCATCGTGGATTCTCCTAGAATTTTATTTTCTACATCTGTAGAAGTTAATTGTATTCTACAACTGTAGAATACAATTGTCAATTCTTTTTTCTATATTTTTTTATCATCTCAGTTTAATTTCTATTTTTCCTTCCACTGGGCTATATAAATCCAGAGGATCTTCATCGCTTTCATAAACACGTCCTTCGCCTTCTCCAAATGATTTGCGGCATACTGGACATGATAGTCAGAACTAATATTTCTTTTTTCATTTTTCTGCAATCGTATTTCCATCAAAAGTGCCATTTTACGCCATTCTTGCAATAAAAAAAAGGTCCTCCCGGATAGACTATTATTGTTCCTGTCCATCCAGAAAGACCTGAAAATTAAAATGTTATATTTTTTAGAAATTATCCATTAAATTTCTGCAAACATTTAAATAAAATCATGGGTTTCGTTTTCTACAAACTCCCCATCTAAGAAAGCAAGATCATCCGTAGCTTCCTGTACTTCTGCTTCCTCGTCAGAATATTCTATCTGCCCACCTTTCTCTTCCTGCCTTTCACACCATATGACCAGACGTTTGGAGGCATCTGTTCCACAGGTGGAAAGCAGAAGCGTCGGGACTTCTTCCTGCGTTCCAAGTAAAAAAGCATCTCCATCTGCCGGTGTATACTCGCATTTTACGATCACAAAGATCCATACCCCTTCATCCGGAAGATACAGATAGAGGATATGGTGTTCTTTTAAAAATTTATCGCCAAGGAAATTTCGAAGTCCGCGGAACATGCTGCCATCTTTCATATTGTGACCATAAATGATGTTCTTGTCATCAGAAAAATCGGCATTGTTATCGGAATCCAGGAAAATGGCCCCTGCCACATGTTCTGTCTTCTTAAAAGTATGTGTCAGGTAATAGGAGTCATCGTTTCCCTGAACTACCGGGTAATCAATGCTGGTATCTGGGATCCGGATCCATGCAACGATATCCGGATTGATCTTTTTTAATGCCTTAAAATCAACCACGGTCTGTTTCCCATCGCTTCCGTCTGTTCCTTCTGTGTGGTCATCCTCATCTGTTTCCTTGACGTATGTACGCAGGTCTTCATATTCCTGCACACCTTCCCGGTACATAAAGTAAATGCCAAAACCGGTACATACGCAAAAACTGAGTACCATCAGGCAGACTGCCACGATCATGATTTCTTTTATGTATCTCATACAAACCTCCGATTATTCTTCCTGGAAAAAGGGCTGCCGGTAAATCGAGCAGCCCTGAACCGTATTCCTTAATTTCCTTTTTTCTTCTTATACCAGATCACGCCGCCAATGCCGCAGGCAGAAAGGACTGCCAGAAGGATCGGAAGCCAGATGTTGGTGCTGTCCCCTGTTTTCGGGCTGTTTCCTGTCGGTGTGCTACCGGAAGGGGATTTGGTGTTTTTGATCTCTTTTACGATCTCGATCACCTTGGTTTTTCCGTCTTTGTATTCAAAGCGGATCTCTTCTTTTTTGCTGCTTAATTCATAACCATTTGGTGCTTTGGTCTCTACCAGGATATATTCCACGGTTTTCTCTACTTTTCCATTTTTATAAGTAGCAATCGGAAGCTTGCCGCTTGTCGCTGTTCCGGTCTTATCCGTTACCAGTTTTTCTACGACTTTTCCGCTTTCCTTTTCACGCAGTTCAAATTCTGCTCCTGAAAGGGCTGCCTTACTGGTGGAATCGGTCTTTTTGATGACCAGTTTTCCATATGGATGTGCGTCCTTCATTTTGACTTTCTGGACTTTTCCGGTATCTTTTACCGTAAATTTCACATCTTCCGCAATGAGGTATCCATCCGGAGCCTGCTCTTCACGAAGGGTATATTCGCCTACCGGAAGTTTTTCGACCATATGCGGTTTATCCGTGGACGTCCAGCTTTCAACTTTCTTTCCATCTTTATCCAGGATGATCAGTTTTGCTCCCGGTACCTCACTGGAATCCGTAATGTCTTTCTTGCTGATTTCCACTTTGGTCACATCATCAAGCATCTGGTGTTTCTGTACTTCTTTTGTGTTTTCGACGGTAAATTCAATACTTTCCGCAGTCACATAACCATCTGCCGGCTTTGTTTCTGTCATCTTGTATTTCTTTCCTACGATAAGGCCCTTGATGATATGTGCTTCCTCTTTGGATACCCATTCATCCACCGTATTTCCATCCTCATCTGTTACCTTTAAGGATGCTCCCGGAAGTTCTTTTTTGTCCGTCAGGTCTGCTTTGGAAAGTTCTACCGTAGTCTGTTCATCTTCAAAGGTGAACGCATACTCTGCAACACTGGTTCCACTGCCCTGGTACTCAAAAGTGAATTCCTGCGGTTCCTGGTCTGTCACATAGCCATCCGGGGCGGCAAGTTCCTTAATGTAGTACCTGCTGTCAATCGGGAGATCTGCAACAAACTGGATCTTTCCATCCTCATCTGTGGTCTTCAGTTCGATCAGAGTGTCTTTCGCAAGGAGTACTTTTCCTTTTGAAGATACGATGTCGTCTGCTGCATAGAGGCCAAAGATTGCCCCGGAAAGTACTTTGTCACTGTCCTTTTCTTTTTTCAGGACTTCCACCTGTACCCTCTGGCGCGCATTCTGCCAGTCGGCACTATAAGTAACCAGAGGTGTATCCTGGTCACGGTATGTAAGATCCACATATCTTGGTTCATTATCCAGAACGTAGCCATGTGCGGTCTCTTTTTCCACGATGTAATAACGTCCAAGCGGGAGGTTATCCATCTGGGCGATACCATTTCCATCTGTTGTAATGGAGCCGACCAGTTCATCTGCCGCATAATAATCTGCACTTACCCCGTCTGCTGCACGGATGGCTTCTGCCGCGTAAACATTGAAGGTTACATCAGTCAGGTTTCCGGTCACATAGTTGAACAGGTGCTCGATCATGCCTTTTGCATTGTCAAGAAGGGATACGCTGTCTAAGAATTCCCCTTTCTTGTTTACCAGAAGTCTTGCTACCGGGACTTCATCTTCCATTTTGACTTTCTGTACTTCTGCAGTATCAGAGATCGTAAACTCTACGTCTGTTGCACGTAAGTAGCCATATGGTGCAAGCTCTTCACGCAGAATGTAAGTTTTTCCAACCTGAAGTCTCTTGATCACATGTGGGGAATCCTTTACGGATGTCCAGGAATCGATCACGTTGCCATCCTTATCCAGTACACTCATGGAAGCCCCGTCAAGTTCTGTTCCGGTCGTGATATCTGCTTTTGTTACTTCTACCGTTGTCGGCTGGTTTTTCTTCACGGATTTTAATTTGATCGTTTTTACGTCCTGGCCCTGGTATGTGGCATCAAATTCCAGGATCTCATCAGAAGATACATAACCCGCCGGTGCCTGCAGCTCTTTCACATAGTATCTGCCAAGCGGAAGATCCAGCGTAAACGCTGCCTTACCTTTTTCGTTGCTTGTGATCTCCTGAAGCAGTGTATCTGCTTTTACAATCACCTTGTCGCCGGAAGAAATTGCTTCTTTATTGTATAATCCAAAGGTTGCACCTTTTAAAGCCTTTCCGGTCTCAGCATCCCGTTTTTCCACACTCAGCTCTACTTTCTGGCGTTCATTGGAAAATTCCAGTTTTTCTTCGATCTCCGGTGTGTTCTGATCCTTATAGATAAAGGCTACTTCCTGACTGTCTGGATTTAAGACAAATCCGGCCGGTGCTTTTGTTTCTTTCACACGGTATTTTCCAAGCGGAAGGTCTTTGATAACAGCTTCCCCATTTTTATTAGTGGTCACTGTTTTTACCAGGGTATCCTTTGCATAGATCACGTGACGGTTTCCCTGCTCGTCCACCTGATGATCCGGTGTGAAAATATCTTCTGCTGCGTAGATTTCAAATTCTGCCCCTTCCAGGGAAGCTTCTTCGTATACAAAATCCTTTTTAAAGGATTTTAAGGTTTCACCGGATTTATGGATCACCAGTTTGCCCTTGACCGGATGGTTTTCATAGGTCACGGTAATGATGGCATCCCCGCTGACGGAATCCATCTGATAAGCTGTATTCTTATCAACTTTGATCTCCACATACTGGGTATTCTGGGTGTAGCCATCAGGCGCTCTCACTTCCTCAATCCTGTAATTTCCGCATTTTAAGGATTCCGGAAGAATCAGGTAACCATTTTCGTCCGTAAAATAGGATTTATGGACAACCGTATTTGGATAGGTCGTTACCTGTTCCACGTACTTTTTCGCATCCAGGTCGTACACTTTGAATTCTGTATTGGCAAGGAGGACCGGCTGTTTGGTCTCATCATCCTGTTTCACGATCTTAAGCTTTGCTTTGAACTCATCGTCCAAAAGGACTCTCCATACCTGCGGTGTGCTGCTGTTCTCGGTTACGGTTACGATAAAATCATCTACCGGCATGAAATTATGCGGTGTTGTGGTCTCACGGACAATGTAGCGTCCATAAGGAATCGGGATGCTGCACGCATAGCCGCGTTCATCGGTAAACATTTCTGTTTTTCCATCTTCCGTAAGAACGATCGGGGTCGCATTTGTAAAGTCATAGCTTCCATCGTCCTTTACAGTCAGGCTGCTGATCAGATAAGCAGAGAATCCGGCACCTTTTAAAAGGTCCGCATCGGTCTTATCATTATCCGCTGCTTTAATCAACTGGAATGGCTGTTTGATCACGTCTTCTTTGGAAACGGTATTTCGTTTTACCGTCTCTACCTGGTCTCCTTCGTAGTTACAGTTTACATCATGCTCCTCTTCGTCCAGAAGATAACCTACTGGAGGCGTGATCTCCTTCAAATAATACTTTCCAAGATACAGATTGCTTACGCTTGCTTTTCCCTCTTTATCGGTCGTCAGGGTAGCTACCTGTTCGTCCTTTTTATAAAGGACTCCGCTCCTGCCATCCGGATGGTTAATGTCTTCCCTTGCATAGAGCCCGTAAATGGCTCCTTCAAATACGGCATCTCCCTGTGCGCTGTTTCCTGTCTCGCTGTCTTCTTTTACCAGGTCGATTGTTGCATTTACACGCTTATTTGTAAAGGTATGGCTAAAGTTTACCTTTTCTTCCTTATCATTGGTGAACTTAAAAGTGAAGGTGTAAGTATCCTCACTGTTTCTAAGGTAAAGTTCCGGTGCCTGGATCTCCCGGATGCTGTAGCTGTAATTAATCGGAAGTTCCGCTTTATAAGAAGCTTTTCCATCGGCTCCGGTCGTTGCTTTTTCGATCAGGGTTCCTTTGGGAACAACGGTCTTACCATCAACTTTGATATCTTCTGCTGCATACAGCCCGTAGATGCCTCCGGAGAGCGGATTTTTTGTCTCTTCGTCCTGCTTTTCCACACGGACTGCAGCCTTCTGGCGTTCATTTAAAAATGTTGCACTGACAGTCTGCACTTCTACGGTCTGGCCTGCATACACAAGCTCAACAGTCTTAGACTCTCCTTTGCATACATAATTATCCGGAGCTTTCGTCTCGGTTACTGTGTAGGTGCCAAGATAGAGATCCTTTAACGTAACGCTTCCGTCATCTCCGGTAACCAGATTATCCTTGACAAGTGCACCTTTTTTATAGATGAGGGTGCCATCTGCCGCCTTGATATCTGCACCTGCATAAACACTGTAAACGGCTCCTTTCAATTTCCGTTTTTCGTAGGCAAAGGTCACACCATCTTCCGTGACGGTCGCTCCAGTAAGCACTTCTCCTTCTTTATAAATGGTGAGTGCACCTTTTTGCTCTTTATCCGTTAAGTTCTTGGAAGCGGTCTGCCCCACGACCAGTTTTACCCCATAGGCTTTCGTATCCAGCACATATCCGGATGGGCCTGAGATTTCACGAAGGTAAACGGTATCCTGTGTTTTGGTGATCTTTACTTCGGATTCCCCTTTTGCATTTGTTGCCGGCATTTTTTTGATAAGTTTCGTGCAGGCTTCATCTGCATAGATGCCGTAAACGGCACCTGCAAGGAGCGCGTTGCTTCCCTTATCTTTTTTGATGATCTTGACCGTTGCTTCATCCGGCCAGTCTACCTCCAGATTCAGCTCCAGTGTATCGGTATAATATCCAAAGCCGATATCCTGGCTGTTCGCCAGCTTTAAGAGCATGGCATGGAAATTAAGCGGATAGTTGGATGTGATCGCATATTTTCCTTTCAGGCTTCCAATATTCTGGGTGGTTGCTTCCAGATGGAATTTTTCACCGCCCTTTACGCTCACATTTCCGGTCCCGGTTTTTCCTGTCGTCTCATTTACAAGGGAGACCCCGTTTTCCAGATGGATCGTGATCACAAAAGCTGCGTTTGCCTTCCATGTGAAGGTCGGGCTCTGGTTTCCATTTGCAGAAGCACTGAGCCCAGGTGTCAGCTCCATGGTCGTTGGATCCGGCATCTTTGCAAGGGCTGCCTTGATCTCTTTTAACATGTTTTTGGCAGTTGTCGAAAGGGATCCTCCAAATCCGGATTCCCCGTCATATAAATAATCGACCAGATAATGCTGCATTGCACGGGTCTCGGAGGAACAGCCGTATTTTTCCATGATGGATTTGATATTATAGCCGTTGAATGTGCCGCCCCATCCGGGACCGCCATATCCGTAAAACATGGCCTTCCTTAAATAACGGTCATCGCCGCCCTCATCCAGTTCGACCATATTTTTATAAGTCGTTCCACTTGGCGGGGACTGTTTACTGTGCTGCATGCAGTATGCATAGACGGTATAAGTCTTTCCGCCTGCTTTGTAACGGATATACTTATAGGAATCATTTCCGCCCTGTCCCATAACAGAATCAAAAGGATGCAGTTTTCCATCTGAATAATAGTAATAGGTATTAGCTTCAATGTCTGTTGAATCATCCCACAAGTCTCCATCGGAAGCTGCCATGGTACTAATACCGCCCTCAGCCTGGTCATATACCACACTTAATGCAACATCATCTTCCGGCATCTCAAAGCTGAAGGAATTTGTTCCCTCATCGTAGCTTACTTCTGCATACAGAAGATCTTCGGTATTCTCTGTCTGGTTTGCTTCGACAAGACTTGTTCCCACTGCGATCAGGCTTCCCTGCGGGATATCACCGGAAAAGTTGACCGTCTCCCCCGTCTGGTAACGTCCGTCCTCGTGGTCCAGTTCAATATTGAATTCATTTCCCTGTACGATGCCAACCTGATGGCTTCCATCCTCTGGTTCCTCATCGGAAAATTCTTCTGCTTCCTCTTCTTCTGGCTCCTCCGTTTCTTCCGGCTCTTCCAGGGTTTCCGGGGCATCTTCCGGGCTTATGGTCGGGAGGACGGGGTCTGCCTCCGGTTCGTCATCGCCGCTTTCCTGTTCCTGACCGCCATTGGATCCGTCTGTTTCTGCTTCCCTTGGTGTCACCGTAATGTTTCTGGCAACCAGATAGGCTTCCCCGGATGCGGGTGTAACAAGATATACGCATTTATAGGTTCCCGCATGGTTATAATCAAATACAGTCCCGTCTTCCATTGCTGCTTTTTTCAGTTCCACATGGTCTCCGTCAGAGAGTTTCAGTCCTGTAAAATCATTCTGGATATCAAAGGCTTCCCCTTCGGTAACCATAAGCGCAAGTTCCGGATCAGCAACGGTTTCCTCTATCAGTTCCTCCTCGTTTTTCTCCGTCTGCGTTTCTGGCCGTGTTTCTGTCTGTACCTCGATCTGCGTCTCGCTCTGTGCGGAAACGCCTCCCACCTCAGCGGCGGATACTGCAGAAGCTCCCGTCTGCAAGAGCGTAGTGCAGCACAGAGCAAAAGCCATCGCACCCGCCATCCATCTTTTCTTCCAGTTTTTTTCCAAGTGCACGTTCTCCTTTCATGATCGCTTTTTTCCCTGCAGTTTTCTTTTGGTCCGTCTCTTATTTGCATCGCTTTCTCCTTTCTTCCGGCTTTTTCAGCCAGATAAAAAGGAAACTGAAAAAAATTCCAGTTTCCCTTTTATCTGACCAAACATTTTATGCCGTCTTCCTGTGTTCTTTTTCCTCTTTTTGAAGGATCCAGTCATCCACGCCTTTGTAGTGTTCCATCCAGGTACCGGATGCATCGGTATCCCAGGTGACTCTTTTGCAGGATACATTCAGTTCCTCACAGATCTCATATAGTTTTATACAGCCTTTTCGGATCATGTCCCGCTTTCTGCGCTTTTTGGGGCATTCTCCATGATACAGATAAATTCCATGTTCACATTGCCGGCACGCACTTTTTTCATCGTGCTTACAGGACAATTCCATCATTTTATCCATGTCGTAACATTCGTAAACTCTTTTTAACCCCTGCTCTTTCAGGTTTCGCAAGACAGTTTCCAGTCCTTTATGATTGGAGACTCCAGGGACTCCGATATAAGGATTTCCTGTACACATCCATGCGATCTCTGCCTTTAAGATACCTTCCGTTACGTAAACCGTGCCATCCTTTATTTTCCCAAACATTCCTGCCGGGCTGCCGCTTGATGTGCCTTTTTCTAAGCCGCTGCTGGTAAACCAGAGGTACTTCCGTTCTTTTAAAGGAACATCCAGCCGGATCTGGAATCCTATGATCCGTTCCTTCCCATCCCGGACCGGGCAAAGATACCCGTTATTCTTCCTATAAAAAGCAGCTTCCCAGTCACCATCCCGGTTGATGAAAAATCCAGGAACCCCATCCAGGCGAAATCCCTTTTTTAAGAGCTTTCTGGCAATGGCCACGGAATTCTCCTCATCCGTACTTAAAAAACCTCGTTCTTCCATCTGTCTGACCTCATTTAACGTCAGCCCACGCAGGAGAAGGTTCCTCCGGTGTGTTTCCTTAAGCTTAAGAAAAGTGAGCATTTCCTTATATACATGGTCCCGGTAATCCCATTCCTCTTCCGTAAGGGAAATGCGTTTCTTTTTAGAAACGATAGAAGCGAACCCATTTCGTGTCGTGGACTGCTGTCTTTTATCCGTTCCAGAAAAAGAAAGTGCCTGCTTTATCTCCCGGTAGGCTTCTTTATACCGGTTTCTCCCGTAAATGCCGGATAGTTCCGCATACAGTGTCAGCATGTTTCCGGCTGCCCCGCAATGATAGCAATGGTAAACATTCTTCAGTTCTCCATTTTTGCGGATGCAAAAACTGCATTTTCCTCTTAAATCCCCGCAAAAAGGACATTCCACCGGAAATTCGTCCTGGTAAGAATCACTCAGTCTTCGGATTGACAAAAGATCTGCTACTTCTGCGATCGTAAACGATTCTCTGGCATACATGCCTTCCTCCTCTTCATAAAAGATGGCCCCGTTCCCGGAGCCACCTCAAACTATTTCTCTGTTTTCAGGCTGCTTTTTGCATTTCCTTTTCATGATCCAAAAGAATCTTCGCAGCTTTCTGTATTTCCTGATTCTGGCCTTTGTAACGCTGTACCAGCCATTTGATCGTCTGGTAACCTCTGGCATCCTGCATCATTTCCCCAAGAGGGGTCCCGGCATAGACACCAAAATTGCAGATAACCTTTTCTGCCCATTTCACTTCATCCTCTGCATCCTCTTCGTGAGCCATATCCTCCAACACTTCCTCTGCAGTCTCTTCTGGTGTTTCTTCCTCTTCTTCTGCATCAAAAGAAATCTCATCATCTTCGTCAAATGGAACTTCATCCGTTTCTTCTACTGCACGGAAACCGTCTGCATCCGTCTCGGCAGTAATTTCCTCATCTACGGAGATTTCCTCGGTCTGAACCGGATTTTCCGCTTTGGTTTCTTCAGCGGAAAATTCTTCCAGTCCGCTTTCACTTTCTTCCATTCCAAAAGTCATCTGTCCAGGAAGGTTTTCTTCTGTATCCGTCACTGCATATTCCACTTTTACAGTACCTTCTGATATGGCATTTCCATCACGCAGTTTTTTACGGTCCGTTTTCTTTTCCCTGACCGATTCCGTTTGCTCCTGCTTTGCTGTGGTTTCTTTTCTTTCTGTCTTTTCCTGTTTCTTTTTCGGCTTTTCCGGTTTTACGGAAGCTTCCTGCTTCGGCATTTCTTCTTTTTCCGTCCCACGCATGTCCGGATCGTCTATTCCAGATGCCTGCATGATGTTGAATTTATTTAAGAAATAATACTTCAGGCCATACGTCCATGCCGCACCTTTTGCTTTATCCGGTGCTTCATTGGTTCCAATGACATGCAAAAAGCTCCGTACCTTGTCTCCCGGACGGTCAGCATTGGTCCAGCACAGCTCCAGGTCAGCCTCATATCTCCAGAGTGCTCCCATTTCCTTTAAAAACACGGAATTGCCCTGTTCGTCCATCTGTGTCGGCCTTTCACTTAAGATGTCAAAATCGACCCCGTATTTATTAAGGGCCGGTGTCAGGCATTCATAGATATCATCCAGTTTTACAAAATCATAAGTAACGTCCTCACTGTACCGTTTGCGGATCAGCTTCGGCACCTTTCTTCTAATCCTGATCATCTTCTGGTTCAGATTCATGTAATTGTATTTACCCATATTATTCGTTTCCTCCTGATTTTTTCATTTTTTATACTAAGCAGAACGCGGAAGGCTTACCTCTGGCCCTGTCCCAGTCTTTTTTAACATTTCTTCCATTTCCTCCCGGATACATCCGATACAGATCTTCTTTTTTGAAATCTCCGGAAGTTTTTCAAGCAGCCACTTCTGGGCGAAAAGCTCTGCTGCCCGCTGTGGGTTGCTTAAATATTCCAGAAACATCCAGTCAGAAAATTCCCACTTCATATCCGCAAAATGAAACTGCGGCTGATAGATCAGATCCTCCGGCCGCTTTCCTTTTTTAATAAAACGGTCTGCATTTAGCTGGATATAAACCCTGCTGATCTCCGGGATCATCTGTGCAGCTGCATACCCGCCTTTTAACAAAAGTTCATCCCATTGTTCCCGGATAAGTTTCTTTCCAATGCGGCTTATCTGTGTTTCCAGTTTCGGGATCAGATCCTCACGCACAGGAAAACCAAAATCATCCGGTATCCCGATCGGCTTCAGAAAAAGATCTTCTGCTTCATAAAGGGAATACTCCGGCATGTGGATCACGGCACACCAGTTCCGGTCTGTTTTTCTGTTTTCCTTTAAACAGTCAAAGAAAAAGAAACAGTTTCCATATCTTGCCTTTATAAACAGCTGTCCGGAAAATTCTTTTACTTCACAATCCGGCGATTTCAGCCATGCGATCAGTTTTTCTGCCTCCCTGCTCTCTTTTAACCAGTCCGGAAGTTTTCTATCCATCACATACCTCCGTAATTTAGATATATGGCAGGGAATACCTGGAATACACCATCTTTGCCTGTTTTAAAAATGCAGAGCCTTTTTCTGCCTTTGCAAACCATTCCACGAAAAACCGTGTCAGGTTCTGCTGCAGTGTCCGGTGGGTATCAAGGGCATAATCCACAAATTCCCCATATCCGTCCATACTTCCTGCAAGCAGGTAGCAGGTAAACATTTTTGCCATCTGCTCTTCATCTGAAGGATTGATTTCCATTTCCTCTGCACCTTCATACACCAGGCGCACCCTTTCTGGCTGTTCCTTTACATGCAGACACAGATCATCGGCCATCAGTTTCGATGCTTCGTTTCGAAGGTCGTAATATCTGACCTCTGAAAGACCTTTTAGCCAGGCAAAGCCAAGATACGTGTAATTGTCTTTTATTTCCTGCTGCTCTTTTGCCATGGACTCCATAAATTTTTTGTGTCCGGTGGGATGGCAGTTCAAGTATTCATCTACCAGCAGCCTTGCCACATCTTTTCCATTCGTAACCTTCATGTTTTCCTCCCATCAAAAAAAGACAGTCCATGCTGTCTCCATTCTTTTAAATCCTGTTAGTATTTTACAGTGCCAGGAATATCATATTCATGCCAGCGTTTTGACACACAGCCGGCAATTTTTTCTTCCAGAGCTAAAAGTCCTCTCTCATTCGTCTTTTCCTGCCTTGCAATGATAATGGATTCACAGATCCCGCAGTAGATCTCGTATGCGCTGCATGGCTCATTCCCGGTAGTAGCCTTAAACTGCTCCACGGTTTCTGCAAGCAGTTTTTTTCCAAATCCCGCCTGCTTCATGATCCCAGCCATGGCATTTGCCGGATGCTCGATCCAGATATCACACAGCCGCATGACCCCTTTTAAGACTTCCCGGTAGTAATCAAAGATCGACTCTATGTTTTCCGTGAAATCTTCCATTCCTTTACAGTTTTTGTGCGTAACCTTCAGGGCATTGCCAAGGATCACATTTCTTGTCGGCTCCTGCAGGGAATAAAAAATATTCGCTCCGGACACACCAACGTCTGACGTAGTGATCCGTACAACTGCTTTTATGTCCTTATCGGTCTTTCTTCCATAATTCTGCATCAGTTCCTTATAAACATCTGTAAGTTTCGTATCTTCCAGCTGCCAGGACGCCGTAACAGAATAATGATCTGCATAGCCGTTTAAAAACGTTGCCTTCTCATAGTCCCCATGGATATATGCCGAGGTAACCATGTACATATCCGGCATGGATATGATGGCATAATCTTTTTCATCACCAGACAGGACTGCCCTTATTTTTCCTTCACAGAAACGGATCAGTGCTCTTCCTCTTGCAACCTTCAGGCATTTATTCAAGATCTCTGCCAGTGTTTTCTTATCGACATCTGCCAGGGCTTTGCCATCAATCCTGGCCCGTCCTTTCAACGATTTGATTGCTGAATTTCCTATATAACAGATCCTCTCGGGCAGGATAAGAACCAGCCTGGAATGAGATAAAGTATCTTTTTCCAGTGCTTCCAGGGAAATGCCCGGAACCTCTGTGCAGGTTTCCTCTCCTGCTGCTGCCACCTTTAATTTCTTACTGGTGATCCGGATCCATTCTGCCCGGCTGTCTATCTCTTCCAGATACTCGCACAGTTCCTTTTCTGTCCGGAACTCCTTATAAAAGTCATCTTTATAATACATAATGTCCGCCTTTCCACGCTAGCTGAAAATCCGGACTTCAACAGCCTGTATCTTTCCATCTTCGATGCAAAACACATAGCCGTCTTCTGCCATCTCCATAAGCATTCCAATTTCCAGTGCATTTGCGTTTTCCCATTTAATTGTCTCCATAATCGACCCTCCTGATTTTACAATGTGTTTTCTTTTTTTGATGTTTTTAAGGTATTTCTTTTTGCAGTTTCCTTAACTGCCAGTTTCATTCGTGCTCCTCCTTTCTGCTTTTTATGCAATAAAAAAAGACACAAAAAGAATCTTCTTTCCTTCTTGCATCTTCCTTATATTTTGCATATCCATTTTTTCTCATTAAGGGCAAGACCGCCCCAAAGTGTTTCTTCCGGAATGTCCGGAACTAAAGAATAACCACAGTCTTTTATAGACTGTTAAATTATTTTTCATTTAAAGACTACCACAACATTTTGTGGTTGTCAATTAATTTTAACTATATATTGTGTTATTGTGTGAGTTATCTTTATTATTCTGCTACATGTTGTGACAGGCGGCATGATACCGCCTGTCTTTTCATCCGTCTGCATAAGTGCATGTATCTGAGGGGAATAGGTAATCTGTGCATGCACTATGAAAACGTCTTACTCAGCGTTTGGATCCGCCGGGGAAATATTTTTGGCAAGGCTTCGCCCATTGGCATCCGTCCCTGCTTCAAAAAGGACCGGCTGGCCACCGCTTAATTTCCGGTATCCATCCATCTGGATCTCCGAAAAGTGGGCGAAATAATCAATCCCGTCTTCACCGGTGATAAAGCCGTATCCTTTCTGTGCGCTGAACCATTTCACGGTTCCCTGTAGTGTTTCTGACATATCCTTCTCTCCTTTGCTGTATTTCCCGCAATAGTCTTTTGCGGAAACAGGGCAGCATGGAATCGAACCATGCCTGGTGCTCCCCTCCCTGCTATAAAAGGAATCTCTTCCTCTTATATTTCTTCGTTTCCCAAAAAAGTACCGTTATTGAGTGCTGCATCCACCCGGCGAATTCCTACCAGCTTCTTTTCATTTATGCCAAAATAAAACCGGTAACGTTTTCCCTCCAAAACTTTTACGTTTTTATCCAGCAAAAGTTCACTCTGCCGTCCGGCCGGATCACTTACCCGGATCTTCCGTAATCTTGCAAAGGGATTTTTCCCGTCTATCCCGGTTACCAGCCCTTCCACGATTTCATAGGTCTTTTTATCCGCGGTGCGGAAAATAAGATATGTTCTTATAAATCCGATAATCCCAAGCAGGAAAGACCAGAAAATAAAAGTTTTATCTTTCATCCATGTTCCCATAAATGATCCGAAAAGCAGGATAAAAAGAGACAGGATACCATATCGCTGGATCCTGTCCTTAAAAAAATCCGGTATATTCTGATAACGTGTGCCAAAATCTTCCAAGCATCTATACAGCCTGTGCCAATACGGATGTTCCGTTTGCTTCAAGGCAGTCCTCCCTTCTTATGTTGTCGATCACAAGCTGTTTCTTATAGTAAAGCTGCGCTACGCGGCTTATAAATTCCCGTTGTATCTGTTCCTGGAGGGAATCTGCTAAATGGGGTTCCCTGCTTTTTGCCTCTTCCTTTAAACATTTCAGGTGGCAGGAAACATCCCCTTCTCTTTGAAGATAGGAAAGTAGCTGGTATTCCTCTTCTGTAAGCAGCGGCTTTTTAAAGGCCCTCAGTGAAAACTTCAGTCCTTTTCCCATGGAAAGGGATTCCATAAAATGTTTCATGCGTTCCGCCGGTGAAAAGATCATGGGAGCCATGACTGACCGGCTGATAATGCTGTATACAGCTTCCTCTCTGGTACATCCTTCTGTCAGCACAACCAGGCCCCGCTTTACCAGACGGTTCAGGCAAAACTGAAAATCCTCTTTGTCCGCCCATTCCTGTGCCTGTTTTTCTCCAAGGCTAAATACAAGAAGACGATGCATCTGGGAATGGACCTTATCCTCTTCACAGAAAGACCAGGTGAGCGCAGCCCACAAAATAGTTTCCATTTCTGTAAGTACTTTTTCTTCCCCATCTACCCAGACACAAAACCTTCCATCTGCATCATCTTTTTTCATTCCGATTGCTGTATACCATCTCATGACATTTCCTCCTTGTCATTTTCACTCTTTCTAATCTCTGCTTCTGATCTGTTTTCTTTCATATAACTTGTTACCCATACATCATTTCCAGGAGTTTTGGAAGTACATACCCCAAAAGCATGCCTGCTGCCGTACAGATTCCGATATTCGGCCGCCGCAGTTTCCATACTTCCTGTGTTTTGGTCCCGATAATCCTTGTTCTTCCCGGTACGATCCACCTGAGTTTCCGATAAAACTCCATGAATCCCTGATTGTCAAAGCCAAAGGATCGTACACAGAAAACATCCCGTTCCTGTTCTTCTTCATCCAAAAGGAAAAAGCTTTTCTGTTCTTTCCCTTCTTTTCGGATCACGATATAAAATTCCGGAACTCCCCGCCTGGTTCCTTCTACGATCTTGTCCATCTCATCGTAAAAGATCCTGCAGGACTCATATTTTCCGTTCTTTTCCGGCTGGCAGACTGCCAGGCTGTCCTCTTCAAGTGCCATATAACAGTTTTCTGCCTCCATGATCCTCCGGCTGATTTTTATGGCCTGACGAAGAAGCAGGATTATCGCAAGCGCCAGTGCAGTACACAAATATACAAGATCCCAGCATCTTTTCTGGTATATGAAAAAGTATGCGCTGATTCCCTCTGCCACACTGCATATTGCTGTCATAATAAAATACTGTTCTTTAAGGTCCATCAGATGATATACATCATCTTCTGTCGCCTGTAGTCTCAAGGGCATCCATCCTTTCCGTCATGCCACGCTTATTTTATCCGGGGATTTCTTTTTCTCCTCTCGGCTTTTTATATAGTCTGTACATTCCCGGATGGTCTGTTCACACAGGTAATAAGAAAATTTCCCGATATGTGTGTCCTTTTCCCGGAGATTCAAACGGTTCTGAAGCCAGATATACGTGCTATGTTTGGTCATATAACCATTTTTCCAGATTGCATCCAAAGCTCTGTGTGCTTCGATCCGCTTATTACGCAGATTGCTGTCAGCCATGGTTCCCATGGGACGCATACTTTTTTTGTGTGCCCCAATGTATGAATCACAGGAAGGATAGCCGCTGCATACATACAGGTATTTCTCCGGATCCAGGTTGTTATCTCCATAGACATAAGCTGCAGGCCTAAGTACCCCGGGTCTTTTGCAATATGGGCAGTACAAGGTTTCCCGTATCTGTTTTTTCTTCTTTTTTGCCATCTGACGTCACTCCTTTCCATCTTTATCTCCGATGTTAAAGAAATCCCTTTTTCTGTGTCAACAGAATTCTTTGAAAATCATAAAAACATTTTCAGGAAGCTCTTTTGATAAGCCTTGTGATAATGCCTTCTGCCACTTCATAGTTGTCGTTGATGCGGGTCACCACAAATCCAATCTTATCTTTCTTTCCCGGAAGTGCGGACATATTGCAGGAATGTGCCACGGCATTGACTCCGATATCAAGGCGGATAAAATAGGTTCCCTTATAGACTTCCGTAATGATCCCTGTATATTTTCCCTGTTTATGGCATTTCCGGAGGTTATCTTTATTGATATTGGCTGTCGGACTCTTTGCATCCACTTCTATAATGATCTGGTCAACAGAGCTTGCTTCCACCTTATTGACCATGACCAGCACCAGATCACCTACCTGGAATTTTTCTCCGGCATCTACCATCCACTCCCAGGCCATGTCCCTGGCCCGGACAGATACTTCTACACCAAAGACTTCCAGGCGGACTGCTTTGGGAGCTACCGCGATCACCCTTGCTTCTACGATCCTGCCTTCATAGAGCATTGGTTTTTCTGTATCTTCCCCAAGGTAAAAAGTCTGTCTCTTTTTAAGCATTGCATCTTTTCTGGATGCTACAACGCTCCGGCTCTTGTTATCCAGATCTTTGATGATGAAATCAATATCACAGCCGAGCATGTTGTTAGCAATACGGACCTGACGGTTTAAGGTATCCGCGTTTTCACGCCCGTCTCCCTGAAGGTTGATCATCATTTCATTCATTGGGATAATGATCCGGAAACCATTAAAGTATGTAACAGCAACCATCCATCCACTCTCCAGTTTTTCAATGCCCCCGAGCTGGCCCGTCAGGATCTTTCTGGTACGATGTGCATTCAAAAGCTGATGCCATCTGGCTTCTTCCTGTTCCTCCATGCTTTCAACCTGCGCGTCTACATCGATTGTCAAAACACCATCGTAGACCGCACGCGGAACATCTTTTTCCCCGTTTCCCGCCAAAACTGTTTTTTTGGTATCCTCCATATACTTCCTCCTGTTCTTATTTATTTTTGTCTTCTCTGCTCCATCCAGAAAACTCCTTTTCCTCCGGTACTCAGGAAAGACAAAAGAAGACACAAAAAAAGCAGCCCGTTTAAAGCTGCTTTCTTCATGCCTTCTTTTTACAGATACCATTCTATAATACATGGAATTCTATGTCAATATTACCTCGATTGCAATAGTGTCGCATATTAGTTCCTTTTATGAAGCCTGTACGACAGAAGGATTTGGTAACACTAAGAACTGCCAGATTCCTGTGTCCTTATAGAAAATTCCATCTCATATGTAATTGTTTCATTATATAGTGTTTATTTCTTCCTCTTAATCGTCCCCAATAAGACAACCGAGCTTCTTGTACATTTTTAAACTATAGATATTACGGAACAGTTGCAGTAGATATATATTTTTTCAAATAGCTGAAGGATAATACCTGATTATCTGTTATTTATATACATAATACATATTGAATTTTAGTAAAACTAGAGGATACATAAAAATGCCATTAACCAAAGAACAATTTCTTAAACAATTAAATTCTGATTGTTATTTCTCCACATACTCTTCTGCCATATGTACTGCCATAGCACCATCTGCCACTGCTGTTACTATCTGACGAAGTAACTTTGTTCTGACATCTCCTACAGCATAAACACCCGGAATACTCGTTTCAGTGTTTTCACCTGCCACAATATATCCTTTATTATCCAGTTCTATCTGATTATCTAAAAAATCTGTTGTCGGTTTTCTTCCTATACTCACAAACAGGCCGTCACATTCTATAATGTTTTCTTCTCCTGTAACTGTATCTTTCAACCGCACACCAGTCAATCGTTCTCCATAAATCAGTTCATTTACTGTATTGTTCCATCGAAACTCTATATTTTCAGTTTTCATCAGCTGGTCATGGTAGATTTTCGTTGCACGTAATGTATCTCTTCGATGAACAATGATGACTTTCTTAGCAATTCGACTTAAAAGAACAGCATCTGATACAGCAGAATTTCCACCACCAACAACCACCACGATCTTATCTTTATAAAACATACCATCACAGGAGGCACAATAAGCAACCCCATGACCTATCAATTCTTTTTCTTTAGCAAGACCAAGTTCTCTTGGATTTGCTCCAGTAGCAATCACTACTGTTTTCCCAATATAAATTCCCGAACTAGTTTCTACTCTCTTAAGCTTTCCTGTTAAATCCATATTATAAACTTCAGCATATTCACTTTTAGCGCCAAATTTTTCCGCCTGTTTTTGCATTTTCTCTGCCAATGAAAATCCGTCAATTCCATTTTCAAAACCAGGATAGTTATCAATCTGCCAGGTCAATGACATCTGACCACCTGCAGATAATTTTTCTATAACAATTGTATCAAGTCCTGCTCTGGCTGCGTATAATGCTGAAGTATACCCTCCAGGTCCTCCACCCACGATAATCATATCGTAAACATGATTTTCATTCATACAGCAGTCCTCCTTTTATTTTTCCAATGCTTCATTAATAAAATTCTCTATCATTATTTTTGATTCAGGTGCAACAATAGAATCTATTGCCTTTCCATCCCGATATAAAACCAGCGTAGGAATTATCTCAATCTTTTCAGCTTCTGCAATCTGTGGTTCTTCATCAATATTTACTTTTCCAGCAATAAGAATATCGCTGTATTCTTCACTTATTTTTTCATAAGCCGCTCCAATTCTACGGCAATAACCACACCACGGTGCCCAGAAATCAACCAAAACCGGTTTTTCCTTATGAATTAATTGTCCAAACTTTTCTTTATTTATATTTATAGATGTCATATTTTTCAACTCCTTCTCCTATTTGAACTTAATATATCGCATAAAAGATCTTGCTTCTGTGATGATATCACAGAAAAGATAATTTACTTTATTACACTTCTTTTTATTTCTATTTATGGCATATGCCAGTTACATAATTGACGCATCTAAAAAAAGCAAGTATACTATGTTCGTAAAGGAGATAACGGTTATGAACTTCGAAAATTGTTTTCCACTATGGAATGACTTAAATACAACACAGAAAAAAATAATTTCAGACAATTTAATCACACAGTATGTAAAAAAAGGGACAATCATTCACAATGGAAACCTGGACTGTACTGGATTATTACTGGTTAAATCCGGGCAGCTTCGAACTTACATACTTTCAGATGAAGGACGGGAGATTACACTTTACCGTCTGTTCGATATGGATATGTGTCTTTTATCCGCCTCATGTATCATACGCTCCATTCAATTTGAAGTAACCATTGAAGCAGAAAAAGATACTGATCTTTGGATCATCCCTGCTGAAATCTATAAGGACATTATGAAGGAATCTGCTCCCGTCGCAAACTATACCAATGAGTTAATGGCCACCCGTTTTTCTGATGTCATGTGGCTGATTGAACAAATCATGTGGAAGAGTTTGGATAAGCGTGTTGCTTCATTTCTTTTAGAAGAGACCTCTATCGAAGGAACAAACGAGCTGAAAATCACTCATGAGACGATTGCTAATCATCTTGGTTCCCACAGGGAAGTTATCACTCGAATGCTTCGATACTTTCAAGGCGAGGGTCTCGTCAAACTCTCCCGCGGCAAAATCACAATCCTTGATCCAAAAAGACTGGAAACACTCCAAAGGTCATAAAATTGTTTTTCTGTAACATATAAAGAAGAATCCTCCATTTATCAGAATTATGGAAGTCATTCTAATAAATGGGGGATCTTTTTATATTACAATCAAACTATAAAAATATTTTATTTATTTCTAATAATCCATACCACATGCATATGATCTTTCAATCAGTGCATGGTCATTAGCCACTGCATCATAAAAGCGGAATCCACCTGAAAAGTTGTATGTTTCATATCCATTTCCTTCCAAAATACGGCTTGCAATATAACTGCGTAGCCCACTCTGGCATATCAGGTAAACAGGCTTTCCCTTCTCAACTTCATTGATACGTTCCCTCAGTTCATCTACAGGAATGTTTTTGAATCCATCCATATGCCCCCTGTTAAATTCACCTACAGTTCTCACATCCAGCAACACAACACTTTTATCTCTAGAAATCTTATCCATATCTTCCAGATGCCATTGTTTTAAGGTACCTTTTGCTATATTGTCTATCATGAATCCTGCCATATTTACAGGATCCTTGGCAGAGGAATAAGGCGGTGCATATGCGAGATCCAAATCCTTCAGCTGGGTTGCCTTCAGCCCTGCATGAATTGCTGTTGCCAGCACATCAATACGTTTATCAACTCCTTCATATCCAATAATCTGAGCACCAAGCAAACGATAGGTCTCTTTTTCAAAAACCACCTTCATGGTCATCACTTTTCCACCAGGATAGTAACCGGCATGACTCATAGGAGAAAGAATTACTGTATCTACCTCTAATCCTGACTTTTTGGCATTGGTTTCATTGATACCTGTAGTGGCTGCTGTCATATCAAACACTTTTATAACGGAGCTTCCCTGACTGCCCAGGTAACGACTATCACCGCCACAAATATTATCAGCGATGATTCTGCCCTGTTTATTGGCTGGTCCTGCCAAAGAAATCAGCGCATCATTACCCGTAACATAATGTTTTACCTGAACTGCATCACCTGCAGCATAAATATCCGGTACAGAGGTTTCCATTCTGTCATTCACTACAATACTTTCCTTGATGCCAAGTTCCAGACCGGCTTCTTTTGCTAATACTGTGTCTGGTGTGACTCCGATTGCCAGAACTACCATATCAGCCTGAAGGGATGGATTATCTTTCAACAGGACCTCCACTCCGGTGTCTTTTTCTTTAAATCCTTCTACTGTATAGCCCAGTACCAGTTTTATCCCATGTTTTCTCATTTCATTATGGATCATGGATGCCATATCCGGGTCAAAAGGGTTCATCAGCTGCTTAGGCCGCTGGACAATCGTAACATCCATGCCAAGCTCCCTCAAATTTTCTGCCAGTTCCAGACCAATAAAACCACCACCTGCCAATACAGCCGATTTTGGATGATTCTTATTTATATATTCCTTTATCCGAAAAGTGTCTTCTACAGTACGAAGTGTAAAAAGTTTATCAATACCTACTCCGGGAAGTCTCGGCTGTGTTGGCTTTGCACCTGGAGAGAGGATCAGCTTATCATATTTTTCTTCAAATATCTCACCATTCTCTAAATTTTTCACTGAAACCGTTTTACGTTCCGGATGTATGGAGATAACTTCATGATGAATTTTCATGTTAATACGGAAGCGTTTAAAAAAACTCTCTGGTGTCTGTAGTGTAAGTTCTTCCGGGTCTGTGATCACGTCTCCAATATAATATGGAAGTCCACAATTTGCATAGGATATGTATCCGGATCTTTCAAACACAGTAATTTCAGCATGTTCATTCAGTCTGCGTATTCTTGCTGCGGCTGTAGCTCCTCCGGCTACACCTCCTACAATTATTACCTTCATCTTATTTTTCCACCTTTCCTGAGTAAGCTACAATGCCACCGATATTATTTACTTTAGAATATCCCATTCGTTGCAGTATCCCAGTTGCCTGGCGGCTTCGTGAACCGGAATAACAGTATACAAACAGTGGGATATCCTTATTCTTCGCTACAGAAGCAATATTGTCAAGTTGCTGCAACGGCACATTTTTACTTTCTGGTATATGTCCTTCCTGATATTCCTGCGGTGTACGTACATCCAGCAGAACTGCATCATCAGTCCTTTTATATTCTTCTATGCCTTGATTAATATTCGACTGTTTAAAGAGATCAAAAAATCCCATTAGCACACCCCCCCTAAAGCATTTCTAAAATCGCATTCTTAGGTCTCGCCCCTGAAACCTGCTGTACAATCTTCCCATTCTTCATAACCACTAAAGTTGGAATGCTCATAATACTGAACTTATTTGCCAGTTCAGGCTCTTCATCTACATTAATCTTTCCAACTTTAATATCTCTACGCTCACTTGCAATCTCCTCTACAATAGGTACTACCATACGGCAAGGCGCACACCAAGATGCCCAAAAATCTAAAAGAACGGGTTTATCGGAATTCAGTACTTCGTTCTGAAAATTATTTTTATTGATATTAATAGCAGACATTTTACAGTCCTCCTTATCTTTCTCTTTTTGTAGATTTATTATAGTCTTAATTTCATTTATTTTCCGTGATTACATCACCATACCTCATTAACTTAACTTCTTGCCATACCATCTACACTTAATATAACACCTGTAATGTAACTCGCCTCATCTGAAGCAAGAAACACAAACGCGTTGGCAATATCTTCTGGCTGTCCAAGACGACGCAATGGAATTCTTTCAATCATAGGTTCGATAACTTCCTTTGGCACGGCCTTCATCATATCAGTTTCTGTAATTCCAGGTGCAACAGCATTAACACGAATACCTTTAGGTCCTAGTTCTCTTGCTAATGATACAGTCAATCCGTTTACTGCAAACTTCGATGCCGGATAAGCAAACCCACTTGGCTGTCCCGAAATACTCACCATGGAAGAAGTTGAGAGAATGACCCCCTTGCCTCTTGCCACCATACATTCTGCTGCTACACGAGTAGTATTAAATACTCCTTTTACATTTAGATCCATGACTTTATCAAAAGTCTCCTCTGTATAATCCATAAATGAGGTGTTTTCTGAAATCCCTGCATTATTTACCAGTATGTCGACACATCCATATTTTTCAGTTGCCTCTTTAAAAGCCTTTCTGACAGACTCCATGCTTGCCAGATTTGGACTAATTCCAGCAACTATTGCATTGGGATATTTTTCTTTTAATTTATCTACAGCAACATCTGCCGATTCCTGTGAACTTGCTGCCAACACAACTGAAGCACCTTCCTTCAAGAATTTATCAGCTGTAGCAAATCCTATACCACGGCTTCCACCCGTAATGATTGCAACTTTATCTTTTAATCTCATTTAGACTACCTCCTTACTTAGTTTCTAACTACATTATAAGCAAAAGGTAGATTATTTTCTGTGATATCATCACAAAATATCGCAATAAAAAACCCTGTTGCTCACGCACCAGGGTTTTGGTTTATCCATCTGTATTTAACACAAGATTAGGCTTCTATTCAACTTCTGAAAACTGATCTTTTCCAACATTACATAATGGGCATTCAAAATCTTCTGGAACATCCTCCCACTTTGTTCCTGGTGCAATACCACCTTCAGGATAACCTTCCTCTTCATCATATTCCCATCCGCAAACGTCACATACATATTTCATTAGTTTATTCCTCCTTATAAATATATTAATACACAGCATATATTACTGTTGTATCTGAATTATTTTGTAATCTTAGCACGAAAGTCAAGTGTTTTTAGCATTTCCAGAGTCCATGAAGATTGCAGTATGCGTATACTTCTTCTACATATTCTCCATCACAGAGGCAGAAATCCGCAATAGGTTCCTGTCCTGGAATTAGCTGTTTTCTATAAATACCCTGATTTGTATTTAGTGTAATCCATTCAATGAAATGATTATCAAGCATTGGATGTTTTATTTCACCGACCACAACATGTACATGCTGTTTGTCCACTGTATATACAGGTACATGCTTCTCAACAGCAGCATCTGTCACTCCAGCTTTTAACTCATGCATAGCCTCTCCGCAACACATTACTGGTACGCCTTGATCCTTTAACATTTCAATAATGTTTCCACAATGATTGCATACATAATATTTTACTTCCATCTTTTTTATCTTCCTATGTTTAAAATTTAAAATCCAATTGTTTCTATAACTTTCTTCAAAGCATCCGTCGATTCTTAAACTTTAATGCTTCTTTACCAACCGATGCAGAACCAACAAAGCCACAGCCTATCATTACTGCTTTTTTTAATAATCACTTTCTTCTTTGTAATAATCTCCTTCTCTTTAATAGTTCTCTTCACGTATTTCGAAATAACTCTGTGGATGGTTACATACTGGACATATCTCAGGTGCCTTTGTTCCTACCACAACATGTCCACAGTTACGGCATTCCCATACCTTAACTTCACTCTTTTCAAACACCTGTGCAGTTTCAATATTCTTAAGAAGTGCACGATATCTCTCTTCGTGGTGCATCTCAATCTGTTTATTGTCAATAGATAATAGTAATAATTACTATTATTATAATAATCAATATTACTGATTACCTTTTATTTAAAATAATCATTCAATCATCATTTTTTCCGTTCAAAAACATATTCTGCATCTGATGATAAATCAGAGCGGAATGAATAGCCTAGTCTATCAAATTTCTTAATATCCTCAGGATTTTCAATTCTGTTTTCAGCCATGAACCTAACCATTTCACCACGGGCCATCTTAGCATATGTACCTTTTGTCACCAGTTTATCTCCTGATAACTCACAAAATGTAATCGTAATGTATCTATCCTGTCGTGTCAGATATTTTTCTATGCACTTAGAGTATTCTTTCGATGCCAGATTGATTATAATCCTGCTGTTATCAATCACTGAGCGGTATAATAAATCTCCCCAGTACTCATACAGATTTTTTGTTTCTCCTATTCCAACCTTCGCCTGCATTTCCAAACGATAAGGTGTCACACCATCCCTTGGTTTTAGCACACCATAAAATGCAGATATTATTCTCAAATGATTTTGTACATACTCGAATTGACTGTCCTCAAACACGGATGGAGCCATATATTGAAAAGCAATTCCTTCATATGATAAGACAGCTGGGGTAAGTAAATGATAAAGATCCATGTTTTCCAATCTATTGAAGTTCTGTTCTGTAATTTTGTCATTACATTTCCAGATAGTCTTCAGTTCTTCTTTTGACTTACTTTTCAACCAACTTTGTATCTCTGTCGTCTTTTCAATAAATTCAGGCAATCCATCCGGCGCTATGCTGTCAGTATCTGTAATCATCTTTTTAGCAGGGGATAATATTATCTTCATTAATCTAATTCCTTGAGCATATTTTCAGGATCATCTGCAGCCTTGACTTTATCATTTGCCTTTATAATAATCCCCTGTTCATCAATAAGATATGTGGTTCTTACTACTCCCATAGAGACTTTGCCATAATTTTTCTTTTCTTTCCATACATCATATGCTTCAATAACTTTCCGCTCTGGATCTGCTAAAAGTGTAAATGTCAATCCATATTTTTCCTCAAATCTCTTATGAGAGGATACAGAATCCTTACTGACTCCAAGAATAACTGCTCCTTTTTCGGTAAACTGAGGGTATCGCTCAGAAAACCCACATGCCTGTTTCGTGCATCCCGCTGTATTATCCTTGGGATAGAAATATAAAATCACTTTTTTTCCTGTATAATCCGATAATCTATGTATTTTCCCATTTTGATCTGGCAACTCAAAATCCGGTGCCTTAACCCCTACTTCCAACATTATTTATCCCTCCCTTTCTGTATCTTTCTCTTTATTCGCCTTTTTCTTCCTATTCCCGGTAATCATTTTATGACCTGTATATATCGCCATTACCATACATAACATAGAACTTAAAGCAAAGTATTTGTGACTTGATTTTTGCTTTTTATATCCAGTGTAAAAAGTCCCAAGCATTGTGATCAATGCTCCTACTGACCAATATTTATGTGCTTTCATGTAATTCCTCCATTTTTTCAGTGTATTCAATTCTAATTATACGCTACCATATTCCTATGTCAATTTGATAATAGAGCATTCCTATAAATTTTTTCAAAATATCATTGTCAAAACTATGTATTGTTATCCTTTAATTTTTCTTTGAAATAATTGACAAAAAGCTTGCTTTCAGGAGATTACTATTTAATCTCTTTTCCATCTATATATAGTTGAAATTTATCAGGATTATTGACAACATCATAGTCCTTTCCGTATTCTACAGGTCTATATTCGGCTGTCATTACCGATTCCCCGTCTTCAATATCCTCTTTCCATAAATAGATGTTCATATCAATGCTCGTCGCATATCCTCTGTCTGTGGAGAATTTTGTCGAATGAAAAGAGACTTTACAACTTAAAATTGGATAAAAAGGACAAAAAAAAGAAGAGCTGCTTGCTCTTCCCATATAGTAGTAGTAAAATAATATGTCATGCCAGCGCAATATATTACCTAGAATATCGCTATAACAGGAAAGGGGCTGCATTGTGACAGCCCCTAATTTACTTCATCACGTTGTCTACATTCTGAGTGAACTCGTTCCCTGGTTTATTTTAGCATCGGTCTGGATTTTGTTTCATAAAGATAAATTTTGCCACAGAGCGGTCGTATGTTTTAATGTGTCCAAACAGCCAGTCGATTACATTTTTCTGTACAAGTTCACTGAACCGATCTGTTGGTCCTTCATACTCCTGAAGGTATTCATACAGTTCTTGAATTGTCTTTTTAAACTCTTCATGTTTTTCATAATGTTTTTCACGCTCTGGATAACCGGATTTTTCCTGAAGCTTTTCCTCTTCTTTGAAATGAAAGTCAGTATATTCATCCAGATAATCCAGCATTTTGATTGCTTTTACTTTGCTGTCGCCATTTTGACAGGCAGTTACAAAGTTCTGGATACGGTCAATCAATTCTTTGTGCTGTGTATCGATTGTTTTATTTCCTGTTACTAAATTGTCATCAAAGGTAATGTTTAAATCGTAAGTCATAATTTGACCTCCATTTCTTTTATATGTTCTCTTAGGCTCTTTTAATGTCTGGCAGTTTCGTACCTGCATTTTCTGCTTAGTCTTCTACAGGAACGAAAACATCTTTTCCTAATCCGCAGATTGGGCATGTCCAGTCATCTGGAATATCCTCAAATGCAGTTTCTGGAGCGATACCGGCGTCTGGATCTCCTACTGCCGGATCATAAATATATCCACATGGTTCACATTCATATTTTTTCATAGTCATTTTCCATTTTCAATGTCGATTTATTTTTGTTACCAAGTTCCTAGCAATTTTTCTAACACTTTGTTTCTTGTATATCTGTATTATACATGATAATTATTCTTTTGTCAATAATAGTAATTATTATTATTTTTGCACTTAGCATAAACTGATATTTGAATTGCACATTTACATATTGTATATATCATGGGAATAGTTGAATAAAAAAATGAACTCTATTCATTAAAGACAGAGTTGCTGGAAATTATTTCTCTCCAACAACTTTCTTCGTCTTTAAGTCCTTGAAACACAATACTGTCCCATCAGATTCATCCAACTGTTATATTTATTCTTTTCACACACCTTTCGACAAATTTCATTTTCCATCAATACACAGAACATCTTATCATAATCAAATGCCCAAACAGCACCATTCACATGGTTTTCCACTGCTTTCTGATCTATGTACTTTAAACGTGTGACCATTTTTTCAATTTCTCCATTTCTCAAGTTACCGATATTTTTGCAGATAAACCGAAAGAAATTCAACGTTGCATATTCGTCATGCCAATGGAACTCTTCTGGATTGTTTTTAATTTTACTGGCTCGCTGCTGTTCTTTGATTATTTGATCAGCTACACCTTTCATCGAATCTTCGTATCTCATATTACTCACCTACTCTTCCTCAACGCCCAGTGACGGTTTAAATCTTTTATCCTTTGCCTGCGGTACCACGATCTCGTAAAAATAAAATCCTAAATATCCAAGTGCCTGCTTCTTCATTTTATAAAAAGAAGTCCTGCCTATTCCTAGCTCCTGCTGTACTTCCACATCTGTCTTATTATAATGACTGCAAAAACAGGAATGAAGGATTTCACTGAGCATCACACCATTCGGTGCATAGAACTTCACCAGTGTCATTCCACGATAGATCATATCAGACAAGCCATAAATGATCATCAGGTTATTCATTTCCCGGTGCATCTTTGGCACATTCAGCTGATTGTTATAAATGCTCAGATAACTCAATGCATATGCCATATCTTCATTGATTTTCTCCTGGCACTCCATATCCAGTTCTTCCAATACAACTGGTTTTCTAAAATCAGTTTCTGGTAGCTTGTCATCAGTTCTTTAATATCAGTATAATGTCTTAATCCTGTGCATGACTTGCCATATGGAAGGTAATTTCTTTCACTGATTTAATTGCATAATCTCTGTCTGTCATCAGTTTCAAAATCTCCTTATCATCATCACACTAACTGGCGGTCTTTCAGACCAGTTCGCTTTCCCCATGATTTTGATGGGAAGCAATTACTTACTACAACTTGCAGAAGCGGATATCCAAAAGGCATTGTGGGAGCTGCCTTTGCTGACCGAAATCCATCTTCTTATGTAAAACCTGCAGGAATATAAAGGGAAAGTGACTATCCCTGCCGATTAATAATCCAAATAATATCGTCTATACCAATCTCTCCTTATTTTTCAAAGCATCTGTAAAATCGTTTTCTATCATTTGGTTATAAAGTCTCTTCTGCGCCAGTTCATCTGTATAATACGCATAGTCATGATTATAATCTTCCATAACTGTTTCTGCCGCCATAGATGCATAATCATATATGGTAGCTATTGAAAGATTCTTATCTATATTTTTGTAAATACCATATTTAATCTTTATTCCTTTAATCGGAGCATTCTCTACAAACTCATTAATAACATTGTCCATTCTCCGATGATCCAGCTCACAATCATCACTTAATAAGCAGAGAAAAGATGCTTTTTCTTTTCTCACCGGTGCTGCTCAAGTTCATAATGCCTAACTCATCTAATCTTATATCTGAATCCTCACTTGCAAACGCAAACACTATTTTTTCGAATGTATCTGCATTTCCAATTCTTGCACATTTCATACGATAACGCAAAATATCATTACCATTTTTTATCCTGTAATGTATTGTGAACTGTGAGACCAGTTGCAGTTGTTTGCATATATTATTAAAATCCGTAGCAACCAGCATTTTATTTCTGTCTTCTTCAAATACATTGGTCTCTATATACTTTTGTATTACGGTTTCATATGTTTTCTTCTCGTTCATTAATTCATCTAACTCTGTGTTTTCATTTAGATGTCTATAAATCTGAATGTACTGATCTTGACGATTTACGCAATATATACTACTAAACTCATTCCCCAAAATGTTAATAATATCCGTAATCAGCATTTTTCCCCTTACTCTTCATTTACATATCATTTTATTGTAATCCCTTGATCTTTTTCAAAGATACTTTCGCTGTTGTTCCAAAGTTTCCATGTCTCTCTTTCTTTAAAATACAACGAAAAGTGAACTCTTATGTACTTGAAGAATCTGAAATACGATTCCTCCCTGTAAATATCAATCTGTTCCACAAAGCAAGTGACATGATCCCACCACTTAAATCTTACGATTTTGAAGTGGGGGCTTCCTGCTCGATTACCCTTTAGGGCAAAGCTAAAACAGGC
>NZ_JAJEPT010000014.1:0-104409 GCF_020686995.1 Blautia fusiformis
CATTTTTGAGTTAAGATTTTGTTGTCGTTTTGTTGACGACTTGGATACTTTATCATATCTTCTGTCTTTTGTCAACTACTTTTTTATTTTTCTGAAAGCAGATATATTTATCTGTTTCTTAAAAACAATTTGTTCCTAACAACTCTGATAGAATAGCATTTTTTCCATTAGCTGTCAACATGTTTTTTACATAAATTTCATTTTTTTCTGAAAAACGTATTTTTTCGCCAAAAACCGCATTTCACAGACATGGTCACCACCTGTATCCTGGTGCTTTTCCGTCTGCAAAATGCGGTTTCTTTTACCCACCATAAAATATTCCTGTAAAAATACGGATAAAAATATTTTTATCATAAAGAAAATCCAGTACTGTATCACCCCGGATCAGTCCCAGACCCTTTTGCCCTATTTCCGTGTTGCATAAAATCGTAAGTACCAACATTCCGACCCATACAAAAACAATACACTTCATGCCTCCTACTACGGCGCCGGCTATTTTGTTGATCCCACGGATGACCGGCAATCTTGCCAGGAGATCCATGGCATACGCCAGCACATGGATCAGGATTGAGGAAAGTATGTATGATACCAAAAAAGAAAGACAGTTCACTGCTACATTGGCCAGATATCCGGAAATATACCCTGCAAATGTATTAACCGCCAGATATTGATACACCAATGCCGTATTATTTTCTGTTATCCCCTTCTGGAGGAGATCCGGAATATCCATACTGCTGATCAACGCCTTCTGTTCCTCCTCATCCATGGTTTCTTTTCCATCTGCCAGAGAATCCACAAATGATCCGCTGGCAGTCTGGATTTTTTCATAAACAGACGTATTCTCACGTATGAACTGATTCACATAAGGATTGATCAGCCATACCAGAGCAACGGAGATCAGAACAAGCAATGCAGATACTACTTCTTTTACAAAGCCATGCCTGTATCCATCCACCATGGAAAAGGCAAGCAGGACCAGCACAGCCAGTCCAAGCCATGTCCAGTTCATATCTGCCCCCTTAACTGAATTTTATGGTGCTGACGCCTGTATCCAGTACCATAAGATATTTATTCCATCCGATCTTAAAGAAATCCCGGATCGTTCCATCTACATTTCCGGCATATTTCTGTACGCCACGGTTGTTCATCACGCAGATCTGCGAGCTGTTATACATGATGATATTATCTCCGCTCATTTTTATAGTCGTATATGGAATATTGAAATTTTTACGGAATTTCAGCTGTCCGCTCATACTATAGACTTCCATTGTATACAGATCATCTTTATTATTGTTTTTAAATACCAGGCCAATCCTGTCATCACTGAAAAATGTACTTACGATCTCCTGTTTTACATTGACTGTTTTGCTTTCTTTGGGGATCTGGCTTCCCTGGTAAGTAGAAAATCCATCATCTCGCAAAGCAATATACTTACTGTCACTGATACATTCCACCTGCGGGATCACTACATTCTCATAGGTATAACCACTTACGATCCGATCATCCTCATTCTGCCCTACATCCCCATAATTATAAAATGCCACATAGCTGGTAGTCTTGCTTCCATCAACATACTGGAATGTTACCATCATCACTCCGTTATCAGACACTGCTACATCCATGGGATATCCCGGATCATCGATCTTAGTCAGATTTTCCGCGACCAGACTGCCATCCGGATTATAAAAATTGATCCAGGTATTATCATCATTGTCCAGGATCACTGCAACCATTCCATTCGATGCAATCCGCACTTTTACAATAGCATAAGATGTTGTTACAGTTCCGGTCACACCTTTTTTGTCGCAGATATAAAGCGATGTTCCCTCGCTGTCTGCAACAACCGCCCTGCTTCCATTCACATCTGCAATAGGATTCTGCATTGTATAGGTTTCATTCCAGATCGTATTCATGCTGTTGTCCACAACAGATACTCCATCCGGACTGTATCTCAGGATATCTCCATCCATGTCCACATACTGCGTGGACACAACATCTTCCTGTTCGCTTGTATTTAATACTTTATAGCTGTGATAGCTTCTTTTTTCTGCATAGAGAAAAACCAGGCAGACTGCAGCAGCGATCACTGCCGCTGTGATCACCTTTTTTCCCTTTCTTGAAATCCTTCGGCGATGAGAAGTTCTCCCGTAGTGAGCGCCTTCCTGTGCAGCCTGTTCCTGTGCAAGCCTGGCTTTTTGCCTCATCAGCTTTTTGCGCTTTTGTTTTTTCTGTATTTTTTTTATGATATTCACAACCGTATCCCTTACCTTAAGTATTTTATTTTGTAATTGGTTTTCCAGTTATTATAGCACACTCCATCAGGGTAGTACAATTACCTGCCCGGGATAAATGATCTCATTGGCAGAAATTCCGTTTAATGCACAGATCTGCTCCATCGCCGCTACAGTACCATAGCGGTTGAGACTGATCTGATACAAGGTGTCTCCCGGGCGGATCACATAAGTTTCTCCAGGATTTCCTGCAGCCACTGAAGTCTCTTCTGTTTTTTTCTCTTCTGTTTTATTATCCTTTTTTTGCGTTGCTTCTGAAACAGACTGTTTTTTTGAACTTCGAGGTTCCGGTGTTATTGAGATTTTTTCTCTTTTCTGCATGGTTTCCGTCGGGACCGGAGTTCCCCGCACAGCTTCCTGCGTCTGTACCGGTTTTTGTGTTTGCACCGGTTTCTGCGTCTGCACCGCCTTTGGCGAAACCGATACACTCCGCACCGGTTCTGTTACTGCAGGTGTCATCTGCACCACCGAAGCAGAAGCAGCGCGATAATCTTCCGGAACCTCTGTTTTTTCCTGCTGATTCCGATAAAAGCCCACTCCAGCCACAAGAACTGCCAATGCCAGACACACCGTAGCCGCATAAGAAAAAACAGAAGTTTTCTCTTCTCCCTGTTCCTCCGGATTTTTACTATCTATGATCTTTCTGAAATTTCTGACAGCCCTGTCCTCCACTTTCTCGGATGCTTTTCCGCCCTCTTTCTGGCTGCGTTCAATCATATACGTCTGCATCTGAGAATTTTTCTCATAATAAATATAATACCCGCTCAGTTTTGCCATCATGCCGCCATCATAACGGAAAAAGGCATCCTCCCGTTCTCCAGGATCCATCAGCATCAGGATCTTTTCCCCTCCGAAATGTCTGAGATGTACTTTCACAAAAAGCTCCGTGATCTCCATTGCTATCTGAGGCTGTGCAAAAAACCATCCCACGATCTCCTGCTCCGGAAAATACTGATCCTTATCCTCCTGCAGTTTCTGCCAGAGTTTTTCCGAAAAGTCAATATGTTCTGCCGCAGCCTCCATGCCGTCTGCTGCAATGGCACCTTTTATAAAAATACAGGTCATATCTGCAGTCCATTGAATTTCACCTGTAAGTACCGCCACACTTCCCTGGCCTTCCGGCTTTTCATCTTCTGCCAGGCTGCAGAGAAATGTGTATACATAATCTTCTATATAAATCCTGTAATCTCCGTTCGCCAGCCCGATCTGCCTTACATTTCTAGGCATGGAAAACGATTCCTGTGCGGCTTCCTGTTCTGTTGTGTCCTCCTTATAAATGACTTCTATCATCTCATATCACTCCTTCTGTCCAAGCATAGCACAGTAAAAATGCGGATTTTAGCAGAATGTAAGAGTCTGTCCACAGAATTTAGCGACAGATTCCGCACCATGCATATTTTTCCTTTTTTCAGGATATGATAGAGTGAAAAAAGAATCGAGGTTTCTCATGGCTTTTTACATTGATGCCGGAAAAAACGGTTCATCCGGCGAGATTGCTTATCTTCTGAAAAAATGCATTCTTCACTGTCCTAAAAAATGGACTGAGATCGTGTTTTTATGCATTGGCAGTGATCGTGTTACCGGAGATTGTTTAGGCCCATATATCGGACACCTTCTTCATCCTCATGAAACCGGACATATTTTTGTCTACGGCACTCTTTCCTGCCCGGTCCATGCCCTGAACCTGGAAAAAACTTCATCGCTTATCACAAGGCTTCATCCACACGCCCTCGTGATCGCCATAGACGCTTCTCTTGGACAAAAAAAACACCTGGGCTATGTGACCATTGGAAATGGTGCACTTTACCCAGGTGCTGGTGTTCAGAAAGATCTTCCACCTGTAGGGGACATCCATATCACCGGCATTGTAAATACTGCCGGAATCATGGAGCAGCTTACCCTGCAGACTACCCGGCTCTCCACCGTGGTAGCACTTGCAGATGTGATCGCCTGCGGGATCCTTAAGATACTTCCTGCAGAAACAGACTTATCCCCTGTTGATCTTGATTATGCGAACTCCTTGATCTGCTTATAGATACCCTCTGCATCGAGACCGTATTTATGAAGAAGCTCTAATGCCGGACCGGACTCACCGAATACATCATGGATTCCGATACGTTTAACCGGTACCGGTGCCTTCTCAGCCAGGCACTCGCATACAGCTCCGCCAAGACCGCCGATGATGGAATGCTCCTCAACAGTTACAACCTTGCCGGTTTCTTTGGCAGCTGCAACAACAAGGTCCTCATCCAGAGGCTTGATGGTATGGATATTGATCACTTTTGCATCGATTCCGTCTGCTGCAAGCTTCTCAGCTGCTTCAAGAGCCGGTGCAACGCAAAGTCCGTTTGCGATGATGGTAAGATCTTTTCCCTCGCGGAGAACGATGCCCTTACCAAGCTCAAATTTATAATCCGGTCTGTCATTGATAACCGGAACAGCAAGACGTCCGAATCTCATGTATACCGGTCCCTGATGCTCGTAAGCAGCAGCAACCATAGCTTTTGCTTCGATATCATCAGAAGGACTTGCAACGACCATGCCCGGAATCACTCTCATCAGGGCAAAATCCTCCAGGCACTGATGTGTGGCGCCATCTTCACCTACAGAAATACCGCCGTGAGTTGCTCCGATCTTTACATTCAGCTTCGGATATCCGATGGAGTTACGAACCTGCTCATAAGCACGTCCCGCTGCAAACATTGCAAAAGTACTTGCAAAGGGAACCTTACCTGTGGAAGCGATTCCTGCTGCAATACCCATCATGTTGCACTCTGCGATACCGCAGTCAATGTGACGCTCCGGGAATTCTTTTTTAAACATACCTGTCTGTGTAGCTGCAGCAAGGTCAGCGTCAAGAACGATAAGATCCTCGTGTTTTTTTCCTAATTCTATGAGGGCACTGCCGTAGCTTGCTCTCGTTGCGATTTTCTTTACTTCTGACATAATGCTTCACCTACCTTCTCCAGATCTTCCATTGCCTGTGCATACTGCTCAGCATTCGGAGCTTTTCCGTGCCAGCCTACTGCGTTCTCCATGTAGGAAACGCCTTTACCTTTTACTGTTTTCATGATGATAGCTGTCGGCATACCCTTTGTAGCTCTTGCCTCATCAAAAGCAGCCTTCAGCTGATCCATATCGTTGCCGTCCGCAACATTGATCACATGGAAATTGAAAGCTTCAAATTTCTTGTCGATCGGATACGGGGAGCATACATCTGCAATGTCACCATCGATCTGAAGTCCATTGTTATCTACGATCACAACCAGGTTGTCCAGTTTACGGAAGCCTGCGAACATAGCTGCCTCCCACACCTGGCCTTCCTCGATCTCACCATCACCCAGCAGTGTATATACTCGATAGTCATCATTACTGAGTTTGGCAGAAAGAGCCATACCTGCTGCTGCAGAGATTCCCTGACCAAGAGAACCACTGGACATATCAACGCCCGGAATATGCTTCATATCCGGATGTCCCTGAAGATAGGAGCCCAGATGACGAAGTGTTTTCAGATCCTCTTTTGGAAAATATCCTCTCTCTGCAAGTACAGAATAGAGTCCCGGTGCTGTATGTCCTTTGGAAAGGACAAAACGGTCACGGTCTGCCTTCTTAGGATCCTTCGGATCGATGTTCATCTCTTCAAAATATAAATAGGTGAACACGTCTGCTGCAGAAAGGGATCCGCCCGGATGGCCGGCCTTTGCTGCATGGACTGCTGTTACGATATCCTTGCGGACTTCGTTGGCAACTTTCTGAAGTTCTAACTTATCCATGTTATAAATGTCTCCTTTTTAGTGCCCTGCTGTTCACAGGGAATTTGTATATAAAAGAGGTTTCGATCACTCACCGAATACTGCCTTGTAATCAGCCTGAAATTTAGCGATACCTGCATCTGTCAGCGGATGATGTGTCATCTGCTCAATTACCTTGAACGGTACCGTAGCGATATCTGCGCCTGCAAGTGCACATGCAGTTACATGCATTGGATGACGAACGCTTGCTGCGATGATCTCTGTCGGGATATCTGCAACTGCAAACATCTCAGCGATCTGCTGGATCAGCTCAACGCCATCTGTGGAGATGTCATCCAGTCTTCCAAGGAACGGAGATACATATGTAGCACCTGCTCTTGCTGCAAGAAGTGCCTGGTTAGCAGAAAAGATCAGAGTAACGTTTGTCTTGATCCCATCAGAGGAAAGAACCTTAACTGCCTTCAGTCCCTCTGTTGTCATAGGAATCTTAACAACCATGTTCGGATGGATCGCTGCGATCTCACGTCCCTCACGGATCATTCCCTCAGCATCTGTTGTGGTAGCTTTAACCTCACCGCTGATCGGTCCGTCAACGATCGTTGTGATCTCTTTGATCACCTCGTTGAAGTCTCTTCCTTCTTTGGCGATCAGAGACGGGTTTGTTGTAACTCCACAGATAACTCCCATGTCATTTGCTTCTCTGATATCCTCTACTTTAGCTGTGTCGATAAAAAATTTCATTGTTTTTTCCTCCTGTTTACGTTCGTTCTTTTTCTTGATGATTCCATTATAACAAACTCATTGCGGGGGTCAAGGCACCTGCTTTTTATTAATAAATCTTTTATTAATAAAATAACATTTTATTAATAGTGCCTGTCAATTTTTTCACCCAAAACAGCTTCTTTCCATTTTCCTCAATTCGAATATCGCCGTAATTATCGTAGCTAACAAGGTTTCTATTCAAATGTGTCATGGAAACTCTCTCTATATATTATTATTAATAATTTTTGCGCCATTATTTATTTTTCTGTTCATCAGACTGGTTTCTGTCCAGTCTTACATACCCCGTCGTGCGGCGCGTGATCAGCTTCGGGGTATATTCGATATTATACAGGCTGGCAGGTCTTTCATCCAGGTAAAATTTATCATTCATGTCGATCTTACGGATGATGATGTCACAGGCATCTCTTCCCTTCAGCGCAACAAAATGATCAATGGTTGTCAGGGAGATCCTGCGGATGCCGGAATAAAAAATATTGTCGCACCCTATGACAGAAACATCCTTCGGAACGTGTATCCTCATTTCATGCAGCGCATCAATGGCGCCTATGGCCATCATGTCATTCTGTCCTGCGATAGCCGTAAATTTCTGTCCTTCCTGGAGAAGCTCCATAGTCAGCTCGTAGCCCATGGCATACTCGGAATCCATCCGCGGGATTTTTCTGTCATTGGACTCATCTGCCGCCTTGATGAGCACATGATCCTTTTTTCCCTCTTTTTCAAACTCGCGAACAAAGCCCTCCACACGCTTGGAGCGCTGCCACTGCCGTCTGGTAAGTGGCGGCGTGATAAATGCCACATCCGTGTGCCCCAGATCAAGAAGATGTCTGGCCATCAGCCTTCCTACCACTGTGTTGTCCTGATTGATAGCATCTACCGTGGTTGTTTTTTCCTTGTTGCTGATGATGACCAGCGGTGTTTCTTTTGCGATCTTTTCTACCTGATGCTGGAAATCCGGATGAGGATTGCAGGTATAGATGATCCCTGCCGGCCGCATGGTCTGCATCATACGGAGATATTTTTCTTCCAACCCCGCATCGCGCTGGGTGTTGCAGATAAATACCCCATATCCCTGCTCATTGGCCACAGTCTCGATCCCTTGAAGCAGCAGTACATAATAGGGACTGGTGAGTGTGGGGCAGAAAACAACGATCAGCTTTTCTTTTCTGTCAGCTTTGTGTTTCCGACGTCCGGGAAGCTCATAGCCAAGCTCTCTGGCCGCCTGCTCCACCCGCTCCACAGTTTCTCTCGAAAAAGAAACATTATATTTCCGGTTCAGCACCATGGATACCGTTGCCTGGGAAACTCCTGCGCGTGCTGCCACATCCGATGAGGTTGCTTTCTTTTTTGCCACCAGTCTCACCTCCTTTATAATCTGGGGAAATTTCCTGGCTGCTTATCACTTTTTGCAATCCCTCAGGGAATTTTTCACCTGATCCGGTTATAGTTCCACTCTTCCTTCCAGTGCCCGGAGAAGTGTCACCTCATCAATATACTCCAGATCACCGCCCACCGGAACTCCGCTGGCGATACGGCTTACTTTGATCCCGGTCGGTTTGATCAGCTTACTGATGTACATAGCTGTCGTTTCGCCTTCAAGACTGGAATTGGTTGCCACAATAACTTCCTTTACATCCCCCTGAAGGCGCTTCATCAGTTCCTTCAGTTTGATATCATCCGGCCCGATCCCAAGCATCGGGGAGATTGCACCATGAAGTACATGATATACACCGTCAAATTTACCTGTTTTCTCATATGCTGCCAGATCCCTGGTATTCTCAACCACCATGATCGTGCTGTGATCCCTTTTGGGATTGGCGCAGATCGGACAAAGCTCCTGATCTGTCAGCGTGTAACAGCACTTACAGTACTGAACATTCTGCCTTGCATCGGTAATGGAGGCGGTCAGCTGCTCCACCTGGTCCTTCGGCATATTCATGATATGAAATGCAAGACGCTGGGCAGATTTGGCTCCGATCCCCGGAAGATGGGAAAGCTGCTCAATAAGTTTATTGATATGGCTGCTGTAATATTCCATCAGAAAGGAAGACCTCCGCCAAGACCGCCAAGGCCGCCTGTGAGTTTGGACATCACTGCTGCTGACTCGGACTCAACCTGACGGAGCGCCTCATTTGTTGCTGCCGCGATCATGTCCTCAAGCATCTCGATATCATCCGGATCTACCGCTTCCTCGGAAAGTGTGACCTTTGTTATTTCACGTTTACCGGAAACTGTAACGGAAACAGCTCCGCCGCCTACTGTTGCTGTAAACTCTTTTTCCTCAAGAGCTTTCTGGTTTTCTTCCATCTGACGCTGCATTTTCTGCGCCTGTTTCATAAGATTATTCATGTTTCCCGGCATACCCATGCCAGGAAATCCACCTCTTTTTGCCATAATACTTTCCTCCTGTTTTTTGTTTACGGATTTATGACTCCTCATCCGGGTCTTCTTCCACTACGATATCCATGTGGATATTCTCCCGAAGTGCATCGTCTACTGTGATCTGCGCGAGATTGGTGTGCTGATGTTTGTTGGCTACCAGCATATGTATCTCCACGCTTTTGCCTGTCCGGGCAGCAATAATGTCCTGAAGCTCTTTCTTCGCCTCCGGATTGTCTACATAATTCATCCCCAGAAAATCCTGGAATTCCACATAAAGGATGGGATCTCCTGTTTCTCCGTTATACTTAGGGACTGCACGCTGCAGGGACTGCTTGAAAAGTCCGGTAGTCTGACCCACGATGGCACGCCAGCCTGCCACGATCTTCTGAAGATCCTCAGGAGCTGCCTTCTGTGGTTTCTGCTGCTGTACCGTTGCTGTACCGGTCACTGCCGCCCCCGGTTCCCCGGCTCCACCGGCCTCGCTCTCCCGAACGATCACCTGCTGCACAGGCCGTTCCTCCATCTGCTTTTCCAGGACACGAAGCCTGTCAAGAACAGAGTCCAGATTTGTCTCCATGGCCGGTCTGCACAGCTTGATCAGTGCGATTTCCACCAATACACGCTTCTGGCTTGCAAAACGGATCTGATTGGACAGATCGGAAAAAATACGAATGTAACGCATCAGCGTCTCCACATCTGTCATCCCGCTCTCTTCCTTCAGAAGCTTCAGATTCTCAGAAGAAACATCAATGGCTTCCTCCGGATTTTCGGAAGTCTTCACAAGCAGAAGATTTCGCATATACCAGGTAAAATCTGATACAAACTGTCCCAGCTCCCGGCCGCCTGTGATCAGGTCCTCCAGCACATGGATGGAACCTGTCACATCGCCGGAAAGAACCTTTCGGAGAAGTCTGCTGAATACCTCTGTATCCACAGCTCCCAGAACATCCAGGACTTTATCATAAGTAAGCACCTGTCCCAGATAAAAGGAAATACACTGATCCAGAAGACTCAGGGCATCTCGCATGGACCCGTCGCCTTTTTTTGCCACATAGCGTACAGCCTTCTCCTCTGCTTCCACCCCTTCTGCTGTCAGAAGCTCGGAAAGTCTGGCAGCAATGGTATCAATGGATATCCGGTGAAAGTCATAGCGCTGACATCTGGACAGTATTGTGATCGGTATCTTGTGGGCCTCTGTAGTCGCTAGGATAAAAATAACATAAGAAGGCGGCTCCTCCAATGTTTTCAGAAGAGCATTAAATGCACCTGTTGAGAGCATATGCACCTCATCGATGATATAAACCTTGTATTTACCCTCTGTTGGACGATAAGCCACTTCCTCACGGATCTCACGGATGTTATCAACACCGTTGTTAGAGGCTGCATCGATTTCGATCACATTCATGGCAGTTCCCGCCTGAATGGCCTTGCACATGGCACATTCATTGCAGGGGCTGCCATTTACAGGATGTTCACAGTTTACTGCCTTCGCCAGGATCTTTGCAACCGTAGTTTTTCCGGTACCACGCGTTCCGCAGAACAGGTATGCGTGTCCGATACGGTTCGCCTTGATCTGGTTGGTCAGTGTTGTCACAATATGATCCTGTCCTTTTACATCGTCAAAATTGTCGGGACGAAATTTACGGTAAAGAGCAGTATAACTCATAAAACTCTCCTTCTCTTCGCCACAGTCGCCGCGGAAAGACTCCCGCGGCGGCCAGATGACTCATAATTCATTAATCGCCAAAACTGATTCCGATCTGTTTGGCTGCTTTTACAAGCTGATCCTTTGGAGATACCATCTTCAGCTTGCCTGCGCATTCAGCAAGAGGAACCCTCTTGATCTTGCCGTTGATGACACCGATCATAACACCGTATTCCTCATCCATGATCGCCTGCGCTGCACCGGCACCGATCCTTGTGGAAAGAACGCGGTCATATGCACATGGCTCTCCGCCTCGCTGCATATGTCCCGGAACTGTGATACGTACCTCACTTCCGGTCACCTGCTGGATCTGGTCTGCGATCTCATAGGATACAGACGGATATTTCTTCGCTCTTTCCGCAAGCTTTTCTTTGTATTTTTTCTTCGGAAGCTCTGCATCTTCTTTTGAGATAGCTCCCTCAGCTACTGCAAGAATGGTAAAACGCTTGCCTGCCTTGTTACGCTTCTGGATGGCTTCTACAACCTTATTGATATCGTATGGGATCTCCGGGATCAGGATCACATCTGCTCCGCCTGCAACACCAGCATTCAGTGTAAGGCTTCCGACCTTATGTCCCATGATCTCAACAATAAATACACGTCCATGAGATGCAGCTGTTGTATGGATGCAGTCAATGGCATTTGTTGCGATCTCCAGAGCGCTCTGGAAGCCAAAGGTCATATCTGTACCCCAGATATCATTATCAATGGTCTTCGGAAGATGGATGATATTCAGGCCTTCCTCGCGGAGAAGATTGGCGGTTTTCTGCGTTCCGTTTCCGCCGAGGATCACAAGACAGTCAAGACAGAGCTTATAGTAAGTCTGTTTCATGGCCTCAACCTTATCCAGTCCCTTCCCATCCGGAACCCGCATCAGTTTGAATGGCTGTCTGGATGTTCCGAGAATAGTTCCGCCCTGAGTCAGGATTCCGGAAAAATCTTTGGCTGTAAGCATACGGTATTTCCCGTAGATCAGTCCCTTATATCCGTCATCAAATCCATAAACCTCAAGGTTCTCAACGCTGTTGCTCAGACCCTTTACAACGCCTCTCATGGTTGCGTTCAGTGCCTGACAGTCACCACCGCTTGTCAGCAGACCGATTCTTTTAATCATAGCGTCCTCCATTCTATGCCCTCTTATGTGCACATTTTATTTGTTGCTGTCTGCATATAAGACAGATATTCCACCTGACGTATTTCTGCAGAACAACTACTGTATCCTCTCTTTTCACAGAGTTTTACACAATATAATATTATAAAGCATTTTCAGGCAGTGTACAATAGCCAAAAAAGCACGAAAACAGCGAGCGTATTGATTGACTTTACCTGTATCTCATCGTAAAATAAAATTATCAGTAACTTTCGTATGTTTACAGAAAATTTTCGTCAAGAAAGGAGCGTCCTATGAAAAAAATCCTCAAAAAACTATCCTGCGCTTTATTAGCCGCAGCCATGGTATGCGCCATGACTCCTCTCACCGCCAGTGCAGCGATCAATTATTCCAAAACCCGGATCGTTTATATGCCCACATCCGGAAAGGACCTGGGATACGATGAGATCTCGATCAGCAATATTCCTGCTAAACAGAACATTCTCAAATCCAATGTTAAAGTGGTCAGCGGCGGTTCTGTGATCGCACTGGACTCCTTCGGTTCCAGTGGCTTCAAAAGTACCACGGAGGCTTTCCGCAAGGGTGCAAAACCGTACACTCACTCCGATCATTTCTACAATATCGGTTTTGCCGTTAAAAAGCCCGGAACCGGAAAGATTTCCTTCAAAGTCGGAAACAAAACCTATACTTCCACCATCAAGGTGCTTCGTTATGTCAACCCGTTGAAATCCGTCTCCATCACAGGTGTAAAAGGCAATCTTGCCGGAAAATTCAAAAGATCCGGCCATAACGCCTTTCGTTACGCCAACAAGGCACAGAAGAATGCTGTCATGAAATGCACCGCTGCAAATGGCTGGAAGATCACAGGCGTTTCTTTCAACAACAACCGGACCCATACACAGTATAGTACCAATTACAACGCCCCTAACAGCGGGGCTTCTTCTTCCACGCTCCGTATCGGAAACCTTTCCGCGAAGCAGTCCGCCTATATCAGCTTCACCCTTCGCAACACCAAAAACGGGGCGATACAGTACTGTACACTTAATATGAACTGATTTATTTCGGTCTGTACCTTGACAAATCTGGTTTCAGAGTCTATAATTAAATTCCGCGCAGCCGGGGAGATAGCGGTGCCCTGTACCTGCAATCCGCTACAGCAGGGGTGATGCCAATCTGAGGCTTGTATCTTGCAGAGCAGCCCTTTATAAGTGGCGTTGACGTCTGGGTCTTACGCAACAGGAATCTGTGAACCGTGTCAGGGCAGGAATGCAGCAGCACTAAGCAGAAGCTCTTGTGTGCCGTGAGGGTGCCTGGGCTGAGTTAACTGTAAAGGTAACGTCTGTGAGACCATTCCGAGGTGCGGCGCGCGTAAAAAAGGTTATAATATATGATCTCTATATAAACAGCATTCCCGCCGGGTCCGTCATTTATGACTGATCCGGCGGGATTTTTTGTACTATTATTTTATTTACAATATCCGGCAACTACCTGATTGATCAGCTTGCCGTCTGCCTTTCCCTTCAGATCTCCCATAACTGCCTTCATGATCTGGCCTTTATTTCCTGTTGCCAGAACATCTGCAAATTTCTCCTCTATATAAGCCTTGATCTCTGCTTCATCCATCTGCTTCGGAGCATATTTCGCAATGATATCATATCTTGCCTGATACTCCTCTTTCAGATCTGTACGTTCTGCAGGGCAGGTGTCGATCTGCTCTTTTGCTGTTTTCAGCTCTTTCAGGATAACTTTGTCTACAAGCTCTCCTTTGATGTCATCACGGCATCCCTCATCAATGGCAGCTTTTTTTACTGCTGCGATCAGTGCGGAAACTGCTTCCTTTGTTACCTTATCTTTGGCCTTCATTGCTGCTACCATGTCTTTTCTTAAAGCTTCAAGTTCCATTTTTTGTTCCTCCATTTTCTGTCGTTCCTGTATCAACAACTTTCGCTTGGTCTGAATGGATTTTCTGTCTGTAATAGTGAAATCCATTTATGATTTTATTTTGATATTTTCACAGGATTCTGTCAAGAGTAAATCTCCCGGGACTTTTCGTTCTGTTCCGCTCTCTCTGACTGTGTCTGCCCGGCAAGGCGCTCTGCTTCCTGCTTCTTCAGGATTTTTGCCTGCTTCTTTTTCTCCCGCAGTTCCCTGAAAAATGTGGAAAGCATTTCGGAGCATTCCTCTTCCAATACCCCTTCTGTGATCTTTACCTGATGATTAAAGCCTTCGATCTGAAGAAGATTCATCACAGATCCGGCACAGCCTGCTTTCGGGTTCATACAGCCGATCACCACCTCATCGATCCTGGACTGTACCAGTGCACCGGAACACATCTGACAAGGCTCCAGCGTTACATACATGGTGCATCCCTCCAGACGCCAGTCTCCCAGCTTTTTACTAGCCTTTCGGATAGCATTAAGCTCTGCATGAGATAAGGTATTTTTATCTGTATTGCGACGATTGTAGCCTCTGGCTATGATCTTTCCCTCATGCACGATCACGCAGCCGATCGGCACTTCCTCCAATGCACGGGCCTTTTTTGCCTGGCGGATCGCCTCTTTCATAAAACGTTCCTGATCTGTCACGTTTTTACTCCTCCTGTAACTTCACATTCCGGAAAAAGCTCCGGGATTCTATCTGTTCATACTAAGACTGCTCTCAGCCTTCTGTCCGTTCGATTATAACTTTTCAAATATTCCATGTCAATCTGCTGCAAAACAGATATTCGCACACAGCCAAAAACGCCACAGAAATTTCCACACTAATTTCTGCAGCGTTTTTTTTATTGTATAACAGAAAAACGCAGACAACGGAAGCTCTCGCGAACTCCATTGTCTGCGTCAATGAATGCATTATATCTGCTTTTTTCCGGAAAGTCAAGCAGCCAGATTATTTGTGAAGTGACTCACCATTGGTAGCGATCACATCTTTATACCAATAGAAGGATTTTTTCTTATAACGGTTCAGTGTACCTGTTCCATCGTCGTTGCGGTCCACGTAGATGTAGCCGTAGCGTTTTTTCAGCTCTGCTGTAGATGCACTGACAAGGTCAATGCAGCCCCAGGAGGTGTAGCCCATAAATTATATGTTTTTTTTCTTCCATGAGCAAGTCCCCATCTCTGCTTACTGCTTTTCGCAACTCCGCAGGAAACTTACTTGATTCAGTCAAAAAGGCTTGCAGCTTTTCTCGGGGGAGAGTATGCTTGTAGTATCATAAATAAGAGAAACAAGGGGATTTTCCTATGAAAATATGTGGATTTAACAAAACAACCCTGCTGGATTATCCGGGAAGGGTAGCCTGTACCATATTCTTAGGCGGCTGCAACTTCCGCTGCCCATTCTGCCAGAATGGAACTCTTGTCGTGGAGCCTGACACCCAGCCTGAATATTCCCAGGAGGAAATCCTGGCTTTTCTAAAAAAAAGAAAGGGGATTCTCGATGGCGTCTGTATTTCCGGCGGTGAACCCACACTTGCACCGGAGCTGCCGGAATTTCTCAGCAGGATCAGGGAGCTGGGCTATGATGTGAAGCTCGATACCAACGGTTCCCGCCCCTCCGTGGTAAAAAATCTCGCAGCAGCTGACCTGATCAACAAGGTTGCCATGGATATCAAGGCCTGTCCTTCCAACTATCATGTGCTTACCGGTGTACATGCCGATCTGGATGGGATCCGGGAAACTGCCGGATGGCTGCTGGACGGACACCTTGATTATGAATTTCGTACAACAGTTGTGAGGGAACTTCATTCCGAAAAAGATTTTCAGGAGATCAGCCGGTGGTTAAGCGGTGCAAAAGCTTATTATCTCCAGGCTTACCGGGATTCCGACGGAGTTCTGATACCGGGATTCTCTGCCTGCTCCGAGGAAGAAATGAAAAACTACCGGGATATCCTGTCTCAGACGATCCCGGTAGTAGAAATTCGTGGTATGGAGCTGTGATCTGCGGATTTGCAAAACTGTTTGCTTATATGGATGCCAAAATTTTTCTGATCAGATGTTAATAAAACAGTACCAGTATCCTCCCTTTCCGCCTGGGATATGAATATCCGGACATTCCTTAAAGTAGGGAAAGCCAAACATATTGGCCATAAACCGTTCCTGCTGGCTGTATCCACCGGGTACTCCCAGTATGTACTGTCCCCGGGGATTTCTGCACAGCAGAAGATGGCCGAAATTCTGATATCCGTACATGACAAAACGGTTGCTGCAGAAACAGCCGTTTTTTCTGCATAAGGCACTGCAGTCCGATGGTCTGATCTTGCGGCAGTCTGTGAAATAGCCGTCGTTAAAGGGATCATCACAGGGTATTCCCGGAAGTGGACGAGATGGCTCCGGTCGCGGTGGTTTCGGCGGATGCGGTGACGGCTGGCCTGGCCGTGGTAGTTCCGGCGGATGCGGTGATGGCTGGCCTGGTCGTGGTGGCTCCGGCGGATGCGGTGATGGCTGGCCTGGTCGCGGTGGCTCCGGCGGATGCGGTGATGGCTGGCCTGGTCGCGGTGGCTCCGGCGGATGCGGACCGGGAGCCTGATATGAATTTCCGGTTTCCGATGTCTTTAATACATCCTCCTGAATCTCCTCCACCGTCATGATCCTGTCTGACTCCTTCTGATTTTCCTGCACTTCTGGCAAGGTTCCATCTTTTTGATTTTCTTCTTCCTTTTCTCCCCGCTCTCTGCCTTTTTTCTCCGCTGCCTTCCGAGGTTCCATTCCTGTTTTCTCCGCTGCCTTCCGAGATTCCGTTTCTTTTTTCTTCCACTCGCGGAAATTCTCCGGCCGGATCGGCTGATCATCCCATTCCGTTCCCCAGAATCCGCCGGCATCGGAGATCAGAAGCAGTCCTCCAAGCTCCTGAAGACTTTTTCCCATGCCTCCAATATCCCCTGTATCCGTCTCCAGTGCGCACTCGATCCGCTCCCGCCCTGTAACACAGCTTCCAATCAAAATACCATCCATCAGCCCTTCCTGCCGCACAAACCCATACACTCTGCACCGACTTCCAGGCTCCAGTCCAACGCAGCGCAGATGAACCTCCACACGGCATTTCCTATCTCTGGCCTCCACCCTCACATAACCGCTGCTGCTATCTTTTTTTCCTTTCCGATACTCGTACACATACGCAACAAAACGCTGATATCCAGCCAACGCACGTCCCTCCGGTATTTCGGTTTCGTTAATATATATGAAGATCGAGAGAAATCATTCCATCAACTGAAAAAAGCTCCAGGATGTACAAACATAAAAAAGAACCCCTCAACCAAGGGATTCTCAAGCTGTTAGTCGAAAGAATACGGCTATACCCGAATCAGTACACCGAAACAGAATATTAACAGACAGGTGAAGAATTAAGACGTACAGAAAATTTGCGCATTTTTCAAAAAAGCATTACTATCTTAGAACATTCTGCGCTTGTCAGAATTTTCCGTATATGCTACACTGTACGGGAACAATCGTGTTACAGGGTGGCTGACCTCTAGTCCCAAAAGGATGGAGGTGGTGCTGATGAACAACAATTATTTTGACTTCAAAGATCTTATGGCTTTTGGCATGTTCATTCTAGCATTGCTTACGTTCGTATTAACGTTTTGTAAGTAATTCTTTACATAGAAAAACCACCCCAAAACTTTGGCCGAGTACAGGGTGGGATTTTCTAATCTTCTCTTATAAGGTCAACCCCTTGTGGGCGGTTGTTCTTTATATCTGTATTATAGCACTGCTATTTAAAGCAATCAAGAATATTTTCATCTGTAAATATAAAAAAGCCCCTGGTGGTCCATGCTCGGGACATTCACCAAAGGATTTCTCCTTTCTTTTCTCATTGAGGTAACACAAGGTAACACAAACTTACATTCCTTCATTTTCCACAAACAAAAAAAGAACCCCTCAACCAAGGGATTCTCAAGCTGTTAGTCGAAGCGACAGGATTTGAACCTGCGACCTCTGCGTCCCGAACGCAGCGCTCTACCAAACTGAGCCACGCTTCGTTATTCTGTTTCAGTTGTTTGTGTGTTGCTCAACTGCAAGAGCTATTATATTAGAGTTTCTGTACTTTGTCAATAGAAAAAATTAAAATTTTTCAAAAAAATCGAATTTTTTCTTTTTTCCTGCTTCGGGCATACTTTTTTTTGCAGACCCGAAGCAGTTTTTGGAAAGGTTCTTATAAATATCTATGCCCAGCGGCTCTTCTGTTCTTCGCAGATACTGTTCCACTGGCAGTTTCCACAGATTTCCTTACGTTTATCTGCCGCAAGGATTTTTTCCTGGACTTTTTTTGTAAATTCACTGAAGTGCAATGTCTGTCCGGCCTTCAGTCCACATTTTTCCAGCACGGCATTGTCATACTCTGCCACTTTATCTCCGGCTTCACAATGTCCGCCCAGATTATTCGGACAGGCAGAGCAGATCTCATCCGTATCCACATGAAGCCTTATTTTCTTTCCCTCCAGAAAAATCTTCAGCATCTCGGCCATATGTGCAGTAAAACCGTTACTGTAGCCTTCCCCCTTAAAATACGCCAGGCACATACCATGATGAGGGCGCAGAGGAATGACTATTTCCTCTGTGCCCTCATCAGAAGCATATGCCGCAGCACTGCTTTTATCTTGCATATTTACGTACCTTTCCTGATAAAACATAAGCCAGTGCGATCTTGATAAGATCCGGAATGATAAACGGGAACACACACCAGCCAAGAACTGCCATAAGACCTACCGGACCTGTGCTTCTTGTGTAAGCAAACATAAACCATGCGGTTCCAAAGGCATAGCATACGATCAGTCCAACGACCATGGAAATGATCTGAACAACCGGCTTTCTGCCAAAAACGTGCTCAATTGCCCACATAACAAGTGCGGAAAAGATAAATCCAATGATATATCCACCTGCATTTCCGAGAAGAGCTCCAATGCCTCCGGAAAATCCTGCAAAAACCGGAACTCCTACTGCTCCAAGAAGAACGTAAACCAGAACTGCCAGAGTTCCTCTTTTTCCTCCAAGCACACCAACTGCCATAAATACTCCGAATGTCTGCAGAGTAAACGGTACCTGTGCCGGAATGGAAATCCATGAGCAAACTGCCATCACTACTGCAAAAACTGCAATGTAAACAAGATCATACGTCTTGCTTCTGCCTGCTGCCACTGTTGTCATAATAATCTGTATCCTCTCTTTCCTTTTCTGCTTTTCCTGTCGGAAGATCATTCCTGTCCTTTATAAATGATATCCGCTCTTTCGCTGTTAACAATTTAACACAGCAGGATTTTAATGTCAACTTAATTTTATTTTTTAAGTTTACATTTTGCAATGCCGTTTACAACTATGTAAACCTGCCATTTACAAATGATATTGTCAATTTTCACTTTCAAATTCCCCTCTCTGATGCTATACTGAAACCAATGAGTTTTCAGCAAAAAGGGGGATTTTTCCACATGGATATACACGATATTCATAACATCAGCACCAACTGCACACGGACTGAATTTGTAGGGACCGCAGTCCTTGACACAATCGGACTCGTGATCTCCGGAGTTGATGATTCTCTGCTTAAAAAGATGAACGTAGGTACCCAATACCACTGTCTGGGGCTTTTCAGTTCCCGAACAGGCGCTGCCGGTCAGATCACAGCTATTGACGATGCAGTAAAAGCCACAAATACAGAAGTCCTTTCCATTGAACTTCCAAGAGACACCAAGGGCTGGGGCGGTCATGGAAACTATATCGTCCTTGGCGGAAATGATGTATCCGACGTGCGTCACGCCATTTCTCTGGCTCTGGAACTGACTAACAAATATGCAGGTGAGGTCTACATCAGCGAATCCGGCCACTTGGAGTTTGCTTTTTCCGCAAGTGCAGGTCCTGCTATCCATAAAGCCTTCGGCACACCTCTGGGTGAAGCATTTGGTTTCATGGCAGGTTCTCCGGCTGCTATCGGTCTTGTGATGGCAGATAATGCCGTGAAATCCGCAGCAGTATCCATTACACAATATATGACTCCGAATATCGGTACCAGTCATTCCAATGAAGTGATCATCGCCATCTCCGGTGATGCCAGTGCTGTAAAAGCTGCTGTACTGGAAGGCCGTCAGACAGGCCTTGAGCTTCTCATCGGTATGGGAACCTATCCGGAGATCCCGGGTACGCCGTATCTGTAAAATCTCCGGATTGCAGGAAATTTGTGAATTTCCACACACTACACTTCACGAAACACATATCTGCGTCATGCATACAAAAGCAGCGCTGCAGGGATCAGCATACGATCCTGCAGCGCTGTGTTTCTCTTAAATATTCTCCTATGGATTTTTCCGGATCAGCCCACCTGATATACATCTGCAGACTGAAGTCCGAAGCTTAATGCCTCAGAATGACTTCCACAATAGATATCCACATGTCCGTAAGGAGTTCCCAGATCCTCTACCGTATAAACAGTACCGTTGATCAGAAGCTTGGTCCCAAACGGAACACCTGCCATAGCAACGGTACGTCCTGCTGTCGGAACTGTTCCGCTGGCGGTAAGATTGCCGGCTGTACCGCAGCACTGTGCACAGTTGCAGTATGCGGTCAGTGTAAAGTTTCCAAGATATGTTCCCTGACTGGAAGAACCGGAATCGGACGTATCCGCAGAGGCATCTTCCGTCTCCTCGGAAGCTGTCTCATCATTGGAAACCTCCTCAGAAACCTCCTCCTGGGAGCTGTCCTCGGAAACATCTTCGGAACTTCCGGACTGTACATCATCCGCTTCCTCTTCCTCCTCTACAACAATGTCTGTACTTGTAGAACTGCTGGAAGACTCGGTTGTATCCTCCTCCGGATCATAGCCGTAATCATCGTCAGAATCAGCCTCTTCACTGTCCTCGTTATCCTGATCGGCTTCTTCCTGGGCTGCCGCTTCTGCTGCCTGTCTCTCAGCCTCTGCTGCCGCTTCAGCCTTAGCTTTCTCTTCCGCAGCCTTCTCCGCCTCTGCCTGCTGTACCAGAGCGGTAATACTGCTGTCTGCATTACTGATATCTGACATCAGCTGCTGAGCCTCTTCCTGGCTGGCGCTGATCTGATTTACATAAGAGTTAATATCATCGCTTGTGCTGGAAGCCATGGACTGCACTTCCTGCTGTTTGGCTGCACGCTCCGTCATCAGATCATCGATCTCTGCGGACTCCGTCTCAACCTTTTTCTCATTCTCCTGGATATTCTTCTGAAGACTCACATATTTATCCAGCATGTCTCTGTCGTATGTAGAAATCTGGATCGCATTCTCCGCGCGATTGAGGAATTCTGCAAGGCTTTCGGAAGAAAGCAGTGTCTCTAGTGCGGAAGTTCCGGCATTTTCATACATATATGCGATTCGAAGCTTCATGGATTCATACTGATCTGCAGAAGCTTTCTTTGCTTTTTTTAGTTCTTTTTTTACTTTATTTAATTCATCTTCCTTCTCAGCAGCCTGGATACTAAGCTCAGAAATGCTGTTGGTAAGATCCTCATACTGTGCGTTTAAATCAGCCAGATAGCTCTCCAGCTCCTGCTTCTTGCTCTCCAGTGTGCCGATGCTGCTCTGTACCTGCGCAAGATCCTCCTCAGCGGCCTGTTTCTCCGCCTGTGCCTCTGCGATCGCAGCGTCTGTACCTGATGCATATACGGTGCTTCCCATGGAAAGGGTCAGCATACCTGTAAGCAGTAATGTGAAAACTTTTCTATTCTTCATATAAACACCTTTCGTCCTTTCATGGATTCTAGTATAACATATTTTTCATAAAAAGCAATAATTTTATTTTATTTCTGTAACAAATACGTAATAATTTAAATTTTTATGAACTGAAAAGCGTTTTTTTTGTTTTCCGGAGCACAAAAAAACTGCCCTCTCACAGATTTATCTGTAAAACGGCAGTTTTTATTCTATGCTGTTTCAATCCAAAGATCATCAGCTACGAGAATACTTCTCTGATGTAATCCCCCCTGAAGCTGCTTCTCTTACTCCGCAGCCTCCATAAGAACCTCATTCTCAGCTTCCTCAGCCATTACTTCCTGATACTTGTCCAGGATGATCGTCTGGATCTGCTCTCTTGTTGCTGAATTGATCGGATGTGCGATGTCACGATATTCACCGTCGCTTGCCTTACGGCTTGGCATTGCGATGAACAGCCCCTTCTCGCCTTCGATCACCTTGATGTCATGTACCACAAACTCATCATCTATTGTGACAGACACAACGGCCTTCATTTTCCCTTCTTTTGCTACCTTCCTCACACGTACATCTGTAATATTCATTGCTACTTGCCCCTTTCATTTCGCTAACCGTATCTGCGGAAAACTGATCTTCCGCATTTATAATACGTAGCGTTCGTTTTTCTCTACGACGATCTTCACTTCTCCTTCTTCGCCGCAGTAATATGAATTCGCCCGGATGGTATCCCGGCTCTCAACAATGCAATTCTCAATATGCGTATTATCTCCAAGATATACGTCATTAAGGATCACAGAGTTTTTGATCACACAGTTATTTCCTACAAATACATCACGGAACAGAACAGAATTCTCCACAGTTCCGTTGATGATACATCCGCTGGACACCAGACTGTTCTTCACAGTTGCACCCGGATTGTACTTAGCAGGAGGTACATCTGCGATCTTGGTTTTGATCGCCGGCTCCTGTTTGAAGAAATAGTTCCGGATCTCCGGTTTCAGGAAATCCATATTTGTCTGATAATAAGCCTCTGCAGTAGAGATATTATTCCAGTAGTTATCGATCTTATATCCGTAAATCCTCTTCAGATTTTTGTAACGGATAAGAATATCATTTACAAAATCATGCCTTCCTTCCTGGGCAGCACGCTCGATCAGTTCGATCAGCTGCCTTCTTCGGATGACATAGATACCAGTAGATACCGTATTATAGGAGGAAACGATCGGTTTCTCCTCAAATTCCTCGATCCGACAGTCCTCATTCATGCGAAGAACACCAAATCTCTCAACCTGGCTCTGATCCTTGCATGTAGTACATACAACGGTAACATCTGCCCGCTTTGCGATATGATACTCCAGGACTTTATTGTAATCCAGCTTGTAGATTCCATCGCCGGAAGCGATCACCGCATAGGGTTCATGACTGTTCTTTAAAAAGCTCAGGTTCTGATAGATCGCATCTGCAGTACCCTGATACCATAAGCTGTTATCTCTGGTAATGGTTGGAGTAAAGACATAAAGTCCTCCCTGTTTTCTTCCGAAATCCCACCATTTGGATGAACTTAAATGCTCATTAAGGGAACGGGCATTATACTGTGTCAGCACAGCAACCTTCTGGATATGTGAATTTGCCATGTTGCTGAGGGCAAAGTCGATCGCGCGGTAACTTCCTGCAATAGGCATTGCCGCGATTGCTCTTTTGTTTGATAATTCTCTCATGCGGTTATTATTACCGCCTGCCAAAATAATACCTATCGCTCTCATTCTTTCCCACCGTCCTTTGCTGCAATTACCTGGCCGGCTGCCAGTTCTCCGTCAGGGTAGTCTTCTTTTGTTGTAACACCGGCGATAGCGGTATTCTTACCGATTTTGACACTGTCCGGAATCACGCTGTTTTCGCCGATAGCCACAAGTCCAAAGGAATATACAGCCGGTTTCAGAACATTCGGTGCCTCCTCGCCGCATCCGATCACAACATTATTTCCGATGACAACATCTTCTGCCACGATGGCTTTATCCATAACAACGTTCTCACCAACTGCTGTATTCTTCATGATAATAGAATCACGGATCACACTGCCCTTGCCGATGATAACATTCGGACCGATCACTGAATTATGTACTTCACCATAGATTTCTGTTCCCTCACCGATGATACACTTGTCCACAACTGCATCTGCGGAAATATACTGTGGCGGGATCACATCTCCCTTGGTGTAGATCCTCCAGAATTCCTCATAAAGATTAAACTCCGGAATGATATCGATCAGCTCCATATTTGCTTCCCAGTAAGAACCAAGAGTTCCTACATCTTTCCAGTAGCCGTTGTACTCATAAGCAAAAAGGCGCTGCCCCTTCTCTTTACAGTACGGAAGGATATGTTTACCGAAGTCACAGCCATTCTGATCCTTCAGGGCGATCAGTGCTTCCTTCAGAACCGGCCATGAGAAAATATAGATACCCATGGATGCAAGATTGCTGCTTGGATGCTCCGGCTTCTCCTCAAACTCAGTAATACGGCTGCTCTCATCAGTAACCATAATACCAAAACGGCTGGCTTCCTCAATGGGAACCGGCATACACGCGATCGTAATATCTGCCTTGTTCGCCTTGTGGAAATCCAGCATCACTTCGTAATCCATCTTATAGATATGGTCACCGGAAAGGATCAGTACATAATCCGGGTTATACTGCTCCATATAAGCCAGATTCTGATAGATCGCATTGGCAGTTCCTGTGTACCATTCACTGCTTGTGCTCTTCTCATACGGAGGAAGGACTGTGACACCGCCTTCATTGCGGTCAAGATCCCACGGAATACCGATACCGATATGTGTATTCAGGCGGAGAGGCTGGTACTGTGTCAGCACACCCACCGTGTCAATTCCCGAGTTAATACAATTGCTCAGTGGAAAATCGATGATACGATATTTACCACCAAAAGCGACTGCCGGCTTTGCAACCTTTTCTGTCAAAACTCCTAACCTGCTGCCTTGCCCACCGGCCAAGAGCATGGCAATCATCTCTTTCTTAATCATGCGATCACCTCTTGTATGTTATGATTATTCCATTATAGCATACTTTACTGTGTTAGTGAACATTTTTTACAATTATTTTAGCTGTATTTTACTTTTTTTATCGCTATTGTATATTATAAATTGGTAAGACTCATCATTTTTTTCATTCCTCTGGTAATTTTCAACATTTTTCGATGTTATTTTCTGGTTACTTTTATATTCCGTAAAAAACCGCTTTTTTAGCCAAAAGAACCACTTTTCAATTGTTTCTGTTGGCGTTATAATAAAACAGACAAAAGAGCTACGAAAATAACATATATATAAGGAGATTATTATGTATCAGATAGACTTTCATAAACCGCTCCATATTCATTTCATCGGGATCGGAGGCATCAGCATGAGCGGCCTTGCCGAGATCCTTCTGGAAGAAAATTTCCGGATTTCCGGTTCCGATGCCAAATTCAGCCCGCTGACCCGCACACTGGAAGAACGTGGCGCTGTGATCTATTACGGACAGCGCGCTTCCAACATCAAGGATGATGTAGATGTGGTTGTCTATACAGCAGCGATCCACCCGGACAACCCGGAATTTGCCTGTGCGAAAGAAAAAGGGCTTCCAATGCTCACCCGCGCAGAGCTTCTGGGACAGATCATGCGGAACTACGATACACCGATCGCAATTTCCGGAACCCACGGAAAAACCACTACTACTTCCATGGTTTCCCATATCCTTCTTGAGGGTGACTGTGATCCTACCATCAGTGTTGGCGGAATCCTTCCTGCTATCCACGGAAACATCCGCGTTGGAAATTCTGAGACCTTTATCACAGAGGCATGCGAATACACCAACAGCTTTTTAAGCTTCTTCCCTAAGATCAGTGTGATCCTGAACATGGATGCCGATCATCTGGATTTCTTCAAGGACATCGATGACATTCGCCATTCCTTCCGGAAATTTGCAGAGCTTCTCCCTGCTGACGGTACTCTGATCATCAACGCCGACACACCGGAGTATGAGACGATCACCCGGGAGCTTCCATGCAATGTTCTTACCTATGGTCTGGAGCACGATGCCGATTACACCGCAGCAGACATTACCTGGGATAAATACGGACATCCTTCCTTCTCCGTTCTCTTCCGGGGCAAAAAGATCGGCAGCTATTATCTGCGTGTACCGGGTATCCACAACGTATCCAATGCACTGGCCGCCATTGCCGTAGGACGCCTTCTGGACCTTCCGGATGATGTGATCGTCAAAGGTCTCGGAAGCTTTACCGGTACAGACCGTCGTTTCCAGTATAAAGGTGAGATCGGCGGTATCACCATCATTGATGATTACGCGCATCATCCAACCGAGATCGAGGCAACCCTTCATGCTGCAAAGAATTATCCGCATCAGAAGGTATGGTGTGTATTCCAGCCTCATACCTACACACGTACCAAAGCTCTTCTTCCGGAATTTGCAAAAGCGCTGACTCTGGCCGATCATGTTGTACTGGCTGATATTTATGCCGCACGTGAAACAGACAATCTTGGTATTTCTTCCCAGGATCTCCAGAAACAGATCCAGGAACTTGGAACCCCCTGCGAATATTTCCCGACTTTTGATGAGATCGAGAGCTTCCTCTTAAAAAGTTGTGCACATGGTGATTTGTTGATAACTATGGGCGCCGGAGACGTTGTAAATATTGGAGAACACCTTCTCGGAAAATAATTATCCACATTATCCACATGCTTATGCACATTTCAGACGTGCCTGGCATGTGGATTTTTTTGTGTATAACCTACTTGACATAATTCAACAGCCACATTCAACAAATACCGCATTTTTCTTACAAAATTAAGGTTTTTGTTAGTTGCTGATAATGTTATCCTCGAAGTTTTCCACACTATCCACATTTTCCACATGGAAATTGGTGCACAACTTCTGTGAAAATAGACTATTCTCAAGTAAAAGCGGTTGTGCTATAATCCTTTTTAGCATGGCGGACTTCGGGATATCACCTGAAATATCTGCTGTATTTTAGAAAGGGAGCTGCTGATCATGAGCCTGATTTCACTTCAGAATTCCTCGGAACTGGAGGTAACGATTCTTTCCAATCGCTTTATTGACAATTTCATGCCTCGTGCCAACGGGGAGTTCGTAAAGGTATATATCTACCTTCTCCGGATGGTATCTGCCGCTCCTTCTTCTTTCAGCCTGGAGCATATGGCAGACAGCCTTTTCTGCACGGAAAGAGATATTTCCCGTGCGCTGAAATACTGGGAAAGTGAGAAACTGATCGCATTAACCTATACTGCAGATCAGAAGCTTTCCGGGATCACTTTGCTGGAACCCTTTGCGGATACCGGTCATAGAGAGAGCAGCGCTTCCGTGGATACTTTCACCGGTTCCGGCAATTCTGCTTCCGTTTCCGGGAACACGGATCCGGGAGTCCCAAGCTCCGCTGATTACATTCTCAGTCTCACTCCTGACCGGATCAGAGAACTTAAGCAAAACGAAGAGATCAGTCAGCTTCTCTATATCACAGAGCAGTATCTGACCAAAACACTGACGCCTACAGAAATGCAGAAGATCCTTTTTTTCTATGATGAACTCCATATGTCTGCGGATCTCATCGAATATCTGGTGGAATACTGTGTTTCCAGAGGCCGCAAGAGTATGCGTTATATTGAAACTGTTGCACTCGCCTGGGCAAAAGACGGCATCACCACCGTCGAGATGGCCCGGGATGCCAGCTCCCGTTTTTCCAAGGATTATTACACGATCCTGAAGGCTATGGGGATCAGCGGCCGCAATCCTGTTGATAACGAGATCACTTACATTGATACCTGGCGCAAGACCTACGGTTTTGATCTGGAGCTGATCCAGGAAGCCTGCAGCCGTACTGTCCTTTCCACCGGACAGCCCAGTTTCCAATATGCAGATAAGATCCTCTCCGGCTGGAAAAAGAAAAACGTACATACGCTGGAGGATATCCGGCTTCTGGATGCCGCACACAAAAAACGCCAGCTTGAGAAATCCGTTTCCAGGAAGAAGCAGCCCCAGACTCAGCCTCAGAATAGCAACCGCTTCAATAATTTCCACCAGCGTGATTATGATTTTGCGGAATATGAGAAACGTCTTTTAAATAATCAGTAACAGAACCTGGAAGGAGCGCTTTATGCCTTTACAGAATTTTCAATATGATACTATAATGAGAGAATACAGCCGCCGGCAGGCACAGAACCACCGTATTCTGGAGGAGCACACAGCCGAAGCCTACGGAAAGATCCCCCGTCTGAAAGAGATCGATGACGAGGTGGCAACTTTAAGTGCTGACAAAGTCCGTCGCCTTTTAAACGGCGAAGAAAAGGGGACTTCGGATCTGAAGGCAGCCATCCAGGAGCTTTCCGATGAACGGATCACCCTTCTTGTTGCAAACGGCTTTCCCGGAGACTATCTTGAGATGCCTTACACCTGCCCTGACTGTCAGGATACCGGCTATATCGGCAGCCGAAAATGCACCTGTTTTAAAAAAGCTGAGATCGAACTGCTTTATGCACAGTCCAATCTGAATGAAATTCTCGAAAAAGAGAATTTTGACAGCTTTTCATTTGACTATTATTCTGCTACAATAAAAAACGAAGCCACGGGACTGTCTGCCCTGGAAACAGCCAGACGGGCCTATGACACTGCACAGCGCTTTGTGCAGAACTTCGACCATAAATTTGAAAACTTGTTTTTATATGGTGATACCGGTGTGGGAAAAACCTTTCTTTCACACTGCATCGCCCGAGAGCTTCTCAGATCCACCCACTGTGTCCTGTACTTTTCCGCCTACGATCTTTTTGATATGATGGCTGCGAATTCTTTTTCCCGAAAAGATACCGGCACAGACGAGGAACTGATCTATGACTGTGATCTTCTGATCATTGATGACCTGGGAACGGAGCTTACCAACAGTTTCGTATCTTCACAGCTTTTTCTCTGTCTCAATGAGCGGATCATGCGCAGGAAATCCACGATCATTTCCACGAATCTGACGCTCAAAAATTTCTCGGATACCTATTCCGAGAGAACATTTTCCCGAATTGCCAGCAACTATCAGATGATATCGTTGATCGGGAAGGACATCCGTATACAGAAAATATTTTTAGGAGGAAATTAAAATGGCACAGGTAAATACAAAAGATTTTTCCACACTCCCGGTAGGAAGACTTGGACTGATTCCCCTTCAGAGCTGCAGCTCATTAGGCGCGAAGGTGAATGACTGGCTGGTCAAATGGCGTGCCGAAAGACAGTATCCTGGAATGGACTCCTTTGCATTCGAGGGATACAAGCGCGATTCTTACATTATTGACGCCAAGACTCCACGTTTCGGCTCCGGTGAGGGTAAATGCACCATCAACGAATCTGTCCGCGGTGATGATATCTACGTAATGGTAGATGTGACAAATTACAGCTTATCCTATCCGATCGGACCTTACACGAATCTTATGTCCCCGGATGATCATTTCCAGGATATGAAGCGTGTTATCGCCGCTGTAGGCGGAAAAGCCCGCAGAGTCAACGTGATCATGCCATATCTCTATGAGAGTCGCCAGGACAAACGTGTCGGAAGAGAGTCTCTTGACTGTGCCAATGCACTTCATGAGCTGATCGATATGGGTGTTGAGAATATCATCACCTTTGATGCACATGATTCCCGTGTACAGAATGCGACTCCTCTTCATGGTTTTGAGACTGTACAGCCATCCTACCAGTTCATCAAGGCTCTTCTTAATAATGAAAAGGGACTTCATATCGACAAGGATCATTTCATGACGATCAGCCCGGACGAAGGAAGCATGAACCGTGCGATCTATCTCGCCAATGTCCTCGGTGTTGATATGGGTATGTACTATAAACGTCTGGATTACTCAAGATATGTAAACGGCCGTCATCCGATTGCAGCATATGAATTCCTCGGACCAAAGATCGAGGGCAAGGATATGATCCTGATCGATGATATGATCTCCTCCGGTGATACGATCATTAAGATCGCGTCTCTCCTGAAAGAGAAAGGAGCAGGCAGAGTTTACATCTGCTCTACCTTCGGATTCTTTACCGATGGTCTTGATAAATTTGACGATGCTTACAAGAAGGGCTACTTCGACAAGCTTCTTACTACTAACCTGGTTTATCAGTCACCGGAGCTTCTTGAGAAGCCATACTACATCAGCTGCGATATGAGCAAATATATTGCTCTGATCATTGATACGCTGAACCATGATACCTCTGTCAGCCACCTTCTGAATCCGGTAGACAGAATCAAACGCTGCGTAACAAATTACATGAGCCAGCATGAGAAATAAATAAATCATAACGCACGCAAAGCGGCTGCACCTTCTGAGAACGATATAACAGTTTCTCAGAAAGCGCAGCCGCTTTATATTTCTGTAACAGACGGATATCCATGATCCGCATCTGCTGTCTGCTTTGCTTTTGATCTTTATGCTGAAATCTTCCTGCAAAAGCTCACATAGGAAGCTTCTGATAGGGAATCCTCTCTTTATCCAGGATCTCCATTTCTCTTTTATGGCAGGTACTTATGATCACCTGTCTGTTTTCTTTATGCAGCCACCTGAGAGCCGCTGCAAGACGTTCTTCATCATACATGCCAAATACATCATCCAGGATCACAGGGAACGGTTCCTCTTTGCAGAAAAGCTCTCCTGCTGCCATACGAAGGGCAAAATAAATCTGCTCCAGTGTCCCGCGACTCAGTCTCTCAATGGATACGATACGCTCCCCTGTGTTCACAGACATATGCAGTGCCTCATCCATCAGAACCTCCTGGTATCTGCCACCGGTGATCTCACTTAATATCTCAGATGTACGTTTTTTCAGACGGACCCCTACCTGATCCGTAATGTTTCCGGAAAGTGCCTCAATCGTCTCCATAGCCATATTCAGCGCCTGGATCTCCGTTTCCTCCGGAGTGATCACTTCTGTGTTTTCTTCACATTCCGTCAACTCTGCCTGCAGGTTCTCCAGCGCTGTATGCTTCTCTTCGTAGTCACTGTCCAGACTGTTCCGGTTCCAGGTCAGCTCCTCATGTCTGGAATGCCAGCGCTCTCTCTGACGTTCTCTCTTATTCAGCTCCCTGCTGAGCCGTATGCGAAAAAACAATGCCGCTACAGAAATCGCCGCAGTTGCCACGCCTGCCAGAACACTGAAAATGACCTGCCCGGAAAAAGCTGCCAGGCAGCCGGTACCGACAATCCCACCAAGCAGCACAACTGCCAGAACTGCATCTGTCAGCTCCCGTCTTCTTTTTACACGATCGATCCGAAGCTCAAGAAGATCCTCTGTACTCCGTTCTCTGGTCCCTATGTTCATCCCGTCCTGCTGCTGCATGATCCGATCACGCTTCTCATCCAGTTCACGGATCTCTCTGCGGATATATTCCATGTTTGCGGAAATCTTTTCTTTTTCCTTTTCCAGCTCCTTTTTTCGCCGGGCCGCTTCTGTCAGATATCCTTTTCTGGACATTTTCAGCATCTGCATGGCTCGTCCCATGTCAATGGAACTGTCACCGGTTCCCTGATAGCTGGCCATGTAATTCTGCAGTTCACGTACGAGATCTTTTCCTGTAACGCTTTTCAGCTGTGCCACAGACACCGTATTATCATAAACTGCCTCACTTACATTTCCCAGAATAGTCCCAAGAGCTCCCTGTTCCGCATCCACAAGACTGCCATCATCTTCACAGAGAAGCTCTCCCAACTTCTTTTCTTTATAAAAATTCCTGGTAAGACGATACTTCTTCCCCTTGCTTGTGAACCACATGATCCCACCATATTCTGCCGGATTTTCCCATGGTTCATATTTTGTATATGTATCGTTCAGAGCAGCCTTTCCCCGCAGTCTGCGAACGCCGTAAAACATGGAGCGGATAAATGTATGTGTGGTAGTTTTTCCACTCTCATTTTCACCGTAAAGTACGTTGATCCCAGGTGAAAGCTCCATATCCTTGTCCCGGATCTTCCCGAAATTTTTTATTTTTAAACGTCTGATAACCATCTTATGCTATCCTCCTGTGCTGCCCCTTTATCGCCGGCTGCCTGTCTCAAGCAATGCCTGAAGCCCATAATACAGCGCCTTTTTTTCCACGGTATCCATACCCTCTTTGGCCAGAAAATAGCCGATATAATCACCGATCAGAGTACCGCTGTAGCGTTTGTAGAGCTCACCAAGATCATACGCCGGCCAGGATTCATCCACAACATCGGTAACATTTCCGAGACTTTTCAGTTTCTCAGGGATCAGAAGAAGATCCGGCGAACGCATTCCCTGAAGAACGATCCTGTAGATATTCCTTCCTCCTCTGCGGAAAATCTGGGATTTTACCGCTTCTTCCAGAGATATCTGTGTAGTTTCCTCGTGAAGTGTCATTACCAGCTGCTGATAGGAACGACAGGCAAAGGGAACGAACTCTGTACGGATCCTTCCGTTGATCAGTCGTCCCTCCATATATCCATGTTCCCCTGTATCATTCCTGTCAATGGGCTCCAGAGCCCCGGAAAAGGCCGCCTGGTCACGGATCAGGATCTGCGGCTTGTGGATATGCCCTAACGCTACATAATCGAAGCCTGACGCCGCCAGAGCTGCTGCACTGAGAGGAATATGCTTCTCATCGCCGCCATGAGCCAGCAGAATATGGATTCCTTCTTTCTGGACAGGGACAGCCTGATCATAAAGTCCGTCTTTTATTTCCCGGTCATAGTAACTCAGTCCATATACATAGACATCAAGCCTGGGATCTTTAACGCAGGTCAGTTCCCTGCTCCTGAAAAATATAACATTGGAATTCCACTCAAACGTATTATAAAAAGAATCTCTGCTTATAAAATCATGATTTCCTGCCATCAGATACACTCTGGTATCCGGGATGGTGGAAAACAGATAATTTACTTCCTTAAGCTCTCTCATAAGAGGCTGGCGGTGGAACAGATCTCCGGATATAAATAGCAAATCCACCGGATCTTCGCGGATGCCCGCAATAACCCGGCGGAAAGTGCTCCAGATTTCTTCCTCCCGCTCTTTGCTCCACGGGCAGCCCCTGTCGGGAACTGCGCCCAGATGCACGTCTGCAAGATGAATAAATCTCATAATGTTCTCCCTTGTGTGTCAGTCACACATATCAATACCTGTTGCCAATTTCTCCCTGCTGTTCTCTGATCTCAGGAGCACAGAACGTCCTGCTGTGCAAAAGTGTTCTGATCAAAGATCGCAGTTCTTTACAGTTCTCGGGAATGGGATCACGTCACGGATGTTGCCCATACCTGTAAGGTACATGACACATCTCTCAAATCCAAGACCAAAGCCGGAATGACGTGTGGAACCATATTTACGAAGATCCAGATAGAAATCGTAATCCTCCGGTTTCAGACCCAGCTCATCCATACGTGTTCTCAGCTTGTCGTAGTCATCCTCTCTCTGGCTTCCTCCGATGATCTCTCCGATTCCCGGCACCAGACAGTCCATAGCCGCAACTGTCTTTCCATCCTCGTTGAGTTTCATGTAGAATGCCTTGATCTCCTTCGGATAATCTGTAACAAATACCGGTCTCTTGTAGACCTGCTCTGTCAGATAGCGCTCATGCTCTGTCTGAAGATCACATCCCCAGAATACCTTGTAATCAAATTTGTCATTGTTCTTCTCAAGGATCTCAACAGCCTCTGTATAGGTCACATGCGCAAATTCAGAATTAAGCACATGGTTCAGTCTGTCAAGAAGCCCCTTGTCAATGAAGGAATTGAAGAAGTTCATTTCCTCCGGTGCATTCTCAAAGACATAACGGATCACGTATTTCAGCATAGCCTCTGCAAGCTCCATAGCGTCCTGAAGGTCTGCAAACGCACACTCAGGCTCGATCATCCAGAACTCAGCTGCATGACGGGTAGTGTTGGAATTCTCAGCACGGAAGGTCGGTCCGAATGTGTAGATATTGCGGAATGCCTGTGCATAAGTCTCTCCGTTCAGCTGTCCGCTTACGGTAAGGTTTGTCTCCTTTCCGAAGAAATCCTGTGAATAATCAACACTTCCATCCTCTGTCAGTGGAATATTCTTCGGATCCAGTGTTGTTACCTGAAACATCTCTCCTGCACCTTCACAGTCACTTCCTGTGATCAGCGGTGTATGCACATAGACAAAGCCTCTCTCCTGGAAAAATTTATGGATCGCATATGCACAGAGAGAACGTACACGGAATACAGCCTGAAAAGTATTTGTTCTCGGTCTTAAATGTGTCATGGTCCTTAAGTATTCAAGACTGTGTCTCTTCTTCTGAAGTGGATAATCCGGTGCGGAAGCTCCCTCTACAGATATCTCTGTTGCCTGGATCTCAAATGGCTGCTTCGCCTGAGGGGTAGCTACCAGCGTTCCCTTAACAATGATGGCTGCTCCAACGTTCAGCTTGGAAACCTCTGCGAAATTCTCCATGTTATCATGATATACGATCTGAAGAGTTTCAAAAAAGCTTCCATCATGAAGTACGATGAATCCAAACGCCTTGGAATCACGAACACTTCGTACCCATCCACCTACGGTGATCTCTTTGTCGAGATACTGTTCACGGTTTCTGTAAATCTCTTTCACTGTTGTCAGTTTCATAATCTATACCTCATTCCTCATATTCAGGATCACACGTCCCTGCGGACCTCCAAACGTCCGTATCGAATTAAGTATAGACTATTCTCATGGTTCGTGCAAGGAGTAATTGCCCTGTCGGACAGAAAAATAGCGGGCCGCCGGACAGAAAAATCCCGCCTGGCGGAATGTCTCCGGCAGACGGGATTTTTCTGTCTGTTATACCATTAATAATAAGATGCGTTGATACTTCCTGTGTTGAGATAAGTAATGCAGTAATAGTAGATCCTCTTGAATGTCTTTGTTGTGTAGTGAAGTCCATCATCACTGTCAGCGTCTGTGCCATTGTAGGAAGCATTGGTCCCGTAGCCTTTTTTCATAAGTACGCTGTACATATCGATGTACTTGTAATCCAGAGAAAGACCGGAACGGATCTTGCTGTTGAATTCTCTTACCTGTGCCTCTGTACGGGCGCCTCTTCCTGCTTTTGTGATCATGGTACTGTTGATCGGGTTTACAGACATATAAAAGAGTTTACAGTTCTTACTTTTCAATGTGGATGCGATACTGGTCATATAGCTGACATAATTGCCTGCATTTCCCAGGTCATTGACACCCAGATTAAAGATAACGGCGATCGGTTTGGAACCTTCTGTTTTGTCGATCTCTTCTATAAGCTGTGCATATCCTGTATCTCGGAACCAGCTCAAGCCCTTTCCTGGGTTTGCAACAAAAGAAACCCCATTTGTTACAGAACTGCTCATCTGTTTTTTCAGTGTCGCCTGTATTCCTGCAGTACGGGAATCTCCCACAAAAATAACCTTACTGTACATCATACCGATCGCCGGATGAGCCATCTCATCGGAGCTGATATCCTTCTCCAGTGCACGGTTAAATACTGTCGCATACAGATTGGTGTTTTTGTTGATCCGCAGAAGTTCGCCGGCTTCATAATCCGGATCTGTGGAAGAACCGGTCCGTCTGGTCTTAGACCAGCCCATAAACGTATAACCTGTCGCATTGGATACAGATGGGAGCTTAAGGTAACCGCCCTTTCCAAGTGTTACTGTCTTCCATACGGTTCCGTTTGCCTTGCGGAGATTTACTTTTACTGACTGCATCTGTACGGAATAGTATCTGATATTACCGGAGATTTTAATCTTCGTTCCTACTTTTTTTGCAGTAGATGCCTTGCCGTTCTTTGCTATTGACCAGCCAAGATTTACATATCCCGATCTGGATGGAACTGCAGGCAATGTGTAATATGTACCCTCTTCTACTTTTTTCTGCAGCTTCTTATATGCGGAATTGGTGCTTCCATTTCCAAGATAGAAGTTTACGGTATAGTATCTGCTCTTTCTGCGGACCGCATACAGAGTCATATCTTTTCTGACCTTTACGCGGGCACCTGCTTTATATACTACCTTACTGCTCCCCTTCCGTGTAGTCCATCCGAGATTCTGATATCCCACAGCCTTGGGTACTGCCGGAAGCCGGATCGTAGTATTTAATGTCACGTTCTGTGTCAGTGCGGTATACGTCTTACTTTTGCTGGTACCTGAATTATTATTGAACTTAACGGTATAAACAAGCTTCGCCGCCGACACCTTATGCGATGCAGCCGGCACAAAGATCAGTGCAGCTGCCACAAGTGCCAGCAAAAGCCATTTTATCCGAAAGGCCTTTCCGGTTTTTTCTCTGTTTTTCATATAAACAAACTCCTCCTGAAATACATATCCATCCCCGGGTGCCTCCGTACTTTTTTACAGAGTATTGATAAATCTCATAAATGCATCCCTGCCCTCTGGTGTGCATTTATAAACACCGGCATCCTCCAGTACATGAACAAATACATTGCCCACTTCCCTGCGAAGGACTTCCTGGATATTATCTTTATCAAGTTTCTCATATTTTGGCAGAAATTCTGCAACCCATGCAGCATGTTTCTCGATTTTCTCATTGGAAGCAATGTCCCTGCCGCTTAAAATGTATTCTTCAAGAAGCTCCAGCTCTTCTTTCAGACGTGCCGGAAGAACAGCGAGTCCCATAACTTCGATAAGACCGATATTCTCTTTCTTGATATGATGATAGCATGCATGCGGATGATAAACCCCCAGCGGATGCTCCTCTGTTGTGATATTGTTACGTAATGTCAGATCCAGTTCAAAGGTATCTCCCACTTTACGTGCGATCGGTGTGATGGTGTTATGCGGCTCTCCGTCTGTTTCTGAAAAGATAAATGCAGCCTCATCCGTATATCCTCTCCAGCCTGCCAGTACATGTGTTGCCAGATCGATCAGTCTCGTCTCGTCTTTGCTGCGGATACGCAGTACGGAAAGAGGCCATTTTACAATGCCGGCTTCCACATCTTCGTATCCCGGGATCGTCACATGCTTTTCAATCTCTGCCTTCGCCATGGCAAAGGTGTAATGCCCGCCCTGGAAATGATCGTGGCTGAGGATAGAACCTCCTACGATTGGAAGATCCGCATTGGAGCCAAGGAAATAATGTGGGAACAGCTTTACAAAATCAAACAGCTTGATAAATGTATTTCTCTCGATCTTCATCGGAGTATGCTGACTGTTAAATACGATACAATGTTCATTGTAGTAAACATATGGAGAGTACTGGAAGCCCCATGGACTGTCATTGACGGTGATCGGGATGATCCTGTGGTTCTCCCTTGCCGGATGATTGACTCTTCCTGCATAGCCTTCATTTTCCGGACAAAGCAGACATTTTGGATAGCTGCTGGATTTTACCAGCTTGGCAGCTGCGATAGCCTTTGGGTCTTTTTCCGGCTTGGACAGGTTGATCGTGATATCGATCTTGCCATATTCGCTGTCTACTGTCCATTTCTGATCTTTTTTTACGCGATAACGTCTGATATAGTTACTGTCCTGACTCAGCTTATAAAAATAATCTGTAGCTTTTTCCGGATCTTCTTTATAAGCATCCCAGAATTCTCTCTGTACCTGGGCAGGACGCGGCATCAGACAGTTCATCAGTTTTGTATCAAAGAGATCTCTGTACACAATACTGTCCTCGATGATGCCCCTCTTTACAGCCTCATCAAGAAGTTCGTTCAAAGTCTCCTCAAGATTGATTTTAGCATACTCTGTCTCCGGTTCTGTATATTCGCTTTCCCCAAAGGCATCCAGAAGGAGATTGGTTGCATAAATTCTTTCGCATTCCGGAGTAATACCACTCTCCACCCCATACTGTACCAGTTTTTTAATACTTTCACTTAACATTGATTTTTCCCCTTTCCTGTCGCGCTTTCCCCGGAAAACAGGAACTTTTTTCCTGTTTTCCGATTTATGCCAAACGGGAACTCCCGTCTTGCCATCCTGCTGTAACCCCATGGCCTTCATCCGGCCTGCTCTGTAAGCATCATTCTATGACGTTTTCTATATAGGTGAGAAATACATTTCCGGCACTCTCAAACAGCGCTGTACTGTCATTCATTCCATACGGGCTGATCTGCCCTGTTGCCGGATCATAAAGATAGGTATTATATTCATCATAGCCTACGATCACCACACTGGAATTTTCTCCTGTCTTGGCGATCACCGGTCTCTGGGCACTGACCTCATAAAGAACATTGTCAAGAGTGCAGCCGGTCAGATCGATCACCGTTCCCATATCACCAAGGCTATCCTGAAGTTCTTTTTTCTTCCAGTTGGCTGTACGTATACTTTCCGGTACATCCTCTATATTCATCTGGAGCTTTGTTTTTTTGTTTCCACGTTCCCAGACATACTGCTGCGCACGGTTAAGTACCACTCCAGTCTGCGCATCCGCGCGTTTCACAGCTGCAGCCGGATCGGTATAGATACGGTCAAGAGAACCATATGCATAAACATAATAAAGTTCTCCCTGTGGAACGGTAGTATCCAATGTTACCGATGAGTCTTCAGTACTCTCGATCTTGGAACAAACAAGCAGCGGACTGTCTGTCTCCGGTTTCTGGGTCATGGTCAGGCGGATCAGCGTTCCTGCACGGTTTGTAGTGATCAATGCTACATCTATCTGGCTTCCGGATGCTTTTTTGTTATTCATGATATTGTCCTTTTTCTGGACTGTATAAGCATTCCCGGATTTTGCAGAAAGTTCAAACTCCATCATGGTACTGCCAACCGTTACGTTGGTGATATAAAGGCCATCCTGACGATACTCTTTTTTCACCTTTCCTTTAAAGCTTTCAATGCGGAATGTACTGATTCCCTCTGTTTCATGTCCGTTGGCATCCGTAAGAATGTCTTCATCGGAAAGGATCCCATATACCAGATCTTCATTCATAAATCCCAGAGCTCTCAGATTTTTTCCGCTTTCCGGCGAAATATCTCTTGTTTTCAGAGAATCAAATTCAATTTCCCGGATCTTCCCTGCATCATCTCCGGATTCGATCAGCCATGCTGCATGTGCCTTGGTATCTGACACAACAAAATGGTTCTGTTTGATTCCTTCTTCCAGAACCTGTGAGGTTCCTGTCTCAATATCTACCTGATACAGCTTCTGTGCAAACAGCAGAAACAGCTGATTGTTTTTGTTTACATAAGTGAGTGTTCCAAGATCTTCCTTCAGGAACTCGTAGGATTCTGTACTTGGTATGAATACTTTTTCTTCCACCACATTACGGTCGCTGTTGTAGTGATAAACACAGACACCGCTGTATCCCTCGTGAACACCACGGTTCATGTAACCGTACAATACAAAGTCTACATCCCCGTTATCTGCCACTCGGATGATCTTGATATCATGTTCGTTGCGCACATATCTGGAATCGTTATCTTCCTCTTTGCGGAAGCTGAAGATCCTTGTGATCTTTCCGCTGGACGGTGCATAAGACCAGAGATCCCCATCCTGCTCAAAAGCAACGATCTTTCCACTGCTGTCTGAAGCATAGGTGACATTCTTGTCACGGACACCCAGAAGCAGGCCTGCATCGGAAACTACCTTCTGAGACGGATCAAATACCTTCGTTGCAGAACGTTTAAAATCCAGCAGCATGATCCTTGTTTCTGTATAACGCATACGGTAAAATTCCGTAACATCATAAATTTCGGTTTTACCCTCATCATCCTGTGCGGAAACCTGATAATCCAGCGTGATACTTGCAGTCGTTTCATTGATATCATCGATCAGCGGAACTCCTTCCATGTAGAGCTTCGGAGAAAGGGATCCCCAGCTGATATTGGAAAGTCCAGAACTGATGGAAATATTATTGTAATTCGTTCCGCCGGAAATATCCTCCGCTTCCAGATATCCGGTCAGCGTATCTGCCTGTTCCTTGTCCAGACACTTTGTGGAAAAATCCTTGACAAACTGAAGATACGCTTCTGTATTCAACTGGGTTCTGGAAACCACTCTTGTATAGTAGTAGACTTCCCCCTCACTGGTATCCAGCGTGATCTGCATGGAATACTCCTGGTTCATGCGAAGGTCACTGCCGATCTCAATCTCTGTACTTAAACAGCCGTTGTCCTCTTTCGTGAGATTCTTGATCTTACGGTTCTCCATAACCTTGCTTCCGTCTGAAGTCCGTACCTCATAAGCAAGCCCTGTTACTGTATCAGCATATGGGTTGATCTCAAAAGACACTTTTTTGGTCGTATCCAGCGGAGTAATACTTCCTCTCATGAAATCGGTCTGCATCTGCTGTCTGTATCCATACATCTTATTTGCCTGGGTACTTCCGATCTTTACCATAACCTCTGGAAGTGTGGCATCGTTCATATCTGAGCGGTTATCTGTAGACTGACTGTTCATCAGAAATGAGGTCCCGGCTACTACTGCCACAAAGATCACCAGCAGTATCGCTCCCTTACGTAGGATCTTCATCATGTCATTCTCCCTTCTGTGAGGCTGACTCTTCCGGATAAAGAAGCCTATCCAGGGTAGGAGCCACATGAAGAGCCTTCATGGTATCCGAAAAACTGTCCCTGCTCTTTTTCTTTCCGGTTTTTACTGCGCGGATCAGAATATTCTTTGGTGTATGTTCCATATCGATAAATTCAAGAAGCTGGGTTTCATATCCTTTGCTTTCCAGAAGCTCAGCACGAAGACCATCTGTGATCAGAGCTGCCATTCTTTCCTTCAGGATCCCATAACGCATAACAGGCTGGAGCATTTCGTTTCGGATCTGACGATTCAGTTCATGCTGACAGCATGGAACAGACAGGATCACCTGAGCCCCCCATTCCACTGCCTTGGCCAGAGCGAAATCTGTTGCTGTATCGCAGGCATGAAGTGTCACCACCATGTCCACAGAAGAAACGCCTTCGTACCCTGCAATATCTCCCTGGTAAAAATGCAGCTTGTCATAACCATAAGATCTGGCCAATTCACTGCAATGCCGTATCACATCTTCCTTAAGATCCAGCCCTATGATGTTTACATCAAAACCCTCCAGTTCTCTGAGATAATAATACATAGCAAAAGTAAGATAGGATTTTCCGCAGCCAAAATCCAGGATCGTGATCTCTCTGTCTTTAGGAAGCTTCGGAAGGATATCCCTGATAAACTCCAGAAAGCGATTGATCTGTCTGAACTTGTCATATCTGGAAGCAACGATCTTTCCATCCTTTGTCATAACTCCCAGATCCACCAGAAACGGAGCTGCCGTTCCCTCTCTGAGAATGTACTGTTTCACCCGGTTATGAGGAGCGATCTTTATCTTCTCATTCTGTGCAGGCCCGTGTTGTTTTGTTTTGATGGTTGCTTTCCCTTTCTTGCTGATAAGGATACTTCCATCCTGACTGCGTCCGGTTGCCTGAAGCTGACGAAATTCCTCCATGGCATGCTCCAGATAAGCGATCATCTCTTCCCTGGTAAAATTCTTATGATAAACCTTCGTCCCTTCTGTCATGGACGCCTGGTAAAAAATCTGACCCTTCAGCTCCACAGGACGAAGCTTCACCTTGGAAGGTCCCTCGCCAGTCCTGCGGCCACTGACAACAGCCTGTATCAGCTGTTCATTAATCTGTTCTTCTAAAAATTCCCTTATTGTTTTCATCATACTTCCATTATATTCACTTTTTGTTTTATTGTATATGGACAGATGTTGTGCGAACCAGTTTTGGTCGCTTCTGCCAGTATCACTGTATCGTTCATGGGTAAACCGCCATTTTAATACTCAGTGCGGAAACATTTTCTGCACCTTTTCCTCCTGCATCTTCGTCTGGAAATCTCCTGATACACCAGCACTTCGATCAGATCATCCAGGAACCCTCCTGGAATCTCCTGTACACTGGTATCTCCTTCCATCTGTCCTTTCACCTGGTGACAGATGTGATAGAGCATGAAACGATCCGGATATTCATCATACAGCCGGCTTCCCTCATAATCCAAAAGCTGACACTGTGCTTCCGCTTTTTCCTGGATCCTTCGGGCTGTATCCGGATAGTATGATCTCATCAGATCAAATTCCTTTTCCTGTTCTCTCTCTTCATTATAAAAACCAGGACTTCCCTGTGTAGCATAAAACGGATAAAAATCTGGATAGATCATAACTCTTCTGCTGTCCTCTCTCTGCTATCTCTTACAGTATATGCAGAAGAAAAATGACGGTTCCCTCCAAAGTTCCGATCAGGCCATCCGTTTCAGCATTCCCTGGGTCAGACGTACGCTGTGCTCAATTGCAAGCTTTTCAAAAGCCGGATAATCCATGTTTGCACTATTATCTGCTTTATCTGAGATAGCACGGATGATCAGGAATGGAATCCCGTTAAGAGCTGCTGCCTGTCCGATCGCTGCGCCCTCCATCTCAACAGCATAGGCGCTGAATTCCTTTACAATATTATCTTTTACACCCTGATCACATACAAACTGATCTCCGGAAGCAATTCTTCCTTCAAAAACCCTGATCTCCGGATTTACTTCCTCGCATACATCATGTGCGATCTTACGAAGGCACTCATCTGCCTGGAAGGAAAACTCTTTCATCTGCGGGATCTGTCCCTTCGGATATCCGAATCCGGTTGCATCCATATCATGATGAAGAACATCTGTGGAAAGTACGATATCTCCAATATTGATATCATTGTTAAGGCTTCCTGCGATACCGGTATTGATCACCGCTTCCACCTGAAAGAGATCTGCCAGGATCTGGGTGCACATGCCGGCATTTACCTTACCGATCCCGGACTGTACCACAACTACCTTCTTTCCTTCCAGAACACCCTCATAAAAATCCATTCCGGCTCTGGTAGTAATGGATACATTCTCCATAACCTCTTTCAGTCTTGCTACTTCCTGTTCCATTGCTCCTATGATTCCAACACATTTCATGATCTGTAAATCCTCTCTTTCAATATGATATCCCGCTGAATTTCACAGTTTTTTTTCGTTCAGCAGTATCTTTTTCTTTTTCTACATTGTTCATTATAACAAATTTTATTTTTTATGGAAACTTTTTTTGAGAGATGCTATAATCGATAAATAAACAGAACAGGAGGTAACCAGAATGGTTTATAAGACAAAAGGCGTCTGTGCTCAAGGAATTGAGTTCGAGATCGACGATAATAAAAAAGTTCACAATATCAAGTTTACAGGCGGATGTTCCGGAAACACACAGGGTGTTGCACAGCTTGCAGAGGGAATGGATGCAAATGAAGTGATCTCCCGTCTGGAAGGCATCCGCTGCGGATTCAAACCAACTTCATGTCCGGATCAGCTTGCAAAAGCCATCCGCCAGGCATTGAACGAAGGCTGATCTCACATAATCTTATTTTGTATATCGTATTTATCATCACCCTGCGAAAAATTTCCGCAGGGTGATTTTAGAATGATCTGACAAAATAATTGTTTCAATGTTATCTTTGTTATCCGGTTAAATGTCCGTTCTATCCCACTTGTCACACAGTGACTGGATATCTCTTGCAAAACGATCCAGATCTTTATTGGGGCAACCTTCATTCTTCCGGATCACGGACATCAGGCGACGTCCCATAGCCAGCAGCTTCTCATATGCACGGGCAGCCTTGGTTGTTTTCGGCGAAGCAGTTGCCTTTACGATCCGAACACCGACAGCCTCATGGATACACCGGTTCTCCAGAAGATCATATTCAGTTCCACTAAAGGGTGCTGTTGCATCATACCCAAGCTCTTCTTTAAGCCTCTGGGCAAAAATCTCCGTCACCGTATCATCACCATGCGTAACAAATACGTGTTTTGGTCTCGTCTCAAAGGCTTTCGCCCATTCTATAAGTCCGTTTACATCAGCATGACCGCTGATTCCCGGCATTTTGCATATTTCAGCAGCTACCTGCACAGTCTCACCAAACAACTTCATCTCCACAGCACCTTCCAATAATGCCCGTCCCGGAGTTCCGATAGCCTGGTATCCAACAAAAAGAATGGTATTTCTGGGATTCCACAGATTGTGTTTCAGATGATGTTTGATACGACCAGCATCACACATACCGCTGGCGGAAATGATCACCTTGCAGTCCTCATCAAAATTGATAGCTCTGGAATCATCGGTAGTAACGGAGGTCTTCAATCCCTGGAAGGATAACGGATTGATACCTTTATTCAAAAGATCCATTGCTTCCTCATCATAGCAGGTATATGCATTTTCACTGAAGATCGTAGTTGCCTCATTGGCAAGGGGACTGTCTACATATACCGTAAAACCATCATGGCCGTGAACCAGTCCCTGTTCTTTGATCTGTCGGATAAAATACAGCATTTCCTGAGTACGGCCTACTGCAAAGGACGGGATTACCAAACTGCCGCCTCTGTCAAAGGTCCTCTGGATGATCTCTGCCAGTATTGCCGGATAATCCGGACGTTCTCCATGACTGCGGTCTCCGTAGGTAGATTCCATCACAACATAATCTGCCTCTCGGATATATACCGGATCCCTGATCAGCGGCTGATTGATATTTCCGATATCGCCGGAAAAAACGATCTTTTCTGTTTTGTCCTCTTCCGTCATCCAGACTTCAATACTGCTGGAGCCAAGAAGATGTCCTGCATCCACAAATCTTACTTCGATTCCCTCTGCCGGTTTGATGATCTTATCATATGGGCATCTGACGAAGTTCCGGAGCACACCCATGGCATCTTCCATCGTGTATGCAGGAATAAATTCCGGTTTTCCTTCTCTCCGCCCCTTTCGGTTTCTCCACTCAGCCTCGAACATCTGGATATGTGCGCTGTCACGAAGCATGATATCGCAGAGATTACAAGTTGCCTCTGTCGCATAGATCGGCCCCTGATAGCCTTTTGCATACAAGGCCGGAAGATTTCCGGAATGATCCATGTGTGCATGTGTCAGAAGCACAAAATCCAGATCACCCGGAGCCACCGGAAGCTCCTTATTTTCATAATAATCCGGTCCCTGCTCCATTCCATAATCCACCAGAAACTTCCGTCCTGCCGCTTCCAGATAATAACAGCTTCCAGTCACCTCATGCGTAGCACCGATAAATGTTATCTTCATGCACAAGCCCCCTTTTCCGTCCCACGTTCTGAAATTTCCATATCAAAAAAGCCTGAAGGATCTCTCTGTGATATCCGATCGTCCAGAAACGCTGTGATATACAATTCCAAGAAGAAATAATCGACTTTTTGTTTATTAACGGTTTGTTATTGTATTTATTATACACGAAATATATGTTTTTTGACAGTCTTTTTGTGAAAAATGTTTCTTTTTTTAAGGGGATTTTTTTAGATTTTTTGATATTATTCAGAATTTTTAGACATTCCCCAGCGAAGGTAATGTAAAGTTTACTGGATTTTTTATTTTTTTTGGGGGAGTGGCATCGCTGGGGGGTGTGTTATTTTGTTGATTTATTATTTTACAAGAATACCATTGGTTAAGGTTGTGGTTGATTCTTTACTGCCATCTTTAGCTGCGTGATAGCCTCGTACACGGTAGTAATAACCCTTTGGTACGATTACCGTAAGATCTTTAACTAAATTACTTGCGTTTGATGCTGTAAAACTCCAGCTTTTATATGTAGAATATGTTCCATTTACCTTTCTTTCCAAGTAAACATCCAAATAAACTTTACTGCATACATGATGGCACTGAGTTATTCCAGAGATTCCAACTTTATTACTTGCCATCTTTTTTATCGTTGTTGTTCCAAAACTTAAGTTATTGCCTCTAAGAACACTGTAAGTCGTATCCTCTGCATAATCTCCATCCGTATCTGTTTCCACTGAAAAATCATCTGATAAGCCTTCTGCCATTGCAGGAACTACAAATAATATACTGCAGCAACATGCCAAAAACAACATGCTTATTATTCTTTTCATTTTCTCTTTCATATAATGCCTTTCTCCTTTAAACTTTCATTACATTATATATACGATGAAAAAAAAACATTATCTCGTCAAAATTTTATATTTTTGATTAATTTTATAAACTCCTTTTCTTCCATTTGGGATTCTATTTGATAAAATTCTGTGGAATTATTCCAATATGCAACATAACTGGCTTTCTTATCTCCTTTAGCCATTATTCTTTTCACCTGAATGCTCGCTTCTCCCTCCGGTAATTTGATTGTTTCTATTTCTTTTCCATCTAAACTCGCACCAGTACTTTTGGTTTCCTTATCATATTTATTAATATATAATGTCATAATTGTGTCATTATAATCATACTGCAATAAAGCATATTCAAAATCTTTACTTATATTGTAATCTTTGAATTCAAGTCCCTCAGGCCGATATAAAAAGCGTGGAATATCAACACTTAACTCTTTTTCTATATCATCAATTGCCTTTTGCTCATCTTCACATTCTTTCTCATTCGTTCTATCATTATCTACCACAATCTTCGTATCATGTCCAACCCAATACCTCACAGAATCAATAAAATACCTCCTGTTCGCCTGGCTGGTCATGCTTGCGGCGAAGATACCGGCTGAGCATACAAGTACTGCTGCCGCTACGCGAGCTGCTTTATGACTTTTCTTTTCGGGCAGATAAACGATTTTTACATTCTCTTTATGATCATCAGTTTTAATACTGTCAGTTTCGTCTTCTTTGTAAACACCATCTGCTTTCAGTTTTTCTACAAGCCTCTGATAAGCAGCCTTTGCCTCCTCTTCTGTTTCTCCATCATCAGGAATCACTCCATCTGGAAACAGGATTTTTTCCATCTCTTCGGTTTCTTTTTCATATTCTTCTGCCAACCATTTTTTCAGTTCGGCATCCCTGAAATTTTCCATTATTTTTCTCCTGTAATCCTATCTTTCCTTGACAATTCCTCCGTTAGAGTTCATATTTAATGATAGTATATGACTATTCAGGAGGAATCCAAATGAAACACATCGTACTTACCGGCGGTGGTACTGCCGGACATGTAACTCCAAATATTGCCCTGATTCCAAAGCTCAGGGAGCTTGGTTATAAGATTTCCTACATCGGTTCCTACGAAGGAATCGAAAAAAAACTGATCGAAGAACTTGGAATCCCATATTATGGAATCTCATCCGGAAAGCTGAGACGTTACTTCGATCTCAAAAACTTCTCTGACCCGTTTCGTGTACTGAAGGGATTCAGCCAGGCCAGAAAGATTCTGAAAGAGCTGAAACCGGACGTTGTTTTTTCTAAAGGCGGTTTCGTTACGGTTCCCGTTGTGATCGCGGCCAAACGTTTAAAAATCCCCGCATTAATCCACGAGTCCGACATGACTCCAGGTCTTGCCAATAAACTCTGTCTCTCTTCTGCATCCAGAATCTGCTGTAATTTTCCTGAGACAGTCGCCAATCTTCCAGCTGACAAAGCAGTTCTTACAGGAACTCCGATCCGCCAGGAACTTCTTTCCGGAAATGCGGAAAACGGTCGTAAATTCTGTGGTTTCACTGCTGACAAACCGGTACTTATGGTTATCGGTGGTAGTCTGGGAGCTGCTTCTGTCAATGATAATGTCCGCAAGATCCTCCCTGAACTTCTGAAGGAATTCCAGGTTGTTCATCTCTGCGGAAAGGGAAAAACCGATGAATCTCTCAACGGTACTGCCGGATACGTCCAGTATGAATATATCCAGGACGAGCTTCCGGATCTGTTTGCCATGGCTGATATCGTGATCTCCCGCGCAGGCGCTAACGCAATCTGTGAGATCCGCGAACTTCATAAGCCAAATCTTCTGATCCCGCTTTCTGCCAAAGCCAGTCGTGGTGACCAGATCCTTAACGCTCGATCCTTCGAACGCCAGGGCTTCAGTAAAGTGCTGGAAGAAGAGGAGATTACAGAAGAAAAGCTTCTGGAAACCATCCGCCAGCTCTATACCGATCGTCAGAAATATACAGATGCTATGGCAGGAAACGGCCAGGTAGATTCCATCAGTAAGATCACTGATCTTATTGAAGAATGCGCCAGAGCCTGACTATATTTCCACAACAGCCATATGAAAACTCTGCCACTCCCTTCCGGGCTGGCAGGGTTTTCTTTTATTCGTATACTTTGCGAAATTCTTCCTGCAGCCAGCGCTTCGCTTTATATATCCTGTTATTGACACCACTTTTCGTCAGACCATATTCTTCTGCAACTGTTTCAACGGAAATCTCCAGATATTTGACCTGAATTAAGATCTCATAATTTATCGGCTGTTTCTTTCGAAATCTTCTCAGCACCATATACATAAATTCTTTCTTCTCTTTACGCAGAAATACCTCTTCCGCATCGACCGAATTCTGTTCTTCCAGAAATGCCGCAACTTCTTCCTAACAGACAAACTCATGCTTGGAGCTTGATTTCTTTATATAATCCAAAGCCTTATTCATAGATGCCCTCTTGATCAGAGAAAACATCATCTTTTCATTATCAATATTCAGGCCATCCTTTATAGTATACATTTTGTAAAGTACATCCTGACTGACATCATCAGCAATGCTCCAGTCATGGAGAACCCCATACGCATACCCTCTGGATATTTTTCGGTATTTAAGATAAAACTCTTCAAATGTCTGATTATTCATTTTTCCTCTTTAGTGGCTATTTGTCATTCTTTAATTTTCTTTAAGATTTCATCTCTCACCTCATCGCTGAGTTCTCCGGGTTTCCAGGTTAAACCAACACCATCTCCCTCATATCTCGGAATCAGATGCATGTGAAAATGAAACACAGTCTGTCCTGCGATCTCTCCATTGTTCTGCACAACATTAAATCCATCACAGTTCAGTGCATCTCTCAGCTTTCCTGCCATTTTTTTAGCCAGGATCATTGCTTTTCCGGCAGTCTCATCCGGAAGTTCATAAATATTCGCTGCATGCTTTTTCGGCAGGATCAATGAGTGTCCTTTGCTTGCCGGTCCCAGATCCAAAATCACGCGAAATTCCTCATCCTCATAAAGTGTTGCTGATGGAATCTCTCCATTTGCGATTTTACAAAATATGCAATCTCCCATTATTTTGTCCTCCTTGTTTGCAAAATTATTTTATCTATATTCTTATTTTGTCGTATTTTCTCGAATTTTTCAATACTGTTCTTGTTGATATTTGAAATTTCTGATGTTAATATTTTTTCGAGGTGATAATATGTGCAACGATACTACAGTCAGTAAATTTAAAAACGATTTTCATTATACACTTTCAAAATTTTCACATGAACTCCGGAATCCTCTGACTCTTATTAACAGCGGACTCCAGATGATCGCATCTGCACATCCTGAGGTCAAAGAATATGAGCACTGGGATGATGTTATGGATAATCTTGATTATGTAAAAGAACTTCTTGATGAACTTTCTGCATTTAATAATGCAGGCCATGTCAAAAGAGAAAACATTGACACCTGCAGCTACCTCCGAACGATCCTTTCCTCCATAAAACCTACTCTGGATTATCTGGAGATCACACTTGAAACAGATATTCCGGATTCATTGCCATCGATGGCTCTTGACCGGATCCGTGTCCGGCAGATGCTTCTGAATCTTCTGAAAAACGCATGGGAAGCCGTTCCTATTCCCGGAGGAAAGATTTCTTTTTCTGTCATTCCGGAAAATTCCGGCATCCGCATTGATATCCGGGATAACGGATGTGGAATCTCAAAGGAACAGCAGGCTACGATATTTCAGCCATTTTTTACAACCAAAGAATCCGGGACCGGCCTTGGCCTTGCTGTTTCAAAACAGATCGCTCAGGCACACAGTGGAGACATCACGCTTGAGAGCGCTCCCGGTCAGGGAACTGTTTTCCATATTTTTCTGGGATGATAAAGAATTACAGCGATCAGGAAACCACTCAACAAACCGCCTATATGCGCTACGTTATCCACGCCTTCACTTGCAAATCCAAAATACAGTGAAAATGCGGCCATGATCAGCATCTGTCTGACAGTCAGATCCGCCACTCTTCCTCTGTGCCGTATGATCACATAGATCATACCGCCCATGACTGCAAAAACAGCTCCGGAAGCTCCTGCAGATAAAGAAGCGTTTCCTGCATACATATCAAAAAACAAAGAGAGCATATTTCCGCCCAGACCACCAAATATATAGATCAGAAAAAATTTTATCTTTCCTGTTACCGGTTCCAGCCTCTGGCCAAGCACAAACAGAACCAACATATTATTGATCAGATGCGGCGCACCAAAATGCAGAAACATACTGCTAAACATCCGATACCACTGTCCCTGTTCCAGGATCAGCGGTGCATAAGCAGCACCGCATTCCAGCATATGCTGCCCGTTCTCCGAGCCGCCGGTAAATTCCACCACAAGAAAGATCAGCGTATTTATGAGGATCAGTAAAACTGTCACAGGTTCTTTTTTTATTTCTTCCAATTCCGGCCTCTTTCCACAGCGGTTCCGGAAATATTTCCCATAACTCGCTGTTATAATCTGAAAATTTGAATTTATTTCATTATTTTAACAGATTTTCATCAGGCGGACAACCTACGGTCCCATATTAATACGATACAAAACTGGATTTTTCGCTCTGTTATTTCAAAAAAATATAACGGGCCTGTGCAAAATCGACTTCATCCTCATCCTCCAGCAAATAATCTTCTCCTGTTTTCAGAAGCTGTCCATTTACAGAAGTCCCATTTCTGGAGTTCAGATCTGCCAGATAATATGCCCCCTCCCTTTTTCGGATCTTGGCATGGATCCTGCTGACAGTTGGTATATTGATCACTGCATCCGCCGCAGTTTCCAGTTTTCCGATCACTGTGATATCTTTTTCCAAATAAATGGTAGCCAATTCCCCCGGTTCCCGGCTCACTAATGTAGCAGGACCTTTGGATGCACCTGCCGAAAGAACTACTGTTTCACCAAATCCATCTAAAAAATCTTCCGCTTTTGTCGGGATATTTTTTTTGATCTTTTCCAGTTCTTTTCTGCTGTCACCGGCATTGCTCCCTGACAGCGTACCAGATTCTTTCTGATCTTCAGAATATACAGCTGCCTCTTTTTCCGCCGCACCATATTTCTGCTCAGGCACCGGCGTATCCAGTTTTTTCTTTTTTCCACAGACTTTTTTGATCAGAATATAGCTCAGCATCCCCAGTATCATTGCTGCAAGAATTCCCAGAAGAAAAATTTCTTTGCTTATTCTTGGAATATATCCGCCGGCCATTCCTGCCGTAATTCCTAGAAGAAGCACCAATGCTGCACCAAATCCAGCCACTGGCTTCCATATTTTGTTTGTTTTTCGCTTCTGTGAGTCCGCTGAAGATTTTTTCTGTTTTTCATTTCCGGACACACTGGCTCTTTCCCAGCCTTCCACCTGCCACAGATCCTCTGCTTTTTCCTCCTCTGTCATCCTGTTTTCTTCCTGGACCACTGTTTTCTTTTTTTCATATGAAGAAAAATCTTCCTCGTCGCTGTTACATATTTTATATAACTCTTCCTTGATGTATTCCAGATGAAAGCTGTCCTCCAGTGCACGTCTGTATACATTATATCCCAACATGACCGCTTTTCCGTCTTCATGATCCAGCTTTGGAAGGATATACTCCGCAAGACTCTGAAACTGTTTCTGTATTTCCCCATGAAATCCCGGAAGATAACAAAATCGGACACTTTTTCTTTCCGCATCCAGATAGATATATTCCGGTTCCAGGATCAGCTGACAGGGATTCAAAAGATACTCGGACATTTCTTCCATGATCTGTATAAATCCTCCCAGTATCACCTGAAGCGACTCCAGATCCATCTTTTTTTCCTCAAAAAGCGCAGTCATGGAATGCCTGGAAGTTATATCATAATACACCATGAATTTTCCGTCGATTCCCTGTATCCGACACTGAAGAAGATCAGGCACAGCATTGGCCACGATCATCCTTACCTGGTAAGAATCTGTATCGATTCTCTCATCTCCTGTCAGGATCAGATAATTATGATTCATATCTCTTTTATATTCCGTTCTCATTTTATGGCGTCACCTCTCCCAGCATATCCACAGTTCCTTTTACCTTGCGAATCCATCCCACAGGCCGCAGAGGCTTTGCCTTACCACTGACTTCCAGCTTCCATTTCTGCCCCAGGAACCCGGCAGGTACTTCCAGTCTGTAAGTTACTTTCACAGTTTTTCCTGCATTTGTCTGCATGCTCAGATTCTCTCCTCCCGGAAGCCCGATATCTCCCAGCATTCTTCCCTGTATATCCGCCTTTTCATATATGTTCCCTTTCTTTTTATATCCTTCCATACTGCCGCTGACTGCTGCCTCATAAGCTGCCGCAGTGAGATATGCTCTGTCATGTACAAAAAAATCCAGATACAGCACTCCGATCAGTATCATAAGCACCAGAGGCATGAGCAATGCAGCTTCTATTGTAAAGCTCCCCTTTTTTATTTTTCTCACAAAAATATCCCTCCCAAATATCCGATCAGCAGAAACGGTACAAAAGGAATTTCCTCACTTCGACTCTTTTTTAGCATAAGATACTCAATGCCTGAGTAGATTCCGCACAACAATAATGCACCACAGAGGATCCCTGCCAGTTCTCCGGCTCCCAGCACAGAGCCCATTGTCAGTATCAACAATCCGTCTCCAAATCCGACCATTCCTCCGCTGATCAAAGCGGTCAAAATTATAAATACTCCGATTCCCATGGAAATAATCCCTGCCGGCCAGAGAAGCCCCTGCCTGATCCGCCACAGGATCCCGCCTGTCAGGAATATAAAGAGCACCGGTAAACAGATTTCTTTTTTTCGGATATCTGTCCAGGTATTAATTACAAGAAGTACAGTCATGCAAATTTTTACACTGCTCATGATCTCTCCCTTCAGCCACATCGTCCGCAGGCACTCATTTCACCGGAAACCTCAGTTTCTTTCACCATCCGTACAGATCGTTTCAATGCGCTGCAGCTTTCCCTGTTATGAAAACGGTTACTCTTTTTTGTGATATATACCACTCCGGCCGGTTCCTGCCCACGACTGCACAGCTCACAGGCCTGATACTTTTCTCCATATGCATTTTTTAAAGCTTTAACCGAAGAGCCTGATATCTGCTGAACAGACAGATTCAGATAACTGCACCCCAGTTTTCTGTGATACACACTTCCTGATTCTGTCACATACACCATAGGCTGGCTTTCCACTGTATCCTTTCCATTTTCGTATATCACACCATTCCACGTATGAACCTTTACCGTATTATGGAACCATATTTTAGGAAGCGGGATCAGACCGCCTATGGGCTGATAGGAATATACGTCCGGCAATGTGATCGTTTCTGTACCTGAACCGCCGGCACCATACGCATACATACCTGCTTCCTTTGCTTTCTGGCACAAGCCAGTCAGATGCTCCGTCTGTACCTTGTAAATATCCATAAAAGAAAGCAGCGTGAGCACTCCGAAAAAAAACAGCGGCAAAGCCATCGCAGTCTCCAGAGTGAGACTTGCTTTTTTCAGAAAGGTGCACAGGGATACTTTTCCAGAAAGCGTTTTCCGGCTTATCGGGGAAAGCAGGAAAAAAGCTCTTCGAGAGCGCCTTTCTCTTTTTTGATCCAGTCTGTTTATCTGATTTTTATCTTCTTTTTCTTTCTGAAAAAGCATCCCTGTACACCTCTCTTTCTATTCATACGCATACTGACGTGTAACTGTAAATATTTTCCGTCTGTTTGCTTTTACATCTGCAGACGCTTCCATGGCAGTGATGCAGTGATCCATCTGAAAACCCGGTCTTTTTCCCTTTTCACGTACAGAGCACTCGATCATGTCCATTCCTCTCAGAATTTTATCCTGTTTTCCTTTCGCCATAAGCAGAACCTGAAGATAATCCTCATAAGACATTCCATTCCCTGCATCCTTTCTTGAAGAATCCAGTTTGTCCAGGATATTGGGCAGATTACTCAAAGACAGCTGCCAGTCTGAGGAGTTTTTTATAAGAGGTACATGTCCTCCTGCAAAAAGTTCCCGGACATCCAGAATACTCTCCGCAAATGCCCAGCAAAAGATCAGTGCCGCTTCGATCACTGCTGCCGCCGGTGGGATCAGAAAACCTGATGCAATCGCCAGCGCCAGTGTTTCGACCTGTATCCGTTTTCCACTATCTGAAAGCAGATACGCCATGTTAACCCCCTGACGGATCACCAGAAGTTTTCCTGCCACGGACTTCAGATTTTCCCGATCACTGTTCTTCCCTCCAAGAATATATTCCACCTGATAATTCAACCCCGCCGCTGCCGGTCTTCGATAATTTCCCAGTTTCTTTAGCAGATACTGTCCAAACAATATTCCGGACGTATACGAATTATCGGATCGTATATCCGTATCCAACATTAGTCCTGTCTGGAGCTTTCTTCCGGATGTAAGGCTTTTTCTGTCTGTAAACGCATCCGATATTCCCCGTTCGGATGGTACTACCAGATCAAGAAGTCCCATTTTACGGACTCTTCTGATGATCGGAATAGGATTTTCCACGCTTTCATCAACACCGCCGGTAAAATCATCCCCATTTCCTGCATCCGAAAAATCTCCCTGGTTTTTTTGTTGTTCCTGTTCTTTTTTTGCTTCTTCGCTCTTCTGCGCGGCGTCCGTAATAGCAGAATCATAGGAATCCAACGTTCCTTTATTTTCTGCCTGTTCTCCTTTTTTCTCTGCGTCCTCTGTCTTCTTTTCCTGATCCTTCAGTTTTCCGAGAAGAGTCTGTACCCCCTGGCTTCCCAGAGTTTCACGCATATACTGAACAGCCTGCTGGTAAAAAATCTCGCCTTTTCCGTCGCTCAGAAGCTGATAACCATTGAATCCGCCCTGGAGAAGCTCCAGTTTCTGACTGTTCTGTTTCAATACAGGTTTCATATAAGTCTGAAAATCATCATATACAGAAGCCATATCCAGTTCTTCTTTTCCACCTGCATACAGTGCAAACAGCTCATAATCTTCCAAAAGCGTTCGGTCATACTGTCCAAATAAGGAATATAAGCCAATATCCATACTGTTAAGTATCTGTGTCCTGGCAGCTGCCATGCGTACAGATTCAATGCTGGCACACACAAGAGAAAGAACCAGGCTCAAGATCAGAGCCAGAAAGATCGTAATGCTGCCTTTTTTCACATTTCCTGCCAAGGGGTACCTCTCCTTTCCAAAACGGAAATATCAGCAGATATCACCGTTTTTTCTCATTTTCAGATCGTGTTGCTTTGTTTTGTGATTTTTGTAAGGATTTTTTTAACAAGTGCTGTAAGCTGTTCCTTAAAGATGATGACCAGACTGATCAGAACCACCAGAATCAGGATGATCTCCACAACACCCACCGCATCCTCTTCCATCGCAAATTCTTTTACATACTTCCACATATTTTCATTTGTCACCTCACATTTCCTTTCTCTGTTCTCCAGTCCTACCCTCCGTAAAAGGAAAGGCATGCCGGAAGCATGATCACCGCCATCACCACCAGGAGCATCAAGACCATCGGAAGAAGCAGTTTTGTTGCTGCTGTATCTCCCAGCACTCTTGCTTTTCTTTTTCGCTCCTCCCAGGCTTCCACGGATTCCTTTTCCAGCAGATCGGCCAGATACCTGCTTCCTTTCTGGAGGTTCTGGATCAGTAGTGTTGACAGAGTTTTATACTTTACCTGTCCGCACCGTTCTCCAAATCTCCGGTAAGCCTCTGCTTCGGAAATCCCACTGTCCATCTCATAACAGGCTACTCGGATTTCTTCGTAAGCCTCACGTTTTTTACCATCTTCTCTCTTTCCGTAATCCAGTGCTATTTTCTGGAACGCTTTTCTGGCAGTTAAGCCTGCCTGCACCAAAAGGGTAAATTTCATGATCAGTCCTGGATAATCCATCAGCATCTGTTCTCTTCTTTTTATCTGAGCATTCTGTGCTTCCCGTTTTTTTGCAATGACAGCTGCTGCCGCTGCTGCCAGACCAAGAGCTGAAAGCAGGTTTCCTGTTTTGTCTTTTGGCTGCTCCCATTCAAGATGTTTTCCATTCCATTCATCTGGAAGATAATAGTACTGTGGATCGTTTTTTTTCTGATTATATTGTACGATCATGTCCTGCAACTCTTTCTCGCGCTGCTGTTCTTCGCTAAGTTCTGTTTCCGGTTCTTCTTCGGATCCTTCTGTTTCTTTTTCCGGCACCTGCACATACAGGGAACCGGCTTCTTCTCCGTCTACAGATACTTTGAATTTCTCTTCATAAGCACCTGTCTCCTCTTTTTCCATACGGTATCCGGATGAATAAACCTTATCTCCGCCACTTTGAAATGTCAGGAGCATACCGATGATATTTCCGGTAAGCGCTATCCGTATAAACAGTTTCTTTTCTTCCGGATTTCCGGCTTCCGGAGGCAGCCGCCCCATTTTTCCTGCCAGAAACACCCCAAGGATCACCATAAATATCAAAATATGTATCCACATTATCCTCACCTACACTTCTATGTCTACAATCTTCACACCCAGCCAGTAAGACAAGCCATAGATCACCATGCAAACTGTCATGGCACAGATTCCGAAAGGATTCCCATAAAGTACATCCAAAAATCCCGGCGAAGTCAGTTTCAGATAGCAGATGATACCGGCCGGCATGATACTCATAACCATCTGTTCCGATTTCTTTGCGGCCAGCGTTGCCTCGATCTCTTTTTTTACCTCGATCTTATCACTAAGCATTCTGGCTACTTTCTGGATCACCTGCGTCATATCCCCGCCTGTTCTTTTTGCTGTATAAAATACTGCTGCGAAATTTTCAATATCTTCCACTCCGCTGCGTTTTCCCAGATCCAGGAACAGCTCTTCCACCGGAACACTCAGACGCAGCTGGCTTTCGATATACCGAAATTCATCCAGGATATCACTTCCCTTTTCATAAAGTCTCCCCAGATCCTTTACACTGGCACGCACCGCATTCTCCGCGGAATAGCCGGCCTGTACCGCCACATTCATGGCCGTCAGAGCATCCCGGAACTGGTAATTCAGCTCCCTCTGCTGCCGTGCAGTGCATTTTTTCCTCTGCATTTTCAGAAAAAGCACTGGTATTGGAAGCATAAACAGCAACACAGGAAGGCTCTGATAAAACAGATAGTCGGCTGCAGCGCATACGGCAGCTCCCTCCAGAAGATACTTTGCAGTCTCCTTCCCCGTAAAATGATACATCCTGTAATCTTTCCTCGTAGATCTCCATTTCTGATTCTTTCCTTTCCGCTCTTTCATAGTCTGATTCCTGCCCGTTTCATTTTTTCACAATGCAAAAGTTCTCCGGTTTTTACAAGTCCCTTTCCTTCTTCCCAGCGATACAGCGGCCTGGTCTGGATCTCTCCGTTTTCAAATCCACATACTTCTGTGATTTCCAGCAGCTTTCTGCTTTTATCCCGCATACGCCCGAGATGTACCAGAATGTCTACCCCGGAAGCGATCTGCCTTCGGATCGCTTCCAGGGGAAGATCGATCCCCATCAATGTCATCGTTTCAATTCTGGAAAGCATATCCTGACTGCTGTTTGCATGAAGTGTTGAAAGGCTTCCATCATGTCCCGTATTCAGGCTCTGCAGCATATCCACTGCCTCTCCTCCACGAACTTCCCCTACAATTATCCTATCCGGCCTCATTCGAAGGGCTGACCGGATCAGATCTCGGATCGTTACTGACACCGCGCCCGCCATATTGGCCATTTTTGCCTCCAGACATACCAGGTTATCAATTCCCCGGATCTTAAGCTCCGCATTATCTTCAATGGTGATCAGGCGCTCATCTTTTGGAATATATTCTGTAACAGCTCCAAGGAATGTTGTTTTTCCACTGCCTGTACCTCCACCGATCACAATAGAATATCTTGCCTGAACAAGTTTTTTTAAAAACTGTGCACATTCTTCGGTGATGCTTCCAAAAGCGATCAGTTTTTCCATTGTGATAGGATCATCCGGAAAACGACGGATCGTCAGGATCGGACCATTCAGAGCAACCGGATAAACCACTGCATTCACACGTGCTCCGTTTTCCAGCCTTGCATCTACAATGGGCATGGACTCGTTGACAACCCGGTTACAGCGCCCTACGATCTGCTGGATCACATCCTCCAGCTTCTCTTCTGACGTGAAGACCTTATTCCATCTGGTCAGTTTTCCTCCACGTTCCACAAAAATATGATCCGGACCATTTACCATGATCTCCGTAACACTTTCATCATCGATCAGTTCCTGCAGAACATCCAGCTTGCGCACAGAACAGAACAGCTCCTGTCTGAGCTCTACTTTCTCCTTCAGTGAAAGAAACAGTTCCCTTGCCTGAGTTAATATCAGTTCATCGATCACCCCCAGGATCTCATCATCGGACAGCTCTCTGGAAACATCCAGCTGTTCCATGAGCAGATCATACATTTTCCGGAATTTTTCTCTGTTCATGACCGCTCCTTTCTCAAAAGTTCACGGATATAATCTCCCAGTTCACTCCAGACCAGCTGTTCTACGTAAGCGTCAGAAGAGATCCTATCCATATGAAAGGGCAGATGCACCTTTTCTGTTTTTTCCAGGATCTTTTCTTTATTCCAGATACGCAGAAGATTTTCGAATTGTGTCACCTTACAGACAGAAAGTGTGTCATTCAAAACCGGCATATAGATTTTTCTGCACATTTCCAGAAGCCGGAAATCCTCATCTCCATTTTCTCCCATATCCAGGATCAGCACTTCATAGGAACTGTGAAGTACGATCTCCTGCAACAGCCGCTCCCAGTCTTCCCAGTCCACGGTCCGGATATCTGAAGGTGTTCTTACAGGCGGTATAAAATCCAGATTGTTTACTGTCTGGATCATTCCGTTCATTCTATGGATCAGGTTTTCATTTCCCTGGCGAACATAATAAAACAGATCACTCAGATTAGCCGGAAATTTTTTCCCAAGAAGTTCTTCAAAACCAGAATAGGATTCCAGATTCAGATAAAGAACGGCACGTTCTTTCGCCAGTATCTGTCCCAGCGCAAGTGCAAAGGATGTCTTCAGACACCTGCCAAGAGGAGAAAAAACACCGATGATCTCCATTGTCTTTTTCAACACAGGAAAAGTTACCGGATCAAGAGACTTCTCTTCTCCATAGCAGGCCATCACCTCCCTTATCACATCTGAGGAAGATTGATATTTATACACACTTGAATACTGATCCAGTTCCGGAGGATGCACACCCTCTGAAAGAATGATGATCTTTCCGATACCAAGGTCACGGACTTCTTTTCGCATTGCTTTATCGGAAATCAGCAGCAACTCAATATGATTTTCTTTTCCGTAGGCAATGAGACTTTCCGCCGTGGTAAATGCCTGGATCTCAAACGGAAGATTCTTTTTCTGGTTCAGATAATCCATAAAATTGAAAGCATAATCCACCTCCAGATCACAGACCGCAAATATGTTTTTCTTCAATACACACCTCCTGCATAAAGCACCGCACTCAAAAATATGGGTACCGTAAAATGAAAGTTCTCCGGAAAGCTCATCCCCTTTCTGTAATAAGGACGTATCTCACCGGTACAGTAAAACTCATTCATATACTGATATAAATAAAGGAATCGTCGGCGGATACCGCCTGTAGAAATAAGAATTGCCAGAGAAATGCCTGCACCTGCAAGCAAAGAATAAACAATACATTCCATAACTGTCCGCGGCCCCATGATCCCGCCAAGTGCGCACAGAAGCTTGATATCTCCGGCGCCGATCATATGGAATATAAAAAGGATTCCCAAAAGAAGCACCGGCACGGCCACTCCTGCCAGAAAGATCACTCCACCTTTCGGCCCGTTTTCTGTGATCTGGATCAGGAAACCGATCATAAAAGAAAAAAGGATCCATCCATTGTCTACAGATGCATCTTTAAGATCCATCCAGACCGCCATCGCAGATATCACCACGGATAATTCTCCATAAAGAAACATACACGCCCCCTTTCCTTCTTAAAATATATGTTTATTCAGTTATGATAAAAATGGGATTTCCCGCCTGACCTGGCGGTGATCGATACCAGAAGATCTCTGGTGAAATTAATTATAGAATTTCAGGAGCATTTTGTCCAGCATTTTCGTTCGACAAATTCTGACACGAATTTTGCTGTCATCTGCTCCTGAAATTCTTTTTATTTTTTATCGTTTTATCTTCTATGATCCTATCGAATCTTTACTCCGTCCTTGATCACTGCTTTCAGTTCCAGATCCTGATCCAGCAGTACCACATGAGCTTTTTTACCTGCTTCCAGAGATCCGTACTGTTCTTCCACACCAAGGCTTCTGGCCGGATTTATGGTCGCGCAGGCCACGGCTGTTTCCAGCGGAAGCTCCATCTTTTTAACAACTGTACGCATACAGTCCATCAGATTTGTGGCAGATCCTGCGATCGCACCGTCAGATACCAGCGTGGCAAGTCTTCCCACAACCTTAACATCCAGTCCGCCCAGTGTATACTGACCGTCCGGCATACCGGTAGCTCTCATACTGTCGCTGATCAGGATCATCCTGTCAGCTCCCATCATCTGAAAGGTAGCTCGAACAACAGACGGATGGATATGGATCCCGTCACAGATGATCTCTGCCATAACATCCTTACTATCAAAAACAGCACCTACGACACCTGGTGCACGATGCGTAAACGTAGGCATTGCGTTATACAGATGGACTGCATGGTTTGCCCCTGCTCTGCATGCTTCCATTGCTGTATCGTAATCTGCATTGGTATGTGCCAGAGAAACATTGACCCTTTCATGAACTTCTCGGATAAATTCTGCTGCATGCTCACTTTCTTCAGGTGCAATCCCTATAAATTTTACCAGACCTTCCGAGGCCTTTAAAAAACGGTCACAGATTTCCACATTACATGGCAGGATATTCCTCGCGTCCTGTGCCCCTTTTTTCGCCGGGCTGATAAAAGGCCCTTCCATATTGATCCCCAGAAAATCCGCCTTACGGCAGTCCTTTGTTTCTTTTTTATATTCTGCTGCTGTATGGAGGATCTGCTCCAGTTCCTCTACCGGTAAAGTCATAGTAGCCGGCGCGATCGCTGTAACTCCTACCGATGCCTCATATTCCGCGATCCTTCCGATCGCAGCCTTGTCTCCGTCGCAGAAATCATCTCCCTTGCATCCATGAAAATGCAGATCGATCAGTCCCGGAATGGCGTAGCAGCCTTTTCCGTCCAGAACATCCCCGTTAAGCTGCGGCGCATCCTTTTCTTCATAAACCTGTCGGATCTTATCCCCATCCAGGATAATCCCGCCTTTTACAAATGCTTTGTCCGGTGTAAAAACATACACATTATCAATGATCATAGTAAAACCTCCCAAAATCCCCATTTGTGATCATAAACAAAAAAGCAACCAGAAACATGTTCTGATTGCTTTCAGTTAATAGCCAGTACGGGAATCGAACCCGTGTTTCCGCCGTGAGAGGGCGGCGTCTTAGCCCCTTGACCAACTGGCCATATTCTTTTGTTTCTGCCGTTTGATTTCGTTTTTTGTTGTTTCCCTCAACCGACTTCGTTAGTATATAACACTTTCTTTCAAAATGCAAGTACTTTTTTTAATTTTTTTAAAAAATTTTCATGTTTTTCACGTTTATTCGTTTTTTACCCATTTTCCGGTATTTCGTACGCTTGACCACTGCTGGTGTAAGTGCTACTATCAAAGCACCAATACGAAAATAATCGACTGCGGATAATTATCCGCCCGGTATAACAGAAAGAAGGAATTGGATGACTCGCATTTTGTGTCTCGGAGACAGTATCACAGATTGCGGACGGCTTTTCTCCGCAGATCCTCTTGGAAAAGGATATGTGAAGCAGCTCTCCTGTCTGCTTCATAACACAGATCACCGATTTTCCATTGAAAACAGAGGTATTGATGGTTTCACCCTGGAACGGCTTCTTCAGAACACAGATTTCTGGCTGGAAAGCTCTGATCCGGATATTGTTACCGTCCTGATCGGGATCAATGATGTGGGGATCATGATGAACACCCGCCGTTCATCTGCACAACAGCAGGATCTGATGAACAAATTTGTCACCCGTTATGAGCTCCTTGCAAAAAAGCTATCCTGCACAAACTCCCGGAAACGAAAGCTCTATTTCCTGGAACCCTTTGTTTTTCCATGGCCACGCTGCTACGCTTCCTGGGCTCCCCTTCTTTCACAGATGTCCGTGCATATTAAAAAGATCAGTCAGGATCATGGAGCCGTTTTTCTCCCGCTGCAGAACGATCTGGATCAGGAAGCTGCACGGTCCGGGCCTGCATCAATAACTTCTGACGGTATCCATCTCACACCACAGGGGCATCAGATCCTGGCAGATAAACTTTATAAATTGATCATATCAGAAAGGTAATACTATGGAAACAACGATCAAAAAAATCGAAGATATGTCACTGAACGCATGGCCTTCCCATAAAATGGAACTTTATGACGGATGGATCTTACGTTTTTCTTATTTCTATACGCACAGGACCAACAGTGTGGAACAGTTCGGAACCTCCACACTTCCATGGCGCGAAAAAATCCCCTACTGCGAACAGGTCTATAAGCGTCTGGGAACTCCTGCGATCTTTAAGATCAGCCCCCTTGTATCCCCGGATTTTGACTATATGCTGGAAAACAGGGGCTATTCCGTTCAGCACATAACAAATGTTATGACTGTAGACCTGGATAGTGCCGTTCTGGATGCGCCTGTCACTGATGTGCTTTTTTCCGATGAAATTCCGGATTTCTGGATTCACAGCCTTTTTGACCTGAAAAGAACTACAAATCCGATTCATCGAAGCGTCGTTCCTTCCATGTACCGTGCCATTCTTAAGGAAACTGTCTGCGCTTCCATAACAAAAAACGGCGAGATCATTGCCACGGGTCTTGGAATCCTGGATCGCGACTACATCGGCATCTATGCCATTCATGTGCGTGAAGATTATCGCCGCAGAGGATATGCCCGTCAGATCTGTACCGGTCTTCTCAATGAGGGCAAAAAAAGAGGCGCCAGCCACGCCTATCTTCAAGTGGTAAAAAACAATGCTTCCGCAGAAAAGCTTTACAGCTCTCTTGGATTTCAGTATTTCTATACCTACTGGTTCCGTGTTCAGCCTGTAGGAACACGTTTTCAGTAAATGCATGGATTTTCCGTAAATCCCTGTAGAAATCAAAAAATCTTTTTGCTATAATACCCTTAATATGTATAAAATCTTTCCTGCCTTCATATACTGATCCTTATCAATCGATAAGGAGACTGATCCGATGAACGATCCGCAGGAAAAAAACACCCAAAATCCCTATCATATTTATTACGATAATTATCTGGATACCAATGCCTGTACTGAATGCACGGGTCTGATCAACCATGGAATCGACAGCCGTGAGCAATGGGATTCTTTCCGCCAGATTTTTAACTTTATACCGGCGTTGAAAAACCATGATCTTACAGATAAACAGGACTGACCGTTATCCCGGGTCGGAGGACACAAATGAAAAAAATGTCTGCTGCATGTATGATTCTCGGCCTTTCCCTTTTTGCGGGAGGCTGCAGCAATGATCAGATCGATGATCATATTATTTCTCTTCAGGATAAAATTTCAGACGTTACTGCTTCAGATTCCACAGAACAGGAAGATCAGGAGCCTTCCACGGAAGAACGTGTTTATATGGATGAGCTTACCGGCACACTGCTGGATTTTGACGGTACACACCTGACGATTTCCAGCAATGGAGAAACCTATGTATTTGATGTTTCCCAGACAAGACTTGAATGCAAATACGGCGTTGTATCCAGTGATCAGGTCAGTGTGATCTACCAGGGACAGCTTTCCGGAACTGATATCAGCACCATTTCCCCCATCAAAATAACCGACAAATATCATAATGAAACTCCTCTGGAGGACCGCACTTTAAAGGGCAAAGTGAAATCACTCACCTCCAATGCCCTTGTGATAGTCACAGAAAAGGGAAATACTGTAACCTTCCCTGTCACCGGTGTCAGACAATACTACAAAAAAGGCTTCAAGGCCGGCAAGTGGGTCTATGTCCATTTTCGCGGTAAATTCATCAACGAAACCCTCGTGGGTGACAAGCAGTATGACGGCAGTTTCACAAAAGTGATCAGTGTCTCCGATACGGATCCACTGAAAGTACCTGCAGCAACTCCTACTCCTTCCCCCGAACCGAAGAAAAAAGAGCAGCATCTCCGTGCAAAGATCGTAAATGTCAGCACCGGCACAATGACTGTCATTCCGCAGACCACAGGCTCGGAACTGACTGTTTCACTTTCCTCCGTTCCTGTATATTTCAAAGGAGGAATGGCTCCTGGATCTTATGTAAACATTATCTATACCGGTAAATTTAATGGTGAATCCACCAGCGGCATGAAGATCCGGGGAATCACCGGGGAGGATCCAGACATACTTTCAGTACGCAACATTACTTCTACTGTAACCGGCACGATCCTGGGCACAACCGCCAATACCGTGCTGCTCCAGACATACGACGGCGTAAAGATCCTCTGCAGCCGTGAAAACGTTCCGGACCTTTCCTCAAGCGGAATGGAAGAAGGTGCCGATCTCCGGGTTACTTTCAACCCTGCGAAATCACGCACCTCCAATATTTATACCTGTATTAAATTCGAAGACCCGTGACGGAAGATGGTACGGATCCTTTTTTCTCCATCTTCCATCCAGCTTCGTACTGCCTGCGTATCACCCAGTATATCAAAAAAAGCTCTGCTTTCATCCTGTACACCCTGGCCGTGAAGAACCTGATATGCACCGGCATCGCTTCCTACTGCCACATGAACCTTATTTTCAAAAGCTTTCTTCAGATTCTGCTCGCCTGTCTTTATAATAGATGCAAGGATCGTATCTTCAAATCTTCCGCAGCCTTTAAGATTCCGCACAGTTACAAGTGTCGGAACCCACACGCTTTCACTGTCTGCCAGTATGGAAATCGTCTCATCATCCATATAGTTTCCATGCTCAATACTGTCAACACCAGCCTCCACTGCTGCCTGTACGCCATAGCATCCATTTGTATGGCTCATCACGGCAAAGCCCTCTTCATGAGCAATATGTACCATTTCTTTCACATCCGTTGCTGAAAGCGGCGTTCCCGTAATTTTCCCGTGATCTGCAAAATCCAGAAGCCCTGTAGTCATGATCTTGATAAAATCCGCACCTTCAGCGGCAGCTTCCAGAACTCTTCTGTGATATTCCTTCATGTCTGAGAAGCTTTTTCCAACGATCTTCCCATAATGGCCTTCTTTATAAATAGCAAAAACCGGTGTGCGATAGTCAATTTCATATTCCGGAGCCAGTCTGGCAGCCCGTTTTGACACACCGTAATGATCTCCTCCGTCTCTCACAAAACGGATTCCTCTTTTCCGGTATTCCTCAAGATGAGCACGGATCAGAGCATCCCGGGGTCCGTTTTTCTGTGTCTCAACGGCTTTCCGGTAATCATAGCCATTGAGAAATATATGTGCATGACATTCTCCAAACATTTTCATCACTGCTCAAAAAAGTTTCGGATCTCTTTCTCAGATGCCTGCACCGACCCCTGTACAAAAAACGGCTTCCCGCCTCCGCGTCCATTTAATTTCTCATTCATTTCCTTTGTAAATCGGCGAAGATCTCCGTCTTTTTCACCCATTGCATACTTATAGCTTCCATCTGCATTTCTGGAAAAAACCGCACAGCAGCCCTGGCAGGTCTGCGTCACCGCATCTGCAAGCTTCCGCACACTGTCTGCATCCATTCCATCCATAAAGATGAGAACGCTTCCGCTTCCTGCATAACGCTCTGCCTCTTTCCGGCACATGTCGTCTACCAGCTGACCAACCTGTCCTTTCAAGCGGAAATTCTCTTCCTGAAGGCGTTCCACTGCCTGCGCAGTCTTATCCATTTTTGCAGAAAGCTTTACAGAAATCTGATGGTTCTGCTCGTTGATCATATTCAGATAATCCAGAACACGTTTTCCGCAGATCATCTCAATACGGACACCTTCACGGAATTTTTCCACGGAAAGGAGCTTCACCATTCCGATCTCTCCGGTATGTGTCACATGAGTTCCGCAGCAGGCACAGATATCCACCCCTGGAAATTCTACGATCCGCACCTGACCGGTAAGCTCTTTTTTGCTTCGGTAGTCGATTTTTTCCAGTTCCTCCGCTGTAGGATATATGATCTTTATCTGCGTATCTTCCCATATCTTTTGGTTTGTTTTCCGCTCGATCTCGGCAAGCTGTACCTCATCCAACGGGCCGTTCAGATCTATGGTAATGGTATCGCTCCCCATATGAAAGCCTACATTATCATATCCATAAGCCTCATGGATCAGTCCGCTCACCATGTGCTCACCGGAATGCTGCTGCATCAGATCAAACCTTCTTGCCCAGTCAATGCGTCCCTGTACTTCTGTTCCGGCTTCCATCGGCTGATCTGTATAATGGAGAAGTTCTCCCTCCTTTTCATGCACTTCCTTTACTTTCACATCGTTGAGATATCCGGTATCGCTTGGCTGTCCGCCGCCCTCCGGGTAAAAAGCACTCTCATCCAGAATGATATGAAAGCCTTTTTTGGCGTCTCTGCACTCCAGGACTTTGGCTGTAAATTCTTTTTTATATACATCTTCATAATATAAGCGTTTCGTCTCTGTCATTTGTCTCATCCTTTCTGCATTTCTGCTTTGACGACTTATAGTATAGACCAAATTTTCTCTCCCCGCTATATAAAAACGGCATTTATCCAATGATTTACATATTTTTCCATAAAAGCTGAAGTCTTTCCTTCAGGTTCCGCGTTATAATAAATGAAACGGGAAGAGAAGGGAGCTGATTGCATCACACGGGAAGAATATCTGGAATATCTGATACATACATACCAAAATTTAATATTTTCCATTTGTCTGAAATCGGTGGGCAATCCCTTTGACGCCGAGGATCTGACACAGGATGTTTTTCTTTCCGCCTACAAAAATCTCTCCCGTTTTGATGGCACCTACGAAAAAGCCTGGCTCAGCAAGATCGCAGTCAGAAAATGTCTGGATCATCTGAAAGCAGCCGGCAGACGTACCATTCCCACAGAGGATACCTATTTTGAACAGCTCCATGATAAAGAGTTTTCCCCGGAGGAGGCATTTCTGGACAAAGATTTCAAGGATAGGATCCGACATTTATGTTCAGCGCTGAAGAGTCCCTACAGGGAGGTTGCCATTGAGCATTTCTGCGAAGAAAAAACCGCCGCAGAAATTGCAAAGGCGCAGAATAAAAATATCAAAACAGTCCAGACGCAGATCTACCGGTCCAGATCTATGCTGAAGGCACTGCTGGAAAGGAGTGATTAGATGCACATACCACAGGATGAATTCCAGAAATTCCAGGACGGAACCATGAATACGGATGAAATGATCCGTTTTCTGGAGCATATGGATCAATGTGATTTCTGTCTGGATGAACTTCTTCAGAATGAGGATGCCGCTTCTGAGTATGCTCCATCCTATCTGAAGGATGAAATTCTGAAAAAGGCAGCTTCTCCGGAAGTTCAGGCTTCCAGAAAAATACATGAAACTGCTTATTGGATGAAGCTTCTCTGTGCAGGCTTACGGACTGCCGTAGGTATGGGTGTTGCGCTGATCATGCTTTTTTCTGTATCGCAGACAGATTTTACGGCTCTTCATCCTTCACCGGAAACAAAAGTTAAGATTTCTTCATCCCTTGACATTGGTTCCGGCCTGAATCAGCTTTCCAGAGAGGTAGGTTCCCAGCTCAGTGAACATTCTCAGAAGATCAGTAATAATCTGAATGATCTTACGAATAAAATTATAAACGGAGGCAAGTAAATTTATGAAAAAACAAAAACATGGTTTCTGGGTATTTATCTTTTCCCTGATCCCCGGTGCCGGGGAAATGTACATGGGATTTAAAAAACAGGGACTCAGCATTATGCTGCTGTTCTGGGGATCGATCGCACTGGCATCCATAACCGGCCTTGGATGGCTGGCCATGTTTCTCCCGGTAATATGGTTCTATAGTTTTTTTAATGTCCATAATCTGAAATCCCTGTCAGAAGAAGAATTCTACTCTGTAGAGGATAATTACATTCTTCACATGGATCAGTTTTCCGGTGATATGGGAAAATTCTTACAAAAGCATCAAAGTGCAGCTGCATGGGTCCTGATCCTGTTTGGTATCTGCATCCTGTGGAGTCGTTTCACAAGTCTTTTGTACCTCATTGTACCGACTAATATGGTCGACTATGTATACAATATCTGCAACAGCCTTCCGCAGATCGTCATTGCTGCAGGTATCATTGCTGCAGGTATTTATATTCTTACTCAGCAGAAAAAGAAACTGAAACAGGAAACCGAAACAAAAGAAGAGCATTACTGGGAACCCTATCGTCCATATCAGCAGCTGACAGAAAAGCCTGTTCATACTTCTGATAACTCCGACAAAGATACAGCATCTGAAGCTTCTTCCATTGCTGATCCGGAAAATACCGATTCTGATTCTGATTCATCCACAAAATAACAGAGAAAAAAAGATCCACTGTCAGCTTCCTGACAATGGATCTTTTTATATGATTTAAATTTACTGCTTATGTGTTACCTTAAGACGTGTCATTGCTCTCGCAAGAGCCAGCTGACTCCTGTGGTATTCCATAATACTCTGTTTCTGGCGAAGCTGCTCCTCTGCACGATCCTTCGCTTCCTGCGCACGACGGATATCGATTTCCTCGGGGCTTTCTACACTGAGACAGAACAGCTTGGCACGGTTATTGATCATCTCAACAAATCCGCTGCTCACAGCAAAAACATGTGTATTTCCATCTGCATCCTCAAAACGCATCTCACCTGGAATAATGGTTGCTACCACATTCGCATGATGAGCAAGAAATCCCTGCTCACCATCCACTGCCGGGATAATAAGCTTCTGAGCACGTCCTGCATAAGCCAGTTTATTGCTGGCATATATTTCCAGGCCAAATGTCTCACTCATAGCCGCTCCTTACTGCCGGTTCTCCTCGGCTTTTGCTTTTGCAATTACATCATCAATGGTTCCAACATTAAAGAATGCGTTCTCCGGATACTCATCCATTTCACCGTCAATGATTGCCTTGAAGCCACGGATCGTCTCTTTCAGCGGTACATATTTACCTTTGATACCGGTGAAGTTCTCAGCTACATGGAACGGCTGTGAAAGGAACTTCTGGATCTTTCTTGCACGAAATACTGTCTGCTTATCTTCCTCTGAGAGCTCCTCCATACCAAGAATAGCAATGATGTCCTGCAGCTCTTTATATTTCTGAAGAATCTCCTGTACTCTACGTGCAACCTCGTAATGTTCCTCACCAACAATATCTGCCTCCAGGATACGGGAAGTAGACTCAAGCGGATCTACAGCCGGATAAATACCCTGCTCAACGATCTTACGGGAAAGAACCGTTGTCGCATCCAGATGAGCAAATGTTGTTGCCGGAGCCGGGTCAGTCAGGTCATCGGCCGGTACATATACGGCCTGTACGGATGTAACGGATCCTTCCTTGGTAGATGCGATCCTCTCCTGAAGCTCACCCATCTCAGTTGCCAGTGTAGGCTGGTATCCTACTGCGGACGGCATACGTCCAAGCAGAGCGGAAACCTCAGATCCTGCCTGTACAAAACGGAAGATATTATCAATAAAAAGAAGTACGTCTCTGTGCTCCTGATCACGGAAATACTCTGCCATAGTAAGTCCGGTCTCCGCAACACGCATACGTGCTCCGGGCGGCTCGTTCATCTGTCCGAACACTAAGGCTGTCTTCTCAAGAACACCTGATTCCTTCATTTCTGTCCAAAGGTCATTACCCTCACGGGAACGCTCACCGACACCGGTGAAAATAGAATATCCACCATGCTCGGTAGCGATATTCTGGATCAGCTCCTGGATAAGGACTGTCTTACCAACACCGGCACCACCGAACAGACCGATCTTACCACCTTTTGCATATGGAGCAAGAAGATCGATAACCTTGATACCTGTTTCCAGGATCTCAACTGCCGGTTTCTGCTCTTCAAATGAAGGCGGATCACGATGGATGACCCAATGCTCCTCACCGTCCAGGGAATCACCGCCATCTACGGTATCTCCAAGAACGTTGAACAGACGACCAAGTGTTTTATCTCCAACCGGAACCTTGATACCGCTTCCGGTAGCTGTTACTTCTCTGTCTCGCTGCAGGCCCTCGCTGGCTCCCAGCATGATGCAGCGCACGATATTATTTCCAAGGTGCTGGGACACCTCCATAACGCATCTCTTACCGTTGTTCTCGACTTCAAGGGCATCCTTGATATCCGGAAGCTGTCCGTCTTCAAAAACAACGTCTACAACAGGTCCCATAACCTGTACGATCTTACCTTTATTCATAGTCATCACTTCCTTTTTTGTGCTTTAGCACCGCTGATAACCTCTGTGATCTCCTGCGTGATCGCAGCCTGACGTGCTCGATTATACTGAATGGAAAGATCCTTCAGCATCGCCCTCGCACTATCTGTAGAGGACTGCATTGCTGTCATTCTCGCACTGTTCTCACTGGCATATGCCTCTACAAGACATCCATAGATCACACCTGTAAGGTAGTTGGGGATCATAGTATCCAGAAGTACATCTGCAGACGGAGATAACACGATCTCCTCCTGATAAATATCTGCCGGAATCTGACCCACTTTAAAATCAGCCTTTTTCAGCGGTAAAAGCTGCATATTCACATTTTCCATTGCCATCGCATTCAGCATCTGTGTATAGACAATGTGAATTTCATCCAGCTCTCTTTCCAAAAACGCACGTACGATCTCATCTGTGATAAGGCGTGCTCTGTGCATAGTCGGCTTCTGCACGGTATAATGAAAACTGCCGTCCATATCCACATCTCTCTTGCCGAAATACTGACGCCCTACCATACCAAGGACATACAGCTTGTGATGTCCCGGTACCTCTTCCATGAAATCTTCTGTCATTTTCTGTACATTATGATTGTATGCACCAGCCATACCTTTATCACCTGTAATGACAATGGTACCTACCTTTCTTTCATCCTTCGGAACAAGATGACGCTCACTGAAGAAAGGATGCTGGATATCCGGCATATGACGGAGGATCCTGGCAATGGCGGCCTGCATATTATAGAAATATGGTTCCGTATCCTGCAGGATCTTCTTGGCCTTTTGCATCTTGGAAGAAGAAATCATGTACATCGCATTGGTGATCTTCATGGTGTCCTGAATGCTTTTCATACGAGTCTGTATTTCTTTTGCATTTGCCATATCAACACCTACCTGCTCTTATCTCTGAATTCTTCTGCCGCCTTTACGATTTTCTCTACAAGCTCATCAGAGAGCTGCTTTGTAGTCTCGATCTCTTTGCCGATCTCAGGATATACATTATCAAAGTACTCCAGAAGATCCTTCTGATATTTCTTGATCTCTTTCTTTTCTACATCTACCATCAGCTTGTGAGTCGCAACGCAGAGAGTAATTACCTGCTGATGAAGACTTAACGGGCTGCAGAGCGGCTGTTTCAGAAGCTCCATCAGACAGCTTCCGTATTTCAGCTGTGCAGTTGTAGCCTCATCCAGATCTGAACTGAACTGGGTGAACACTTCCATCTCTCTGTACTGTGCCAGGTCGATACGTACACTACCGGAAGCTTTCTTCATAGCCTTGGTCTGTGCAGCACCACCAACACGGGATACGGAAAGACCAACATTGACTGCCGGACGCATGCCTGAGAAGAACAGATCACTTTCCAGGAATATCTGACCATCTGTGATGGAAATTACGTTTGTAGGAATGTATGCAGATACATCACCGGCCTGTGTCTCGATGATCGGAAGTGCCGTAATGGATCCGCCGCCTGCCTCTTCACTCAGACGGCTGGAACGCTCCAGAAGTCTGGAATGAAGATAGAATACGTCACCAGGATATGCCTCACGTCCCGGAGAACGCTCAAGCAGAAGTGACAATGCACGATATGCCACTGCATGCTTGGAAAGATCATCATATACGATCAATACGTCTTTGCCCTGATACATGAAATACTCTGCAAGAGCAGTACCAGCGTAAGGAGCAATATACTGAAGCGGTGCACAGTCACTGGCTGTTGCGGAGAATACAGTTGTATACTCCATTGCACCGTATTTTTCAAGATTGGAAACTACCTTTGCAACGGTAGAAGCTTTCTGTCCGATGGCAACATAGATACAGATCACATCCTTACCTTTCTGGTTGATGATCGTATCTGTTGCGATGGATGTTTTACCTGTCTGTCTGTCGCCGATGATCAGCTCTCGCTGTCCACGGCCGATCGGAAACATGGAATCAATGGAAAGGATTCCTGTTTCCAGAGGTACAGTTACAGACTTACGATCGATGATTCCAGGAGCCGGGTTCTCGATCGGGCGGTATTCCTCTGCCTGGATCTCTCCCTTTCCATCAATAGGCTCACCAAGTGCGTTTACGATTCTTCCGATAAATTTATCACCTACCGGAATACCTGCCTGTTTGCCAGTTCTGGCAACCTTGGTGCCTTCCTTGATTCCTGTATCCTTTCCGAAAAGAATACATCCCATGCTGTTGGCACGGACATCCTGTACCATACCTTTCAGACCATTCTCGAAGGTCACAACCTCACCGTACATGGCATGATCGATACCATAAACAGTTGCGATGCCATCTCCCACGGAGATGACAGTGCCTACTTCCTGGTCCTTGCTGATTTCGTCATAGTTCTTTATTTCTTCCTTGAGAATCGAAATGATTTCATCTGGATTTATTGCACCCAATTCAATTTCACCTCCGGGTTAATTTCTGTTTCAGTTTCTTATAACGTCCGATGAGGCTCCAGTCGTACTCACGATCTCCTGCCCGGAGAACAAATCCACCTACAAGGCTTTTATCCTCTGTAAGGGTAAGTTCCACTTCTCTGGCAGAAAACTGGCTACGGAGAAACTCCTTCATCTTATTTTCCTGCTCTTCGGCAGGACGTGTTACATAAAGAAGCTCTGCCTTGAGAATTCCTTTCTGTTCCCGGCTGTAAGCATCATAAGCTTCAAGGATCTCTCCGATTCTGTCAATCTTCTGATACTTACACGTTACTTTAAGAAAACTCTTCATTTCCTGCGGAAAAATCCGCTCTATTACCTGTTCTTTTTCTTTGAGGGAAACAAGTGGATTTTCAAGCATTTTACCTATCTCAGGTGTATTCTTAAAAATCTTTCCTGTTTCGCAGATTGCCTCCCCCGGGACAGAAAGACCGTATAATGCTTTTGCATAATTAATGGACGTCTCTGTCATGAGGATCACCTGCTCCTTCTAAAAACTGGTCATATAGGGACATATCCTGTGCTTCGTCGTTCTTTTTTCCCATGATTCTGGATGCTGCATCCATTGCCAGCTCAGCCACTTTGCCTTCCATCGCTTTCATAGCAGCTTCCTGCTCAGTGCTGATGTCTCTTCTTGCTTTCTCAAGAATCTGGCCAGCCTGATCATTAGCTCTCTTCACGATGCTGTCTGCCTGTACTTTTGCCTCGTCCTTAGCCTGCTCTACAATACTGAAGGATTCCTCCTTCGCAGATTTCAGTGCATCCTCATACTGTCCTTTCAGCTGGTTTGCTTCAGTGGTTGTCTTCTCTGCTGAAGCAAACTGCTCATCGATCATGGCTTTTCTTTTCTCCATAACACCAATGATCGGGCCGAAAAGGAACTTCTTCATTAAAAGATAAAGAACGATCAGGTTTATAATAGTAAAGACAAGGTTGATATCAATTTTAATCACCTGGTCCACCTGCCTCTCTTAATCCTGAATTAGTATCTCGTCTTTACCTATTAGCCAAGCATGATGATGATCAGAAGACCGATTACGAAACCGTAAATAGCTGTTGCCTCTGCAAGAGCACATCCAAGAAGAAGTGCTTTACTGATCTTGCTCTCTGCCTCTGGCTGTCTTGCGATAGCTTCTACTGCTTTAGATGTTGCAAGACCGATACCAATACCTGCTCCAATACCTGTAAGAACTGCGATAGCTGCACCAATTGCGATTAACATAGTTTTTTCCTCCTGTAAAATACAATTTTTTTCATTTTTAGATCAAGCGGAGCTTCCGCTTCACTACTCAATTGCTTCCTTGATGAACAAGGATGTTAAAAATACAAATACATACGCCTGTATGAATCCATCGAAGAAATCAAAATACAGGCTGAATGGTATGGGAAGAATGGCCGGACAAACAAACTCCAGCAGCTTCATAACTACGAAGCTTCCCAGAACATTACCGAACAACCGCATGCAGAGAGATGTAGGCCTGATCGCTATTTCCAGAATGTTGATCGGAAGCATGATCGGAACCGGCTCCGCAAAGCTTTTCAGGAAACCCTTCAATCCCCTCTTATGAAAGCCTGCATACTCGATCAGAATAATGCTCATCAGCGCCAGCGCAATGGTAACATTCATGTCCTTCGTCGGTGGTGTAAAACCAAATACGCCTGCGATATTGGCTATTCCGATGTAGATTACGGTTGACATCAAATAAGGCACATACTGTTTGCCTTCTTCTCCAAGGATACCCATGAAGAAATCCTGAAGAAAACTTACCCCGGTTTCCAGAAGCAGCTGCTTCTTACCCGGATTTTCCACACTGAGATTCCGAACTAAGATCAGAGACAGAATCACAAGAACCGCCATGATGATCCATGTGACTACCACACATTCTGCAATTGGTATTCCACCAAACACCGGAATGGTAAAGGCTGTCTTACTGTTTAGCTCTTCTGCCAGTGTACTTGATAAATCTCCCGTTTTTCTCCCTCCTTTTCTCTTGGCGCTGATCGCATCTTTTTATAATTGGTATGACCACGCCTTGTAGTTGACTTTATTTTACTCCGCATTTCCAGAATGTCAATATTATTTTTGCCTGTTTTGTACAAAAAAGAATCTGTTTTTTATACAAAATACACAATTTATTTCAATTGACCTTAATCCGACTTTCTGCGTACAGATACCTCTCCATAAGAAAGCAGGGTTTCTGAACCATCCTGTTCTCTTACAAGAAGCCTTCCATCTGGTGCTATGGATTCTGCATAAGCTTCCCTTGTACACTGTCCGTCTGTGATCACGATCATGTTTCCAGGAATGATATTATTTTCTGTATATTCTCTGGAAAGTCCCGGAGTCTCCACTTCCATAAGAAGCTGATTGACGATCTCCGCCACAAGAATACTGCAGTTTATATGCTCTGCGTCCTTCCTGTTTTCAAACAATGCTCCAGCCGTTTCCTGTATATCTTCAGGAAACCCATCTTCCGGCATATACAGATTCAAACCAATTCCTACAACTGCAAACTCAATGTTCCCGCTTTCAAAGTCTGTAACAGCCTCTGTCAGTATCCCACACACTTTCTTATTATGAAGATACAGATCATTGACCCATTTGATTCCAAGGTCGATCCCGCAGATTTTCTTCACTGCACGGCACACTGCAGTTGCCGCCGCTGTAGTGATCAGGAGTCCTTCCTTCAGAGTCCGGTCCGGTCTTAGAACGATACTCATATAAAGTCCTGCATTTTCAGGAGAATAAAAACTTCGGCCTCTTCGGCCTCTTCCGCTTTTCTGTCTGCGCGCCAGTATCAGTGCACCATGACCTGCTTCTCCTGAAAATGCAGCCTCCTTGGCTGCCCGGTTTGTAGAATCCAGTTCTCTGTATATTTTTACAGGGACATCCGGATGATCGAGGTAAAGCCGTATTCCTTCTTCCGATAAACGGCTGCCTCCTCGAAGCACATAGCCTTTGTTTGGTCCAGCTTCTATGGTATATCCCTCTTCACGAAGGGATTTCACAGCTTTCCAGATGGCTGCCCTTGTGCAGTTTAGTTCTGCTGCTGCCGCCTCTCCGGATATCAGTTCATTCTCGTTCTGCTCCAGAAGCTTCAGCATTCTTGCTTTTACAGTCATATCTTCACCGTCCGTAATCTGCCTGAAATGGCAAAATTTATTCCCTCCTAAGAGTCGAAAGCATTATAGCACTTAAACATCGCAATGTCTATTATCTTTTTCACATATGCTATCTATATTATTTTTATATTTCAGTTACAGTTATTATATAATTTTTCTCATTTTTGTCTGTTTTCATTTATTTTTTTATATATTATTTCTGTTGAAAATCTGCAGACTCAGGAGTGAATTTTCCTGAATCTTTATTATATACAGATTTTCTTTATCATATATTTATCATTTGTAATTAGAAAGACTTTTCTCAAGAAATTCCCGGTACTTATCGCGAACCTCATCCGGTGACGCGATCACCGCATCCGGGCCAAGACTGGCTATCCAGCCAAAGAACTGGTCACTGATATTTACACGAACCAGTGTTTTGAAATGTTCAGGATCCTTCCTGTGTATCATAATATCTCTGCCAAACCGATCCAGCACCACCCCGACTAAGCGGTTATGTGCTTCCAGACATATGGTTTTCTCTTTTCCGCCAAACATCCCGAAGGTCCTGGATGTCAGCTCCCCTATATCATAATTCTCAAAAAATTCTCTGCCGCATCGCACTTCCTTCTCTATACGGATCTGCTGGAGCTTATCTACCAGATACTGCTTAACCCTTCCACACTTCTCGTCGTAAGTGATCAGATAATACTCCTCATTCTGCCATACAAGTCCCCAGGGACTGACCGAATATCGTTCCCCCTCATTCTCCGGATACAGCTTCTTCTCCACAGTCCATTCACAATACTGAAAAGAAATCTGCCTGTCCTCAGTTAATGCACGCTGGATCATATCAATACTGTAATACACATTCTCGTTTATAGTCCGGATACTGTTCTCTGCAAATCCCTGTCGCCGCAGCTGTCTGGACTCATAAACACTGGCAAGGCTCTCCAGCTTCCTGATCAGCTGTCGGGATTTCCCATTGGTGATACATCTGGAGGACTGTACTGCATCCACCAGAAGTCTCAGCTCCGGAAGCTCAAATTCCCGGCTGGCAAGATAAAAACCGGCCGGGTGCTCCCGCCGGTTCAGGATATCCATTCCAAAATTCCGCAGGGTTTCAATATCATCATAGACAGTCTTACGCTCTGCACTGATTCCCAGACTATTCAGATAGGAGATCAGCTCCTTCACAGACATCGGATGCTCTTCGTCCGTCTGTTCCAGAAAAATGCGCATCAGATATAAAATTTTAATCTTCTGGTTAAAGACCCTTGGCATCCTCTCTCCCTCCGTTCTATTACTTGTCTGTCAGTGATGCCACCACTGCAAAATATAATACCATGAATGACAATACAACGGCAACGATATCTGCTCCACGGAAATCAAAATTAAACAGCATTGCCCCGCCAAGCATGATCTCCATTGTAAGAAGTGCGCCCAGTACCATTGCCATTCCTGAGGAAAGCTTCTGTCTGCCGCAATGTCCGTTCTCAGCATCCACATATCTTCCTTCTGCCAATACTGCCTTCCTGCTGCTCTCTGTATTCCACATAAGATCCATCCTCCCTGTCCTATGTTCGTCTCACGATTTATCGAACATATTTTCCAAACATATTTTCTGTATGTTTGCATTATAGCTCATTTTTAGTCCAATAAAACGGTATAAATATGGTTTTTTCGAACATTTGTTTATTTTATACAAAAATATGTTCGTCTTTAAGATCCACAAAAAAGAATGTTGCATCCGGCACTTCTGTTGCATCCGAAGTAAAATCATCTCCGGTTTCCTTTTCTGTGATTATTGTTCACTCCGTTCTCAGTAACTACTTTTCGTGAACTGCCCAGGATATTCTGCCCAAAGAAAAAAGCCTGCCATATATGACAGACCTTTCACACATTTTTATTCTTCTATGGATTTAACTTTTACACCGATAAGTGAATATTCACATCATTCCAGCAAACACCGATGCGCCGACAACCGTAAGCAATCCGGCAACTGCAATGGCAAGGCTGCTCATGGCTCCTTCTACCGGTCCAAGCTCCATGGCTTTGGCAGTTCCGATGGCATGGGCAGATGTTCCAAGTCCAAGGCCCTTTGCGATCGGCTCCTCGATCTTTGCGATCTTGTAGACAACCTCTGCGATCATATTTCCCAGAACTCCTGTGATGATGATCACGGCAACGGTGATGGTCACGATACCGCCAAGCTCCTCGGAAACGCCCATTCCGATGGCAGTTGTGATAGACTTCGGAAGCATAGTGACATATTCCTGATGATCAAAGCCAAACAATTTCGCCATAAGCAGAACACTGCAAAGCCCGGCCAGCGTTCCGGAAAAGATTCCGGCAGCCACTGCCTTGAGATTTTTTTTCAGCAGATGGATCTGCTCATAAAGGGGCACTGCCAGACAGACCGTTGCCGGGGTCAGCAGATAGCTGATATATTTTCCACCTTCATTGTAATCATCATAATCAATATGGAAGAGCAAAAGAACACCGATAACACAGATGATGGAGATCAAAAGCGGATTAAAGATCGCCATTTTAAACTTTTTTTTCAGGATCAGACCGATCTCATAGGCGATCAGACTTATCATTGCTCCGAAAAATGCGGAGTTTTTTATGAATTCCATCATTTTTCAGTTCCTCTCTTTCCCATACGAATCACTCCCTGTGTTACTTTTCCTGTTACGACCATTACGATCACCGTGCTGATAAACGTCATGATGAGAACCGGTACACAGATCGGTTTCAGAGTGCTCCAGGCTGTGATCAGTCCCACACCTGCCGGTACAAACATCACCGGCATGATCTCAACCAGAAAATCTGCCGCACCTTTGACCTGATCCAGCTTCAGAATACCTGTGAGCAAAGCCACCAGCATAATGATCAGTCCATAGACACTGGCCGGTACCGGAAGTGGAAGAAAGGTTTTCAGTAATTCTCCAATGACGGAAATCAACAGGATGATGCTAAACTGCTGCACATGCTTCATGTTGCATCCCTCCTGATTCATGTAAAGCGCATATTCACACTCTGCGCTCAAACGAATTTTGCAAAAGTGGTAAGACCACTTTTGTTTTAAACGTTTTCTAATTATACGCTACAAATCCAAAATTACAAGGATTGTATCCAATAAAATACAAAAAATCCTTTTATGCATCAGCGTATTCCAGTAATCCCCAGAAACATATCCGCGCAAAAGGATCTTTAAACAAAATTTTTATCATTTTCCGGAATTCTCCGCCAAAATAATTTTTTCCACCTGATATTTTCCATCCTCTACAGTCATCACCGCCATGGTAACCTCCCCGCCAAAGCGGCTTCTTCCACAGCTTCCCGGATTCAGCCACAGTCTGTCATCGATTATCTTCTCAAAATATTTGTGAGTATGCCCGAAGATGACCACCTGGGTGTCCCCCAGCTCCCACGCAACGTCTTTTTTGTTATGGACCATAAAAAATTTCACGCCGCCAATGGTAAAGCTTAGACTGGTGCGGAGATTTTCCGCCCAGTCTTTATCATTATTTCCACGGACCACATAGAGATTCCCCATGGAACGCAGTACATCCAGGATCTCGTCTTTATTGACATCTCCGGCATGGAGGATATACTTACAGTCTTTTAAGGTTTCCAGTACCTCAGGCCGCAAAAGGCCGTGAGTGTCTGATATGATGCCTATTTTTTCTTTCATGATCTCTACCCTGCTCCAATCCTTTATCATTATCGCCTTTTACCTTTTGCAGCTCACGCTATGACCGGCAATACTCTTCACAATACATAAATATTTAACAGCTGCTTCTTTTCACACCATTTCAGAAATTTTCTTAATTGGATCAAGCCGATATTCGCAACCCCGCAGAGGACTTACCTGATTCGCTTAAAACAATTCTATTTTTCCATATTCTCCGTCAGATCCCGGTTTCCGCACCACTTCTCCTGCACGGAGCCGCCGGATGCCTTCCGCCAGAACTTCTCCGCCGGCTTTTCGGATATCTTCCGGCGGAACCTCTCTCAATATGGTAAATTCCGCACCCAGTCTTTCAAGCAGCGCCTCGTACTGTCCCTGAACTTTTTTGCTTGCCGTGGAAAATCCCATGCAGGCGGAGATCACCTCAGGCAGCGGCATCAGGCTTTCATAAGGACGGCCGCTTTCCGGCATGGCCGCTGAACTCTCATCACGGTCAGATAACTGCAGGATCCGGTGATCCACACCCATGGTCAGCTTCTTTCCGCAGACCGGGCAGATACCGTTATACATTTCTGCTTCTTTCGGGCTCAAGCACACGCCGCATTTCCGGTGCCCGTCAAAATGATACTTTCCTTCTTCCGGAAAAAATTCAATCGTCCCTTCAAGACCTTTTCCGTTCTGCACTGCATCCCACAATCCCTGATAGGAAAGCTCTATATCCAGAAGATCCGCTTCCCTTCCCAGCTTCGACGGTGAATGTGCATCCGAATGGGACACCAGCTGATAGCCATCCAGCGCCGAGATCTGCCAGTTCATCGCCGGATCTGAAGAAAGTCCTGTCTCCAGTGCATGGATGTAAGGTGTCAGTTCTTCAAAACATTCTTCTATGGTGTCAAATCCGGACTTTGCCCCAAACAGGGAAAAATGTGGGGTCCAGATATGCGCGGGGATATAGATACCCTCCTCACTGACCTCCAGCATCATTTCCAGAAGATCATGACAGGGCAGCCCCAAAATAGGACGTCCGTCTGAATGGATATTTCCAATCTTTTCCAGCCTTGCGGCAAAAGCATCTGCCTCATCGAATCCCGGAAGCAGGATCAGGCTGTGCACCTTCCTGGTTTTTCCGCCTTTTTTATAGATGGAACTGATCTCACCGGACAATACAAACCTGAGTGCTTTTCCAGGATAGCGTGCCGCCTCCGGCAAAACATATTCATCTTTCAGCCGGAACAGTCCCTGTTCCGCAGGGATCAGCTTCGTCTTCAACTCCTGCCGCCAGATGGGATGTGTCATATCTCCGGTTCCAAGGAGTGTGATCCCTTTTTTCCGCGCCCAGAGATCCAGCATCTCCGGCGTGCCATCTTTGCTGGTTGCCATGGAATATCTGGAATGTATGTGCAAGTCTGCGATCTGTTTCAAAATTTTTCCTCCTGTATTAAACCTATATTATTCACGGCATAGCCGTGAATAATATAGGTTACATTTACACAATTATTTCAATATGTGACATGTAGTATGCCTTTTTTACAGATCAGATATCTTTATAATAAGCCGGTGAGATCACGTCATACTCCCTACAGGAGCATCCGTTCTCATAGCTGTCACAGCAGTCACAGTTGGAACAATACATATGCGCGTCATTAATATAAAATAAACCGCCGTACTGCATGGAAGTGCGCTGATTCTTGGATTTCTTTTTGCTGTTGTCGTAGTAGGCTCCGTTGGGGATCATCATATTCTCCGGGGAGAAGCTGCTGAAATCAAAGAAATGGGATTCCGTACCATGATGTGGTACCTTGATACACCAGTAATGCTCATGAAGCGGAATCCTGCCATCATAGTTTTCTGCGATCATCCTCATGTACTGTGGCTGTACATCTCCGGTAAACAGAAGGTTCAGCTCTCCGTCTCCGGTATTCTGAAATGCCAGACTGATCTTGTGACGGAACTGACGCAGAAAATGCCCCTGTTTTTCCGCACTTTCCAGAAGTGCCTGAAATTCTTCGGTTGCCTGTAATTCACGGAATTTCTTTTCCAGCTTTTCCGGTTTGAGGCGACGTGCTCTCTCTTTTTCGGCCTCTTCCGGAGTCTCTGCTGTATCCTCAGCTGCTGCGCCTGTACTTTCCATTATAAGCTCCAGCTTCTCCTGCGTATATCCTTCGTTTTCCCCACCAGGCTCTGCCTGTCCTGTCAAAGAGCGCTCGGATTCCTCTGTATCCTCTTCCACCAAAGATGCCTCAGACAGTGGAGCAGATTTCGGCTCTGCTTCCGGCGTCTCCTCTGTCATGGACAAAAACAGCTGACGTACCTCCTCCGCAATGTTCACAAGCTCGGTCATTGCATTTTCATGATTCTCGATCAGGGAATTAAATACATCCTCCGTTTCCCGGCTGACTTCACTGAGATCCGGCCAGAGTGCCGTATATTTTCCCTCAAACTCTGAGCCTCTGGATAAAAGGTCGATCTTTACCTTTCTGGCGCAAAGAGCTTCTGCAAGGGCAAAAAGGCTGACACGTCTTCCGGGAAGGCTGGCCTTTTTTGTCACATCCGCAAGAAGCAGAAGCGCCAGTGTGTATTTCATTTCCGGACCGGAAAATACATCCGGAAGATAGATCTTTTCAAATTCGTAGGCATCTCTTCGATAACGCATCATATAAAGCAATCCGGAAACATGGTCCGGATGAAAATGTGTCAGAAGCAGATTTTTTTTGCGGATAGTAGTAAGGTCTGAGATGATCACATCAAAGACCTCTCTCCGTGGCCGCCCTTCGATCTTGCTGTTGGCTGCCCCGAAATCCACAAGCAGGCTGCTTTTTCTGTCACGGATACAGAAACAGTCCCCGAACCCCACATTGTACATTCGTATTCTCATTTATTTTTCCTCTGGTTTCTTATTCAGCTGACCTTTGTTTCTGCAGCTGACTCTTCTTTTTTCTTCTGTTGCTGTCTTCATTTCTCAGAACCAGATCTGCATATCATACCAGGTTGCTCCGCCATGACAGGAATCTGCCACACCCAGCTTCTTCAGTCCGTGGCTCTCATAGAATGGGATCATATGCTCCTTGCAGGTAAGGATCAGGGCTTTTTTTCCACGCTCTTTCGCAAGCTCCTTGAAATATTCCACAAGCTCTCCGGCGATCCCCTGATGACGGTATTCCGGGATCACATTCAGTCCGAATACAGTCTGGATCTCCCCGTCCTTTCTGTGAAGAGTGATATCATGATAAAATTCGTCCGGAAGTACCGGTTTATCTGTGGTTCCTCCGTTGATAAATCCTACGATCTGATCGTTCTTTACCGCTACTACAAAGTTCTCCGGGAATGCTTCCATACGGTTCACAACGTCCTCATGGCTTGCTGCTTCCGCAGGTGGGAAACAGATTGCCTCGATTTCTGCCAGACGGTCTGCCTCCTTTGGATCTGCCAGTCTGATCTGTAAATTTTCTGCCATTTTTTGTGGTCTCCTCTATATTATTTATTCCGTTTTCATTCGGTTTTGGTTCTTTTTTAATTATATCGGGTGAGGGAAAATGCGTCAACGTGTAACATACAAAAAAGCCCTCAGTATTCGCACTACTGAGGACTTCGTTCTTTTGTTTTTATCTGTCATTATCACAGCACCGACCGGATCAGCTGCTCCGTATACTCTGTCTTCGGATGCTCAATGATCTCTTCCGGTGTCCCTTCCTCTTCCACATGTCCGTCATGCATCACGATCACCCGGTCGCAGAACAGCTGGACAAGGGCCAGGTCATGGCAGATAAAAAGAAAGGATAGCTGGTTTTCTTTTTTTAACTTCTGAAGCAGCTCCATGATCTGTTTCTGCACAGTCACATCCAGGGCGCTGGTTGCTTCATCACAGATCAGCACTCTGGGTTCCACAGCCAGAGCTCTGGCAATGGCCGCTCTCTGGCACTCCCCTCCGCTGACCTGATGGGGATACCGATCTGCATATTCCGGAGTCAGTCCGCAGGTAAGCAGAAGCTTTTCCACACGGTTCCTGATTTCCTTTTTACTTATCCCCATATTCCGGAGACTTTCCCCGATTCCGTCCCCAAGAGTGCATCTGGGGTCAAAGGATTCTGCCGGTGTCTGAAAAATCATCTGCATTTCCCGGTAGATTTCCCGGAGATTTTTTCCCCTTGCATGTGTGATATCCTTTTCCATGAGAAAAATTTCTCCGGCGGTGGGTTCTGTCAGATGTGTGATCATCTTCGCCACAGTGCTTTTTCCTGAGCCGGATTCACCTACGATTCCTAATACTTCCCCCGTTTTCAGAGAAAAGCTTACGTCTTCTACAGCCGTGAAGGATTTTTTACCGGTGGTGAAGCTTTTTTTCAAATGACGTACTTCCAGAATGTTTTTATTTTCTGTCATCATCTGCCTCCATTTCCGGTACCTGTACGTTTCAGACGAGGTACCGAACTCATAAGCTCTTTTGTATAGGGATCCTCCGGATCTGTCAGAACCTGAGCTGTTTTTCCGTATTCCCTCACCTTTCCGTTTTTCAGTACCAGAACCTTATCTGCCATTTTTTCCACCACACCGATGTTGTGTGTGACAACGATCATGGCTGTTCCGTATTCCTCACGCATCAGCAGCATTTCCTCAACTACCTGTTTCTGTATGGTTACATCCAGGGCACTGGTAGGCTCATCTGCCAGAAGAAGCGACGGATTCTGCAGCATGGAAATACAGATTCCCACACGCTGATTCATACCGCCGGACAATTCAAATGGGTAGCTTTGCAAAACACGTTCCCCATCCTTGAGGCCAATCTTAGCCATCATCCGGACGGCGCGCTCCGCACACTCTTTACGACTGATCCTTTCATGCTCCCGCATACTCTCATAAATCTGATCGCCCACGGTGCGGATGGGACAAAGGGCTGCTCCTGAATCCTGAAAGACCATGGCGATCTCAGGACCCAGAAGTCTGCGTAATTCTTTTTCCGGCATATCCACCACATTTTTTCCTTTGTACCAGATATCTCCTTCTGTCACCATGCCTTCGTTTCCCAGAAGTCCCATGATTGCCTTGATGATGGTACTTTTTCCGCTTCCGGATTCACCTACCACCCCCAGGATCTCCCCTTTATTCAGTTTCAGATCCACATCATGTACAACCGGTTCTCCGTTGTAGCAGATCGTCACATGCTCAAGCTTCAACAATGATTCCATCTTATTTCACTTCCAGATCTGCCGTGATCTCGTAATAATCACATGGATGAGCAGTCAGCCCTGATACATTTGACTTTGACACAAGCCCCATGTTCAGATGAGAAACAAAGAAATACGCATCATCATCCAGAATGGTCTGCTGTGCTTCCACAGCAAGCTTACCTCTCTCATCTGTATCAAAGGTCTCATGCAGCTTCGCTACGATATCATCAAGATCCGAATTGCTGTATTTGCCATAATTTTTGGCAGCGTCAGATACAACTGTACTTGTGAAGAAATATTCCGGATCACCGGTAGGTGCAGTTGTAAGCGAGCTTACATATACATCAAATTCTCCGTTCTTCGCATACGTCGCATGATCTGCTGTATTGTTAACATTGACCTCAATTCCGATGTCCTTTAAAGTGGACTGTGCATATTCTGCAAGCTTAGGCTGTTCCAGACGGGTTGGATAGGTCAGCCATGTGATGGACAGCTTCTTTCCGTCCTTATCTGCATAGCCATCTCCATCCGTATCTGTCCATCCGGATTCTTCCAGAAGCTTTTTCGCCTCTTCCGGATCATAGGACGATGCCTTTACTGCATCGTTTCCATAGGAAAAGCTGCTTGGGAAGGCTCCCACTGCCGGAACACCTCGTCCCTCCATGATCACACTGCAGAAGCCGTCCTTATCGATTCCCATCTCAATGGCTTTTCTCACATTCTGATCCTGCATCAGTTCAGACTTCATATTAAACTGTCCGAAGAAACATCTGCTTGTTGCTACAGAGCTGATCTGATAGTCCGGATTTCCATCAAAAAGCGCATAGTTATCATACTGAAGTCCATAGGTTCCCTGTATATCGCCTGTCTGTAATGCTGCTGTCAGGGCACTTCCGTCTGAGAAGGATTTTACGATAACGTTGTCTACCTTTACATCTCCGCCCCAGTAATCCTCATTTTTTACCAGCTTAATCTCTGTTGGAGATACCTCTGTTGCAACATAAGGGCCTGTTCCTGCCACATTTGCAGAGCCGCCCTCTCCCTGTACGCCATAATCCATATCAATGATAGCACCATATGGATCACCGAGATAATTGATCAGTGCCGGACATGGTTCGGAAGTATGGATCGTTACTGTCATTCCATCTGCTTCGATCTTATCGATCTTCATATCGTAAGGTGCACGGTCATGGTTTGCGATCAGATCCTCCAGGCACTCCTTTACCGCTTCTCCGTCCATGGTTCTTCCGCTGGAAAATTTCACACCGTCACGAAGAGTGATCTTTACTGTATTGTCGTCTGTAAATTCATAGTCTGTAGCAAGCCATGGCTCTAACTCCATGTTGTCATTGTACTTAAACAGTGTTTCTCCTACGCCATAACGAAGACAGCTCCATCCGGAATAATTGTCGTGAGGGTTTAATCCTGCATCTCCCATTTCTTCACTGTATCCGGTAGTTCCGTAAACAAAGGTAGTTCCTTCACTCTTTTCTTTGCTTTTTGCTGCTGCCGGAACTCCTGTCATGCTCATGACCATTGCCGCTGCAAGCACTGCTGCCAGAATCTTTTTCTTCATAATCTCTGCTCTCACTTTCTGTGTTATGTTTATTTATAAGTGCCTGTTATCCTCTTCTCCTGTTTCGTTCTTTCGGATCCATATAATCCCGGATCGTATCTCCCAGAAGATTAAAGATCATTACCGTAATAAAAATCGCCATTCCCGGCGCAAGTACCATCCACGGTGAAATCTGCAGCATACTTCTTCCATCGTTGATCATACTTCCCCATTCTGCCATTGGAGGCTTTACCCCAAGCCCGAGAAAGGAAAGTCCTGCCAGCTCCATCATCATGGTTCCGATGTCAAGAACTGACGTAACAAGTATGGGGCCTGCAATATTTGGAAGGATATGTTTGAGCAGAAGCTTTCCTGTACTGCTTCCGGAAAGCTTTGCCGCCATAAGATATGCAGAGTCCTTCTGAGTCAGCGTAAGCCCTCTGGCAAGTCTTGCAAACTTCGGCCAGCTGATCACCGCCAGGGCAATGATCGCATTTTGGATACCGCCTCCCAGAACACCTGCTACTGCCAGGGCAAATACCAGTCCCGGGAAAGCCAGGAACAGATCGGAGATACGCATCAGAACGGTATCGGCTTTGCCGCCCTTCCAGCCACAGAAAATACCAATAGCCGTTCCCACCACAGTGATCACCGCAACCAGGAGCAGCGTTGCATAAATACTGGTCGTGCTTCCTATGATCACACGGGAAAGCATATCTCTCCCATAACGGTCTGTCCCGAGCAGATGCTCCGGTCCCGGCGGTTTCTGGGCAAGTGCCAGATCCTGGGCATAAGGATCATAAGGACAGAGATATTTTGCAAATGCCGCTACAAACAGAAGCAATGCTGTGAGCACAAGAAAAAAGACAAGCTTTGCTTTTGTATGATTTTTCCGGATCTTCTGTTTCCGGACTGTGATATTATTTTTTCCACTCATGCTCTGTCACCTCCAAGTCGTACTCTCGGATCCAGATAGTGGTAAATAATATCTGTCACCAGATTTACCAGAACATAAATGACCGCCATCCATGCCACATAGGCCTGGATGATCGGATAGTCACGCATGGTGATCGCATCTACCGCCAGTTTTCCGACACCATCCCACATAAAGATATTTTCCACAATGGCAGTTCCTCCCAGAAGATTGCCGATGGACAGCGCCAGCAGTGTGATGATCGTCAGCATGGAAGCCTTCATTACACTCTTCCAGATGATCACACGACTGCGGATCCCTCTTGCCCGGGCTCCGGTCACATAATCCTTATTCAGTTCTTCCAGAACCGTGGCACGCACCTGTCTGGTATATTTTGCAGCCATGGAGATCGCCAGTGTCAGTGTCGGCAGAATAATACTCTGTCCGAGATCTGCATTTGTGACTACCGGCAAAACGCCCAGCCTGATGGACAGAAAATACATCAGCACCATGGCAGCAAAAAAATTCGGCATGGAATTGCCGATAAAGCTTAAAAGTCTTATCAGATAATCTACCCATTTGTTGTGCTTTACTGCTGACAGGATTCCCAACGGGATCGCAAGAACAATTGTAAGAAGGATCGATGACAGAGTCAGCATCATCGTTGCCGGAAGCTTTGAAATAAAGGTTTCATAGACATCTCTGTGAGACACATAGCTCTCTCCCATATCTCCGGTTGCCATTCCCGCAAACCAGGTAGCATATTGTACAAGGAATGGTTTATCAAGGCCATATTCCGCCTTTGCATTGTCAATGACCTCCTGGGATACTGCAGAGCCTGCATTTTCATACATATAGGTTACTGCATCTCCGCCGGCAAGCCGCATCATGGCAAAAGAAAGAAATGTGATCCCGATCAGGACCGGGATCAGCTGCAGCAACCGTTTTATTATATATTTTCTCATATTTTCCTCTCCGCACTTTGTTTCTCAGTATTTCGAATAACAAAAGTTTAACAACACGGCTGTTCTGCCACAACCCCGGCGGGGGGATTTTTCACATTCCATTTTGTCATACATATGTATTCCATTATGCTCTTATATTCTCACACAGTGACATGCGGATAATTCTTTCCAGCCCTCTCCAAGCGACTGTAGCTCTTCATACTCGATCAGCCTTCGTTTTCTCTCTTCCAGCGGATCCGGGATATGGATCGCAGAAAGCAGGGACTGTGTATAAGGATGCTGCGGATTCTCAAAAAGCTCTTTTGTAGGTGCCATTTCTACCAGCTTTCCGTTTTTCATCACACCTGTTGTATCGCTTAAAAAACGTACCATTGACAGATCATGGGCAATAAAAAGAAAAGAAAATCTTTTTTCCTGCTGAAGCTTTTTAAAAAGCATGACGATCTGTGCCTGGATAGAAATATCCAACGATGCGATCGGTTCATCCGCAATGATAAGACGTGGTTCCATGAGAAGGCTTCTTCCTATGGCAACTCTCTGTCTCTGTCCGCCGGAAAGCTCTCCCGGCTTTTTCGACAGAATGCTTTCATCCAGTCCTGTCTCCTTCAGGATTTCCCGAAGCCTGTTTTCCAGCATTTCTCTGTCACGGATCCTGCGGCTGATCTTTACAGGCTCCAGCATGATCTGCCGTATGCTCATTCGGGGATTCAGTGCAGCGCCCGAATCCTGAAAGATCATCTGGATCTCAGTCTGCATTTTCTTCCGCATTCCGAAAGGATCCTTTTTATCCGGCACTCTTTCTCCCTGATAAAAGATCTCCCCGCCTGTAGGCCGGTAGATTCCTGCAAGCGTTCTGGCTGTCGTGGATTTCCCGCAGCCGGTCTCACCCACCAGCGCCATGATCTCACCTTCCCGGATACTGAAGGAAACATCATCCACTGCATGGATCGTATAATCGGAACGGATACGGAAATGCTGCTTCAGATTTCTGGCTTCGATCAGTACAGGCGCCTGTTTCTGTTCTGTTTTCTGTAAAAATGACGCTTCCTTTTTATCCGGTTTCTGTTTACGGCCGCTGTTTTCCTGTAATCTGTCCTTCAAAATGGAGGGCATTTCTATTTTTGGAGCTCTTTCATCCAGAAGCCATGTGGCTGCATAATGCGTATCACTGACTTTAAACATCGGAGGAGTCTGTTCATAATCGATTGCCAGCGCCTGGGGATTTCGAACGGCAAACGCATCTCCCGGCGGAGGATCCAAAAGAGAGGGCGGCATTCCGGGGATCGGATTCAGCTCCCCTTTTTCACCTGCAAATACAGGCAGAGAAGACAAAAGTCCCCAGGTATAAGGATGCCGGGGATCATAATAAACCTCTTCCGCTGTCCCGATCTCAATGATCTTTCCTGCATACATAACTGCAACTCTGTCTGCGATCCTTGCAACAGCTCCAAGATCATGAGATATGAACACAATACTGATCCCTGTTTTTTCTCTCAGCTCAAGAAGCAGATCCAGAATCTTTGCTTCCACGGTTGCATCCAGTGCTGTAGTCGCCTCATCGGCAAATAATATTTCCGGATCACAGGCCAGTGCAATAGCCAGAACACAACGCTGACGCATTCCACCGGAAAAAAAATGAGGCTGCAGGCCATAGCGCTGTTCTGCATCCGGAATTCCTACCAGCTTCAGCATTTCCACAGCTTTTTTTCTGGCCTCATCCCTGGATACTTTCTGATTTTTGATGATAGCCTCTGTGATCTGTTTGCCAACAGGAATCGTTGGATTCAGCGTCAGCATAGGGTCCTGGAACACCATGCTTACCTTACTTCCGCACAGCTTTTCCATTTTTTTTCTCTTATAAGCTGTGATATTCTCTCCGCAGAGACTGATCTCTCCGCTTTTTACATGTGCATTCGGTGGCAGAAGCTTCATCACACTACGGCACATAACGGTTTTTCCACATCCGGACTCACCTACGATACAAAGTATCTCTCCTTTTTTTACCGTGAGATCAACATTCCGGACGGCCTGTACCTCGCCGTCCGGTGTGTCAAAGCTTACCGAATAGTTTTTTAATTCCAAAACGGTTTCCTGCATGATCTTTTCCTTATTTTGTAATGGTCCAGTCTTCAATATTCCACATAACACCTACGGAATGATGTCCCAGAACACGTGTGGTATCCAGTCCGTCAAGTCCGGAAACGCCTACATAATCTCCCTGGAGATAAGCAACCAGAAGGATTCCAGGTGCCTCGGCGTATGCCTTTTCGAATTCACTGTAAGCCTCTTTTCTGGCTTCCTCAGTCTCACCGTGACGGCCTTCCTCAAGATATTTGTCCACATCTGCATTGGAATAATGCATGTTATTTCCACTTGCGTCGGTTACAAAGTTTACATATGCCATATCCGGGTCAAACTGTGTTGAATAACCTGCAAGGAATCCATTGTATCCTGCATCCCAGTCAAATTTGGTAACAAGCTTTACTTCCATTTCCACGCCAGCCTGCTTCAGCATATCAGACATGACATTGGCAATATCCACACGCTCTTCTTCGTAATCACGTACCTGGATGGTAAAGTGGAATTTCTGTCCGTTCCTCTCATAGATCCCATCATCACCTTTTTTCCATCCCAGCTCTTCCATCTTCTTTGCAAAGGTATCCAGATCATAGGAGTAGATATTAGCTTCCTTATCTGTTCCGAGAGGATTTCTCTGGATCGGGCTGTATGCCGCCTCTCCCTGTCCTGCAAGAACACCTGCAATAATGGAATCCTTATCCAGCGCATAATTCAGAACGCCGATGGAATCTCCGTTTTCCTTCCAGAAATCTGTGCTCATATCCATGGCAGCTCCACGGTAATCTGCTGTGGTGAACTCCCAGTAATTATATCCGTCCTTATCCTTGAACTGAGAAGCATAGTTGGAATTCAGCCATGCAAGATCCGCCTCGCCGGACTGGAGCATGGTTGCCTTTGCAGTCTCATCCGATACTGTACGGTATACAACGGTTTCAATATTCGGAACCTTTCCGTAATAATCTTCATTTCGTTTCAGTGTGATCATTCCGCCGGTAGCATCCCAGTCTTCAAATTTATAACGGCCTGTTCCCACCGGATTCTGATTAAAGGATGTAGTATTCACATCCTCTCCTTCCAGAAGATGCTCAGGAAGGATTCCCATGGTAAAGTAATCCAGCATGGCAGCATCATACTGATCCAGTGTAAAGATCACAGTCTGATCATCCGGTGCCTCAATACCTGTAATGTCCTGGTAATTGCTGGTGATGCTGGCTCCCAGAGTTTCATCCTCTGTAAGCTCCTTATAGGTGTATACAACATCCTCTGCATTGAAATCTTCTCCATCATGCCACTTAACACCATCTCGAAGCTTAAAAGTATAGGTATTGGTATCCTTGTCAAAGGTATAGCTCTCTGCAAGATCCTCTACCGGCTTTCCATTGGCATCATATTTCATCAGTCCTGAAAAAATAAGATCCGGAAGCTCATCATGGTTATTCAGAAGGGGATTGATCGTACTTTCTGACTCACCTGCATATACCAGAGTTTTGTTTTCTTCTGCCGCAGCTACGGTTACCACACTGCCTGCAGTTGCTCCTGTACATGCTGCGGTCACTGCTGCCAGTGTTATCGCCGCATATTTTCTTCCATAGTTGTTTCCTGTTCTCTTTTTCATTCTGTTTTCCTCATCTTTCCTTATTTTCAAACCGGTTATCCACACTTCGGAATGTTTTATCACGGTTTGCGTCCAAATATTTTTTCTGACTGCATCAGAGATTGCTGTAATGATTATTTACCTCACTTCTCACAAAGCTTCCCATACTGGTAATGCACATTAAAGTAATGACCAGAAAAACTCCCGGGATCACGATCACCCACCAGGTATTCATGATCAGTGCTTTATTTGCCAGCGAGAGCATACTTCCCCAGGAAACTACATCTGCCGGAAGCCCAAGGCCAAGAAAGCTTAAAGTAGATTCCATGGTAATACAGCTGCTTATCGAAGAGATCACCACAAACATGATCGCCGAAACAAAATTCGGTATCAGATGGTGATACATCACATATCCAAAACTTCCTCCGCAAAGTCTTGCATACATCACATAATCACTGTTCCTTATCTGCCGCACTTCACTTCTTACAATACGTGCCAGTGCAAACCACCCGGTAATGCCGATGATCACAGATATGCTGATCACATCATTGGCCTGAATAACCGCAGACAGGATCAGGATCAGCAGAAGGGTCGGAATACTTCCGCACATTTCCGTAAAGCGCATCATAACCGAATCCACCTTTGGACCTGCTGTTCCGCTGATGCATCCGTAGGTAACACCAACCAGGGTAATGATCGCCGCACCCAGAAGTCCGATCACCAGAGAAACCCTTCCGCCATACCAGATCAGTGAATAAATATCTCTTCCAAGCGAATCCGTTCCAAAGATAAATTCTTTTCCCGGCGGTGTATTCAGATTCTGAAGATAAAAACCTGAGGGATCATGATTTGCCACAACATTCGCAAATACACAGCCCAAAACGATCAGAAAAAGCAGGAACAGGGAAAATACCGGTTTCCCCTTCAGCCTTTCCCGAAATGTTTTTTTCCGTTTTTCAGATTCATGCTGCTTCCACCCGGCACCAACTACCTGAAAAAGCTCAGCTTCTGAAAGCTTCCGGTCAGCTACCATACCCTCACCTCCGAATCCTTCATTCTTGGATCGATCTCTTCATTGACAGTCTGTGCAACAAAGCTGCTTAAAAATACGATAAATCCCGTGATCAGCACATCGATCATCAGCAGATTATAATCATGATATTTTGCAGATTCCACTGCAAGGTTTCCAATTCCCGCATAATTGAAAACAGCCTCCACAGTTACAGTCCCACCGGTTACATGGGGTACCGAAACTGCCATGATACTCACGATCGTCGGCATTACATTTCGAAGACAATGCTTCCACAGGATCTTTCTTTTGGAAAATCCCTTGGATCTGGCAAGAAGTACATAATCCTTCCGCACCTCATCCAGGAATTTGTTGCGTATCATATATGCGTAATACCAGAGATGGCTGAAGATCATTACTACCAGCGGAAGGATCATATGCTTCATACGATTGCCGATACTATCTGACATTCCTACATCATAGGCACCGCTGCTTGGGAACCATCCAAGATTTACACTGAAGATCAGGATCAGTACCACACCAAGCCAGAAAGCCGGCACATAATAGGCTGCTGTTCCGATCTTGCAGATCAGCCGGTCGATCCACTGATCCTCATGGAGCGTACAGAATATGGCGATCAGAACTGCCAGTATAAAGATCACAATATAAGCAATTCCTCCCAGCACCAGAGTATTTCCGATCAGCGGTCTGATCACATTCATAACCGGCTGCCTGTATTTCAGCGACAATCCGAAATCACCATGGGCTACATTGGTAAACCACCTTACATACTGTACCCCGATTCCCTGATCCAGTCCTAGTCTCGTTCTGGCCGCAGCCACTTCCTCACTGGTCATCATTTCCAGGGAATCTCCGTAAAAGGACTGCAGGGGATCTCCCGGTGCCAGTCTCGCCAGCCAAAACACCACCACAGACAGCAGAAACATAACCACAGCAAGCAGAAGGATCCGTTTCAGGATCCGGATGACGAGTTTATTTTCTTTGTTCATAATTTTCCTTTCCCACTGCCCTTTACAGTTCAGACAGACATTCGCATTCCGCCCTGCTGCATTCTCATGAACACAAATCACTCCACGATTTGTGTTCATATTTCAAAAGCAGTTATGACATCCAAAATCATAACTGCTTTTGAAAGGGTCGTGTTATTATTCGACAAAACATTTGTATGCACAAATAGGAGTGCGCGGAGGTTATGTGCATCACAGTGTTTTTATATACAGCACGCGGAGTGTGCTGCTGATATTATTTTATCATTTAACAGATTTCGGACAACCCCGGTACGGGGATATTGGACAGTCGGGTTTTGCATGGATATGTATTCCATATAAAAAACGGGACTTTTCTGTATCAGGAGCCTGTGTCCCGTGCAGAAAAATCCCGTCTGGTCTTTTGCTTTATTCTTTTATCACTTCCCGGAAATCTGAAGCCTTTCCTTCACGAATCCCAGAAAATCCTTTCCCTGTTCACTGAGCTCTTCACCTCTCCGACAGATGCACCCGTAAACAAGTTTCTGGCCTTCTCCCGGAAATGTATATTTCACGGAGGAATATCCCGGATCACGGCCGGAAAGATCCGCACCACTGATATTACACAGCTCTCCGGAGCCAAGAAGACGTTCCACGATATAATCACTGTTTGTTACGACTACAGTCTCTGCCTCCACTGCGGAATGACCGTTTTCCTCTACAAGGTTCCGGTAATTATCCGGGGAAAATTCATCGGGAAATCTCTGGATCAGCCTGAGCTGGGACATATTAAAATCTCCCTCATCTGCTGTATCTGCTTTCCCTTTCCCGGTATAAATATTTACCTCGGTTTCCGTCAGCTGCTCAAATTCCAGGTAATTCCGGGAAAGAAAATACTGGAACGCTGCCAGCTGATTCTGCATCACATAGGCGAATCCCATATCATCCTGTCTGGCTTTCACACGTTTTATGATCTCATGGGTGTCTGCTGCGTAAACCTGATAATGAAGATCATCGCACTTATGTGCTTCATAATACGTTACGAAGGTATCCGCAAACCAGGAGCTGGGATGAAAGCATACACACAGGCTGCTTTTTGCAAGTGGCTGTGCCTGCATTTCCAGTTCATCTATATTTTCCAGGATCCTCTGCACATGGATAAATGCACGCTCTCCTTCCGGTGTCAGCTCTATGCCCTTTGCATGACGGACAAACAGCTGGGTACGCATATCGTCTTCCATGGAACGGATCACCTTGCTTACATTGGACTGGGTAGTAAAAAGCAGCTCTGCGGCCTGGCTGAAAGAACCTGTTTTTGCGCAGGCCGCAAAATACTGGATCTGTTTGATATTCAGCATAACCTTACCCCTGTTTCTTTGCAAAGATCAAAAACATCGGGGTCGAATTGTAAAACTCATCTTTTTCGATATAAATACGCTTACTGATTCCAAGGTCAAAGGAAAATTCTTCCACGCCCATGCGTCCCAGTGTTTCCAGATCCCAGGCCGGGCGCAGGAAAGAACTGATCGGAAGCTGACGCTTGATATCCTCGCACTCCTGCATTAGTTCATCCTGGATCTGATGATGGGCATGATTTTCCGGAAGATCTGCAGTATCCGCAAAATCTGCTGCTCCATAGTTAGCGTCCAGGTTGATCATCACTCCGCCAGATTTCAGCACACGGAACCATTCCTGGTAAGCGTGTTCCGCATCCGGCAGTGTCCAGGTAAGGTTTCGGGATACGATCACATCAAATTCCTCATCCGGAAAATCCGGAGCTTCTGCATCCATCACCATAAACCGGCAGTCTGCTTTTTCTTCCTCAGCCAGCTCCTTTGCATGAGTGATCATATCCGGCGTCAGATCGATCCCGATTACCTGATGGCCCTCCTTTGCAAGAAGAATGGTAAAAAATCCGGTTCCGCAGCCTACATCCAGGATCCTGAGATTCTTTTTCTCCGGCAGATACTTCTTAAGCTCAGCCATCCAGCGGCCTGCAAGTGCACTGTGAAGCTCTGCTCTTCTCTGTTCCAGAAAGCTGTCGCTGCGCCTGGTCCAGTACTGAGCGATCCTTGTTTTCCGCTCATCTTTTTCTCTTACGATATTTCCGTAGGTGATCACAGGGCCGCCTTCCACAACCTGAAGGCTTGATACCTGATAAAGGATCACACCATCCATGTCTGCACGACAGATTTCCTGGACATTTCCCTCATAATCACGGATCTCTCCGAGATACTCATCCTGATGAACGATATCGCCTGGTTTCTTGACCGGGTACCAGAGACCGTTGACACTGGCGCACTGATATCGGACATCATCCATTTTCAGCGGATAGTAGGTGCTGTGAGAACGGATTCCGTTGTAAGCTCCAATGCTGCAGAGAATGTTTCGCACATCGCGGCGCATGGAGTCTACTTCTTCACGCTCCCAGGTTCCCATGCAGCCACGTTCCAGAAGGACTGCCGGAATGTCACAGGTACTTGCCGCGTAATTGTAGGCGCCGCCTGTGCTTACATTTGACTGTACCATATATGGGACATCAACCTGCTCTGCCATTTTTCGGGAGGCTTCCACAATCTCCGGCTTTGCAACGCCTGCAAAATATACATACGGAGTCAGTTCCTCGTAATCGTCACCGCCGTGAAGGTCGATATAATAATCTGCTTTTTTGATCAGGGATTCTGTGATGGCTGCTGCCAGGCGCTCCATTCTTGTGCCATCTTTTTTGCCAGGGAAAACACGGTTCAGATTTTTTCCGTCTTCCCAGCTGATGCTGCCTGCTCGCTTCTCAAAGTCTTGCCTGTTCAGCACTTTTACCAGAACCAGCTGTCCGTTAACTTTTTCCGGATTCAGTTTTTTTGACAGCTCGATCAGGGTCTGGATCCCCACATATTCTCCTGCATGAAGTCCAGCTGTGACAAGGACGGTTTTTCCCGGATTTTTTCCACGGATAATGGTTGCCGGAAGAGTAAATTCTCCATCTCCGAGCTCAAGAAATCCTTCTGTTTTTTCTCCTGCCGCAACCGGAAGATTCAGGAAATGATCCGGTTTCACACCGGTTACCATAAACATTGGTGTGGACTGATAATTCAGTCTCTCTTCCTCACTCCAGACCGTTTTCCATATTTCTGTGTCTGTGCGGATTCCAAGAAGTCCTGCTTCTCTGAGAGTTTTTACGTCCCAACGGGGACGGCTGATCTTTGACAGCGGTACCTGGAGGGCAATCCGTTCCATGCGCTCAATATCTGTACAGAGATAGTGATCATCCAGGCTGTTGTTTTCCACATTTTTCCGGTCGTTTTCGTAGGCCTTACGCTGTTCTTCCTCATAAAGATAGCCGTACCAGTTGGCATCAAAATTCAGAAGCCTTCCTCCTGCCTTCAGTACACGGACCCACTCCCTGTAGGCAACATCAGGATGCTCCAGATTCCAGGTAAGATTTCGTGAAATGACCACGTCAAAGGTATTATCCTCAAAATCCAGCTTCTGTGCATCCATCCTCCAAAAACGGATGTTCCGGCAAAGGTCTCCCGCATTTTCCTTTGCCTTTTCCAGCATTCCTTCCGTATAATCTACTGCATCTACATGATATCCGGCTTCTGCCAGGATCACAGGAAAAAATCCGGGACCTGTTCCGATATCCAGGATACGGATCTCTTCCTTGGGCTTGTCCGGAAACTGACTGGTCAGTACCTTAAGCCATGCGTTTTTCTGCGTTCCCGCAAGCTCTTTATGATTCACTTCGGAGTACCCTTCTGTACGGGTGCTCCAGTAAGATTCGATTTCATCGAGAAGTTTTTCCACGTTGATTCCTCCGCACTTTTCTATTCACGTGAGGGAAATCAGGTCCCCCACAGGTCACGTTTAATGTACCAAATTGTCAGGGTATTAACAAGCCCCTGGGGGGGATTCCCCACATTGCTCTGCCGATAAAATTTCCGAATGCCAAACACTGCTTCCGTACTCCTGTCCACCTTGTAATTCTCCGAATGCTGTGGTATCATCCTGGCTGTAGTAGTTCAGTAATATAACCGAAATTGAAAGGATGGTTCATATACAAATGACAACACAGGAACTGGCCTATGAAGTTATCAGCCGTTTAAAAAAGGAATATCCTGATGCAGACTGTACACTGGATTATGATGATGCCTGGAAGCTTCTTGTAAGTGTCCGTCTGGCAGCTCAGTGTACCGATGCCCGGGTCAATGTAGTAGTTCAGGATCTCTATGCAAAATACCCGGATGTGGCAGCCCTGGCAGCTGCAGAGCCGGAAGCGATCGAAGCCATTGTACGTCCCTGCGGCCTTGGAAAAAGCAAAGCCCGGGATATCAGCGCCTGTATGCGCATTCTCCACGAACAGTATCACGACAAGGTACCAGAAGACTTTAACGCACTTCTGAAGCTTCCCGGTGTGGGCCGAAAAAGCGCAAACCTGATCATGGGTGACGTATTCGGCAGGCCTGCCATTGTAACAGATACTCACTGTATCCGCCTTTCCAACCGCATCGGCCTTGTCCATGACATGAAGGATCCGAAAAAGGTGGAAATGGCTCTCTGGAAGATCATCCCTCCGGAAGAAGGCAATGATCTCTGCCACCGTCTTGTCAATCATGGAAGAGAAGTCTGTACAGCGCGGACAAAACCTTACTGTGACCGCTGCTGTCTCAATGATATCTGCGAAAAAAATGGGATTTGAATGTATGCAGTTCAATAAACCTTCAGACCCCGGAAAGGAAAAACATAATGAATTTCAAAAAACTGGAAAATAATCTCCTGGACATGATCCAGGAACAACAGGTAAAGATCGGATACATGAGCGGAGTCACCCGTTTTTATTATCCGCTGCAGTCTCTGAACCGCCTTCTTGGCACAGAGCTTACGGAAGAAGAAATGCAGCATGCAATGGAAGAATTCTCAGATTATGCCTGTGACCGTCTTGGAAAAGTAACGGCTTCTTCCAAAAACGGACGTTTCTGCATCACCCTGCCGCCTCAGGCCTCGGACTACGTTCACGAAAACCGAAAGCCAAGTGAATTTCTGGTACGCTTTATAGGCACAGTTGCCCGTCATGGCTGTACTCTGGATGAAGTGATGGACGTTTTTCATGCTTATTCCGACCATGTACACGTGGAAAAAACAACCGGAACCGGATTTGATTATCTTGTATATTTCGAAGACGGGATCCCAGATGACTACCGGTATTGTCTGTCCCTGGAGGGTGAGCATATGATCTATCATAAGTTTACACCGGAGGACTATGAAGATTTCGGATTCTGATCTTAGAACACCGGACAAGTTTCCACCCACTGCTTATTGCTTTTCGCAACCCTGCAGGAGATTTCCTGGATTTGATTAAAAAACCGCCGGTCTGCAGACAGATCGTAAAGCGGACATTCGCAATCCGCTTCGCTACTTGCTCATGAACGCAGTCGCTTCGCGATCTGCGTTCAAAAAATCCTCTGCAGATCGACGGTTGTTTTTATTTTCTATGCCCGGAACTTCTTCTGCATCTCCCGCACCATATCTTTCCTCTTAAACAGAAACAGCCATACCAGCATCAGGAAACTGACGCATATGCAGATCAGCGACGGATACAGCACCGTCACCACACCGGCAGCCAACAGGATCACAGGAATCACTCCTCCGAAAGCTCCTGCTTCCAGAAGATAGATCATATACTCCGCCACCTCCAGCTTCTGTACCGCAGTGATCACCCACATGGAGCAGATCACAGCAAGCGCAGCCAGAGGAAGCAGATAATCCACAGACCAGCCACGCCAGCCGGTAAACACATCCCAAAGCACTCCTGCAACAGCTGCGATCACCAGCTGCCACATCTCATTCTTCAGAAGATTCCTCCGCTTCACATAAGCCACTGAAACCATCAGCCAGGTGCAGAACGCCCCTGCAGTCACAAACCAGGCCCAGCCTATATGACCATCCAGCAGATAATCGATCAGATTGCATACCACAGCCAGCACAATACACAGAAACGTAAAGCTTTCAAAAAGCTTCATCTGCTGCTTCTGCTCCTCTTTCTGTCCCGGAAGATCATTCTCCCGAATTGTACAGGACACCTGCTCATTTTTCAGTCTCTCCACAAAATTCCGCTCAATATTTCCATTGGGGATCTTGGACGTAAAACTTAAAACCATCTCATCTCCAAAAGAACAGGAACACAGCTGCAGACTATCCGTGCTTGCAAAAAGTCCGAATCTCTGAATATATTTCCGATATTCCTCCGGCATCCGGATGATCCCCACATTGGAATAGATCGCCGTGATTGACCTTCCTCCCAGAGTTGTCCCGGCAAGAAGAAACGGGGTTTTGATCTCCAGTGGTACCAGACGCAGGATCGGATTCTTCTCCAGGCTTACCAGATCATTCAGCTTTGCTTCGATCACGTCCTTACTCAGTTCCTTTGCAAACTGCTCCTTTACGGATTTCAAAATATCCTCAAAGGCTGTATCAGACTGAAAATAACAGCTGATCTCAATCCATCCGAAAAAATTTGCCATAGACCGGGATGGAAAATAATTTCTCAAATTTACCGGGATCATCAGACCAATGGGCTTTTTCGCCTGATTCTGAGGCACTTCTTCATGGATCGCCCAGATAAGCGCTGCCGTAAGAAAAACCGTGATCGACACACCGGCCGCTTTTGCACGGGCGTGGATCTCTTTTACCGGAATACAGACTTCCGTAATACTCATATCTTCCTGCCTGAGCTTCTCACCTTTTAGCTGGAAGGCAGGCTTCTTGGACTCTCTCTTTCTTGGCGCATCGGAGGAATAATACTGAGAAAAGCTGTCCTCCTCCATATCCCTGCCCGTAATGTTCTCATCCGGAAAAAGCTCCGGAAACTCTGCGGATGGGTGCGTCTCCTGAAGATAATTTTTCACCAGCTCCATCAGAAAATGCATGGCTCCCGTTCCATCCGTCAGCGCATGAAATACCTCGAAATTGATCCTGTTCTTATAGTAACTCACCCGAAAAAGAAGCGTTTTTTTGTCCGGAATATAAAGTCCGCTGCAGGGTGCACCTGCTTCTTTCTTTACCACTGCCGGAATATCACGTCTCTCGAGATAAAACCAGAACAGTCCCTTTCTTAAAACTGCACGGAAAAGAGGATATTTTTCCAGTGTCCTCTCCAGGGCTTCCTGCAGTGTTTCTTCTTTTATCTCTTCTTTCAGTTCACAGTAAAAACGAAATACCCTGGTGTCATTCTTTCCTGTCACCGCCGGGAACGCCAGCGCCGCGTTGTCAAGTTTTCTCCACTGTGCATATTCGTTCTTCATGATGCTTTCCTTCTTCCTGTTCCTCTGTTTCCAGAAAACGATTTACATATGCAAAGCTCTCCTGCACATGCAGAAATTTGATTCCCAGTGCAAAATACCCATGAAACGCACCTGCGATCCTGTGCACTTCCACACGATTTCCCGCTTCCTTCAGCTTTTCACCAAATGCCTCTCCTTCATCCCGAAGAGGATCGAACTCAGCGGTAAGTATCAGTGTATCCGGCATATTTCGAAGATCCTTCTCCAGGATCGGCGCAAAATATGGATTCCTCCTGTCTTCCGAACAACTCTCATAGAGTTTCAGATAATCTTCCATCTTCTCTGCTGTGAGAAGATAGCCGGTTCCGTTTGTTTTTACGGATTCAAAGGGAGAGTCTTCCGTATAACAGTTGTTCAGTGCCGGGTAAATAAGGATCTGTTTTTTCGGAAAAAATTCTCCGCGGTCTCTGGCCATCATACATACAGCCGCTGCCAGATTTCCGCCTGCACTATCTCCCATAATGGTGATACGATCCGGATCCGTATTCAGAAGAAAACGATTGGTGTAAAAAATCTTCGCAGCTGCATAACAATCCATCAGTCCCACCGGGAAACGGTATTCCGGTGCCAGCCTGTATTCAACAGACGCCACGATCTGACCGGTAGACTGTGCCATTCTGGCACAAACCCGCTGATAATTCTCTACACTTTCCGTAACCCAGCCACCGCCATGGAAAAACAGGATCACCGGTGGTTTTTTTCCGGAGGCGGCACCGTTTTCCATGTCCTCTTCTGTTGGAAAAAACAGACGGATCGGCACTTTATAGTCTCCGTTATAAACTTCCGCATCCAGTGTCCTGTAAAAGATCCTCATAGGATCCATCTTCTTAAGATCTGCCAGCTTTCTGGAAGCCTCCACTTCGATCCCGCCATAGGAAAGAGCATGGAGCACTGTCCGCACGGCACGTGGCATAGCAGTTTCTCTCCCGGTCGGAATGCCCGGAACTATGATCGGGCGGCTTCTTCTGTTTTCTTTTCTTGTATAGATATATTTTGTTTCTGTTCCATATCTTCCAGGAATGCAGACTTGTTTCACGCAGGTACGCCTGTAGGCAATCCTCTTCAAAATCTCATGATCTGTACGGATGATCACTTCCGTTCCCTTATAGCCCCGGATATAATATCTGTTTTCTTTCTTTTTTATACGTGGTTGTCTCAATCGCAGTAAATATTTTCTGATTACTTTTTCCTCCGTGGATTTTTCCTTTATTTTCACCTATGATAGCATCCGCAGTCTATGAGTACAAGTCATAGTAAAAAATATACTGCTGCATGATCCCACGCATTCCTCTGTATCTGCGGTTGGGAAATCCTCTTTTGTAATGCACGTCCATGACCTGACGGATGTGGGTATCTATGGGAAAAGCATCCATATGATGCAGTGCAAACAGGCAGATACACTCAGCTACCTTTTCTCCCACACCACAGAGCTTCATCAGCTCCTTCTTTGCCTGATGGTAACGCATATCATAGATTTTTTCCAGAGAGATCTGGCCGGATGCAATGGTCCTGGCCGTTACTGCGATATATTTTGCCCGGTATCCCAGACCGCATCCTCTTAACTCCTCTTCCGTTGCCTGACTCAGCGCCTCTACAGTCGGAAAAGCGTAGTATTCCACACCTGCAGATGAAATTTTCCGCTCTCCGTATTTCCGGCAGATGGTTTCGATACATTTGCGGATACGCTTGATATTGTTCTGCTGAGATATCAGAAACGTAACGATCATTTCCCAGAGATCCTGTCTTAATATCCGTATCCCGTCTCCTGCTTTTATTGCGGCGCCCAGATATTTATCCCGTGGATTAGCCGCATTCATGTAAGCTTCATAATCCGTATCCAGATCAAAATAAAGCACCCAGTAACAGATAAACTCCTCCTGAGAGCAGCAAAATTCCACCACTCCGTCTTCCTGATGCATTTCCAGATACTGGTCTCCCGCCACCATGGAAAAATGTCCGTCTCCAAGCTTTTTCATCCGGAAACACTGTCCGGAATCGCATATTTTATCAAGGCTGAAATGTTCCAGTTCTACTGTGATCATGTCTGTTCCTCTCGTAAATATTTTTCCTTATATAATGTTCTGTATTCTCTTGGTGTCATCCGGTACCGTTCCCGGAATACCCGGTTAAAAGTCCTCTGACTTTCAAATCCCGCATTCATACAGATATCCGTAATACTTTCATCACTACATTCCAGATGGATCGTCACATAATTCAGTCGCTGCTCATTGAGAAACTGATTGAAATTCCGGTGAAAGGTTCCGGAAAAAACTCTGGACAATGTGAACCTGCTGATGCCCAGATCTCTGGCCATCCGATCCAGAGACATCTCCCTCCTCCATATGATAAAGCTCCTGTCCCATACCAAGCTCCAGAGTTCCCTCTGTGATATAGATAAACTCTATGGAGTTATGAAGATGGGGTGAAGCATGGGCTGAGGTCCGCAGATGAATATGGAGATTCTTCTTTTTTTCTTCGTACACTGGAAACATAGATTTTTCTCTCCGCAATATTTGACTACTTTTTCTGTGTTTTTGGCACGTAATATTTCCGAGAGTTTATTATAATGCATTTGTAAGTTAAAGAAAAGAGGAGGAAAACAAAATGAAAAAAATCATAGAATTTATCAAATATGCGATCAAATGCTACATGGAGATCAATGCAAGAAATCCATACTTCCGCTAAGAAGATCCACAATAATATCTGAGGTCACGGATATTTTGTGTGGACCATGCGCATGAAAAAGCTGAATAAGGGTCAATAAATGACTTGTGCGAAAATAATATCACCTGGCATCATGAAGTATCTCCAAAGCCCGTTTATATCTTCCATGCAGCCGTGATATCTGTTCAGCAGACATATTTTCGCAGTCAGAAAGACGTGTTACATCAGAATTGTGGAGCAGATCAGCCTGCTTCACTTTTTTTGCGATCGGATTTTTCCGAAGATTCCGGATATAATCGAAATAATTCATATTCTTATCTCTTGTAAGACAACGTAATGCCTCCACAACCTCTTCCGGAAATTTTCCGGTAAGATCCTCAAATGTGATCTCTGTATCTTCTATCACATCGTGCAGAAGTGCCGTACATACACTGAGTTCATCATCCATTTGCTCTGCTACATGAAATGGATGAAAGATATAAGGTGTCCCGCTTCGATCTGTCTGTCCATGATGTGCCTCGTATGCCACCTTCATAGCTTTTTTCGTCAAAGCTGTATAAATCATAGCTGTGCCCCCCGTCAGGTCTTTCGAACCCCCGTTCATACTCTGTATTACACAGTATAGCATCTATATTTCCTACATACAAGGATAAAAAGTTTTATATATCTATCATTTTTACTTATATACGACAATTTTCTGATTATAATATCCTCAAAACTCTGCTGTTCTTGTTACTTTTCACTGGTAATGTTCCGCGAGGTGTTTTTTGTGAGCGAAGGTCACAGAAAACCCGAGACATACCGCGCGAATTTAT